>JBBDYP010000074.1:0-19034 GCA_040900615.1 Solirubrobacterales bacterium | reverse complement strand
CCTGGAAGGCGTCCTTGCAGTAGAAGACGCCGGGCTCGTAGACCTCGTCGGACTCTTTTCCCTTCGGGTAGAGCGTGCGGCGGCCGAAGTCGCGGTTGATCGCGGCGCCGCCGATCAGCACCGGGAACTCGAGCCCGCGCTGGTGCAGCTCCTGGACGCAGGTCGGCATCTGCTTGGAGGTGGAGACGAGCAGGGCCGAGAGACCGATCGCGTCGGCGTCGTTCTCCACCGCGGCCTCGATGATCGTGTCGACCGGGACCTGCTTGCCGAGGTCGATCACCGTGTAGCCGTTGTTGGTGAGGATCGTGTTGACGAGCGACTTGCCGATGTCGTGGACGTCGCCGAAGACGGTGGCGATCACCACCTTGCCCTTGGTGTGGCCGTCGATCCGGTCCAGGTAGTTCTCGAGCTGGGCGACGGCTCGCTTCATCACTTCGGCCGACTGCAGGACGAAGGGCAGGATCAGTTCGCCGGCGCCGAATTTGTCGCCGACCTCCTTCATCGCCGGCAGCAGCACCTCGTTCAGGGTCGGGACGGCGCCGATCTCCTCCACCGAGCGGTCGATCCAGTCCTCGACCCCGTCCTTCTTGCGGCGCAGGACGTGCCAGTGCAGGGCCTCCTCGGGCCCCATGCCCGCGGTTGGGTCGGCGGCCTC
The DNA here is from genome assembly GCA_040900615.1 of Solirubrobacterales bacterium. Classification (GTDB taxonomy): domain Bacteria; phylum Actinomycetota; class Thermoleophilia; order Solirubrobacterales; family 70-9; genus VAYN01. The sequence continues at coordinate 18,379 of JBBDYP010000074.1, read as the reverse complement.
GCTCTCGGCCTCCTCGCCCTTGGACTCGAAGTGGGAGATGAAGCGCTCCAGCGCGTCCTCGCGGCGGTTGAAGACGAGGTCGTCGGTCAGCTCGCGCTCGTCGTCGGGGATCTCGCCGTAGGGGGTGATGTGGTTCGGGTTGACCATCGCCAGGTCCAGCCCCGCCTCGACGCAGTGGTGCAGGAAGACCGAGTTGAGGACGGCGCGGGGTCGCGGTGAGACGCCGAAGGAGACGTTGGAGACTCCGAGCGACGTCTTCACGCCGGGGATCTCGGCCTTGATCCGGCGGATCCCCTCGATCGTCTCCACGGCCGAGGGCCGCCACTCCTCATCCCCGGTGGTCAGGGTGAAGGTGAGGGCGTCGAAGATCAGCGCCTCGGGGTCGAGGCCGTGCTCGCCGCAGGCGATGTCGCGGATCCGTTCGGCGATCTCGACCTTGCGCTGCGCCGTCTTCGCCATCCCGACCTCGTCGATCGTCAGCGCGATCAGCGCCGCGCCGTGGGCCTTGGCGATCGGCACGACGACGTCGGCCTTGTCGCGGCCGGCCTCGAGGTTGATCGAGTTGACGATCGCCCGCCCGGGGATCTGCTCCAGCGCTGCCTTGATCACCTCCGGCTCGGTCGAATCGACCTGGATCGGCGCTGGCTGAGTGAGGGAGATGCGCTTCACCACCGCGGCCATCTGCTCGTCCTCGTCGGAGCGCTCGGTCAGCGCCACGCAGACGTCGAGGACGTGGGCGCCGCCTTCGACCTGGTCTTCGGCCACCTGGACGAGGCCGTCGTAGTCGTCGGCCAGCAGCAGCTCCTTGGCCTTGCGCGATCCCTGGGAGTTGACCCGCTCGCCGACCAGGGTCGGGCGGGGCTCCTGGACCAGGGGGGTGGAGGTCATCATCGAGGAGACCTCGATCGGCCCCGGCGCGGGCCGCTCACCCGGGACGCGCCCGTCGACCCGGGAGCGGATCGCCGCGATGTGCTCGGGGGTGGTCCCACAGCAGCCGCCGACGATGCCGACGCCGTAGCGCTCGACGAACTCGCCCAGCGTGGCCGCCAGGGGCTCGGGCTTTTCGGGGAAGATCGTCTCGCCGTCGGGCCCCTGCAGGGGCAGCCCGGCGTTGGGGATGCAGTGGACCGGCAGCGGGCTGGTCTCGCCGAGGAGGCGGATCGCGTCGCGCATGTCCTCGGGCCCGGTTGAGCAGTTGAGCCCGATCACGTCGACGTCGAGCGCCGTCAGCGTCGTCAACACCGACTGGATGTCGGTCCCGAGCAGCATCTTGCCGCCGTTGGGGAGCAGGGAGACGCTGCACTGGATCGGCAGCGTGCGGCCGGTCAGCTTGAACGCCTCGCGGGCGCCGAAGATCGCCGCCTTGACCTCGAGGATGTCCTGCGCGGTCTCGATGATGATCAGGTCGGCGCCGCCTTCGACCAGGCCGCGGGCCTGCTCGGCGAAGACCTCGGCGAGCCTGCCGAAGGAGATGTCACCCAGGGTCGGGTCGGTCGAGGCCGGCAGGAATCCAGTCGGGCCGATCGAGCCGGCCACGAAGCGGTCTTCCCCCGCCGCCCTGCGGGCGATTTCGGCGGCCTTGGTGTTGATCTCCAGGGTATGTTCGCCGAGCCCCCACTCGTCGAGCTTCAGCCGCGATCCCTGGAAGGTGTCGGTCTCGACCACCTCGGCCCCGGCCTCGAGCATCGAGGCGTGGACCCCCTCGATCACGTCGGGGCGGTTGAGCACCAATGCCTCGTGGCACTTGCCCTGCAGGCCGCCGTAGTCCTCCTGGGTCAGGTCGAACTGCTCCAGGGTCGCGCCCATGCCGCCGTCGAAGACGACTACCCGCTCCTTGGTCGCGGCTATGTAATCGCGCTCGGCCATGGTCAAGGAGGCTACCGGGGCCGCCCGGAGCCCCCGGGGCGAACCGCCCCGGTCAGGTGATCTGAGCAACCAGGAAGCTGATGAAACCGGCCAGGATCCCGGCCATGAGGGTTACCTGCAACCAGTCGAAGCGACGATTGAGCGCGTCGTGCCGATCTGCGATCCGGTACGTCAGCTCGTCGAACCTGCGGTCGACCCTTTCGAAGCGCTCGTCGACCTTGTCGAACCGCTCGTCGACCTTGTCGAACCGCTCGTCGACCTTGCCGAAGCGCTCGTCGACCTTGCCGAAGCGGGCATCGATGCTTGCTTCCATCGACCCGAACCTCTCGTCGACCTTGTCGAATCGGGCGGCGATGCCGGCTTCAGACTTCTCGAACCGCGCGTCCATCTCCCCGCGCAGGGCCGCGAAATCGGCCCTTACTTCGGCCCGGAAGCCGCGCAGGTCCTCGCGGGATTCGCGGAAGCCCTCGTCCACGCGCTTGGCGAGGTCGTCGAGTCGCTCGTCGGTCCAGGTCTCTCTGGTCATCGCCTCCATGTTGCCACTGTAGACAGAAAGTTGCGGCGCGGAGTTAGGAAACTGACACAAAAGTGTCAATTTTCGGGTGGGGTAACTTCAGCCGCGCATGCCGAGGCGGCGCTTCCAGTCGCGGGCGTTGAACGCCTGCGCAATTCGACCGACCAGGCCGCGGCGGGCGCGGGTGTACGGGTACCAGGTGGGCTCGCGCTTGGCGCCGAAGCGGGTGATCACGACCGACTCGGTGCGGCAGTACTTCTTGATCCCCGGTTCGCCGTGGCGGAAGCCGATTCCCGACTGCTTCCAGCCGCCCATCGGCACGTCCGAGGCGAAGTAGTTGACCAGCACGTCGTTGACGTTGATCGCTCCGCACTCGACCCGCCGGGCGACCCGCTCCGCCCGCTCCTTCTCCCCGAAGACCGATCCGGAGAGGCCGTAGCGGCTGTCGTTGGCGAGGCGCAGGGCCTCCTCGGCGTCGCGGGCCTTCATCACCCCGACCACGGGACCGAAGGTCTCGTCTCGCATCACCTTCATCGAGTGATCGACGTCGACGAGGACGGTCGGTTCGAAGTAGTCGCCGGGGCCCTCGACCCGCTTGCCCCCGGTCAGCGCCCGGGCGCCGGAGGCGAGCGCGTCGGAGACGTGGTCCTCGACGATCGCCGTCTGGTTGGGGGAGGTCATCGCGCCGACGTCCTTCGGGTCGCGGGCGTCGTCGGCGCCCTGGCGCAACCTGCCCACCTCCGCCGTCAGCTTGGCGACGAACTCGTCGTAGACCGGCTCCTCGACGTAGATCCGCTCGACCGACATGCAGATCTGGCCGGAGTTCATCATCCCGCCCCAGGCCGCGGCGTTGGCGGCGCGGTCGAGGTCGGCGTCGGAGAGGACGATCATCGGGTCCTTGCCGCCAAGCTCGAGGCTGACCGGGGTCAGGGTCTCGGCGGCCCGCGCCATCACTTTGCGGCCGGTGCGGTCGGAGCCGGTGAACTGGACGAAGTCGACCGCGTCCACCAGCGCCCCGCCGGTCTCGCCGATGCCCTGCACGCAATCGAGCACGTCGGGGCCCCCGATCTCCTCCTTCCAGGCCTTGACCACCTCGGCCAGGCCCAGCGGGGTGAACTCGGACGGCTTGATCACGACCGCGGCGCCGGCCTGCAGCGCCGGGATCGCGTCGCCGAGGGCGAGGATCAGCGGGAAGTTCCAGGGGCTGATGATGCCGACCACCGGATGGGGCCGGTACTGGATTCGCAGCTTCTTGGTGGCGAGCAGCGCGGAGTGGGGGCGAACGCTCTCCTCGCCGATGAACTTGCCCGCCCTGGAGCCGTAGAAGTTGATCAGGTCGGCCAGGTAGACCGGCTCGTTGGAGGCGTCGGCACGGACCTTGCCGGTCTCCAGCTGCATCGTGTCCAGCACCCGGTCGCTGTTGTCGAGCAGCCAGTCGCGCAGCTTGCCGAGCCAGTGGTAGCGGCCCTCGATCCCCATCGCCTCCCACTCGACCTGGTTGGCGCGCACCCGGGCGACGGTCTCGGCCACCGCCTGCGGCGAGTCGACCGGCAGCGTCGTGATCAGCTCTCCGGTGGCAGGGTTGTGGACCTCGATTCGCTCGCCCGCGGCGGCGCCGGCGCCGTTCGCCGCCCCGTTCGTCTTCGTGCTCGTCTCGGCGGTTCCACTCTCCACTGGGTGCTCCCTTCGTCGACCCTTTGGCTGGTCAGCCAAGAGTAGCCGGCTCCCCCGGCTCGTGGGCGTCAGAGCCTGGTGAGGAGGAAGGTGAGGAAGGCGGCGATGAACAGCCGCTGCATCGCGTCGAACCGGGCGCCCAGAGCCTCGAACCGCTCATCCACCTTCTCGAACCGGGCGTCCATCTCTGGGCGCAGCGCGCGAAACCAGGCGGTAGACCGGCCCCGAGAGCGAGCACACGTAGAGGCGGCCGCGCTCGTCTTCCCCGAAGGAGGACGGGCTCTCGACCGCGAGGCCGAGCTTGCGGTCGCCGCTGGCCCGTCTCAGGTGCGGGACGAGGCTGCGCAGCTGTCCCTCGCAGAGGTCCGCGTAGACGTAGTGCCTATATAGAGAGCCCAGACTGCGGTCCCCGACCACGTAGCCGCCGATGATGGAGCAGCTGCTGCCGCCGCGGCTGTGGCTGTAGGCGAAGATCGGTTTGACGGTTCCGCCGGGGTCGGGGGTGCCGCTGTTGTCCTCGGAGTAGGGGGCGAAGCCCTCGAACGCGTCCCAGCCGAAGTTGGCGCCGCCGGCCGCGGCCACGGTGGTGTAGTCGAGCTCCTCGAACTGCCCCTGGCCGACGTCGGCGATCGCGATCCGCGGACGGGGCGCCGTCACCGTGTCGAAGGAGAAGCGGAACGGGTTGCGCAGCCCGTAGCTGTAGATCTCGTCGCGACCGGGCCGGCCGACGAAAGGATTGGTCCCCGGGACCGAGTAGGGCTGCCCCCCGGACGGGCGCGGGTCGATCCGCACCAGCTTGCCGAGCAGGACCTCCCTGTTCTGGGCGTTGTTCGGCGGGTCCCCGCCGGAGCCGCCGTCCCCGGTGCCGAAGTAGAGGAGGTCGCCGAGGAACTGCATCTGACCGCCGTTGTGGTTGGCGTTCTCCGCGTGGGGGATGCGGATCACCGCGCGCCTGCTGCCGTGGGCGGCCCGGGTCGCGGTTCGGCGCCTGAACTCGTCGATGCGGATGCTGCCGTCGTTCCCCGTGTAATAGACGTAGAAGCGCTTGCTGGCGCGGTAGTCGGGCGGGAAGGCGACCGAGAGCATGCCGCGCTCGCCGCCGTCGAAGCCGACCGCGGCGCGCAGGTCGAGGAACGGTCGCCCCAGGCGGCGGCCACCGCGCAGGACCACGATCCGTCCCTGCTGCTCGACGACGTAGAGCAGCTTCGGAAAGCCCGGCGCCCCGGCGACGTGGACCGGCTGGTCGAAGCTGCCGATCCGCTTCAGCGCCACGCCGCCGGCCCGGGCGGCCGGCTCGCCACTGCGGTCCGGGGGGTTGGCCGAGCCACAGGCGGGCAGTGCCAGGGAAAGGAGGAGCGCGATCAGCGCCGGGGCTGCTGACGGTCGTCGCATGCCCTCAACGCTACCCGCGTGGCCCGTTGCTATTCGCCGCCGCTCTTGCGCTTCGGCACTTCGATTTCGACGACTTCACCGCTGTCGGTGACTTCGGTTTCCGGCAGCGCCGCGGTGATCTCGGCGACGAAGGATCCGCCGGGGGCGACGCCGCCCACGGTCTCCGCCCTGGCGCTGCCGCTGAGGCCGGCGTCGATCCGGTAGAGGAGAACGAACTTGCCCGCTTTGACCGCGCTCAGCTTCCAGACCGCTTCCGTCGTCGCTCCCGGCTTCAGCGGGCCGAAGTCGAAGGTCTTGCGGTTCGAGGTGGTGGCGCCGCCGGGCGCCGACGAGCCGGCCAGCCGCGGATAGGTTTCGGCCAGCACCCAGACCGGGCGGTCGGGTTGGGCGAGTCCCGGCTGTGGGTCGCGGACCCCGAACGGCAGCGAGGAGCTGCTGCCCTCCTTGCCGCCGACGCTGATGGTGACGGCGAGTGCGGGAACGGTCTTGTCGCCGCTATTGCGGATGCCGAGCCGCATCAGCGAGGTCTGGCCGAGGCGCTGCTCGGCCGGGAAGCTGGCTTCGGTCACCTTCACCCGGTAGGTCCCCGCCGGCTCATTTGCGTCCGAGGACGATTCCCCGCCGCAGGCGGCCAGCAGCGCCGCCACCGCCACCGCGGCGAACCCGGTCGCGGTGGCTCGGAGGCAGGTGCGCCGGGAATGTCTTCCGGTCCCCCGCAAAGCGGCCCGAACATACCATGGGGTTTCCCCGCATCCACGGGCCTTTCGGGACGCCGGGAGCGGGTTAGCCGGATCTCAACACTGGGCTAATGGTTGGGGCTGACCCATCCCCTAAACTCAGACCACGAGTGGGGCGCCGCGCGCATTGCGGGCGCAGCTCGATGGAGGAGCAGATGGTCGGATCCGCGGTCAACAGGGCGTTCCTGCCCGCCAAGTCGTTGTTCGAACAGGTGGGGGAGATGATGATCCTCACCGCGCGAACCATCGTCTCGGCGGTCAAACCGCCGTACCCCTACGGCGAGGAGTTCATCGGCCAGTTCCTATTCGCGCTGCAGCTCTGCTGGTTCCCGCTGCTGGTCTCGACCGTGGCCTTCGGCTTCGGCGCTCCGGGGCTGCAGGCCGCCAACTTCCTCTCGCTGTTCGGGGCGCTCGATCGCCTCGGCGGCTTCTTCGTCCTCGCCTCGATCCGCGAGTTCGCCCCCTTCGTGACCGCCGTCGTCGTCGCCGGTGTCGCCGGCACCGCGATCACCGCCGACCTCGGCGCCCGCAAGATCCGCGAGGAGCTCGACGCCCTGCAGGTGCTGGGGGTCGACCCGATCAAGAACCTGGTCGTGCCGCGCTTCCTGGCGCTGATGCTGATCACCGGCCTGCTCGACATCTACGCCCTCGTCTTCGGGATCAGCGGCGGCATCCTCACCGAGATGCTCTACAACCAGCCACTCGGCGGGTTCTTCGCCACCCTCTTCTCCAACGCCTCGATCACCGACCTCTGGGGCTCGGTCATCAAGTGCACTCTGTTCGGCGCCCTGATCGCAGTCGTCTGCTCATACAAAGGGATGACCGCGTCCGGAGGCGCCGCCGGCGTCGGCCGCGCCGTCAACGAGGCGGTGGTGATCTCCTTCATGGGGGTCTTCGCCTTCAACTACGTCTTCACCCAGACCCTGCTTGCCACCAACCCGGAGCTGCAGACGATCCGATGAGCGGCTGGCTGGCAGTCCCGCGCGGTTGGCTCGACTCCTTCGGGGAGATCGCCCGCTTCGGCTCGCGCGTGGCGGGCCTCGTCTACTCGGGCCGGGTGCTGCGCTTCTTCGGCGAGAGCCTGCGCCAGGCGGGCATCCTGGTCCTCGGCTCCGCCCTGATCATCTGGGGGCTGGTCTTCACCCTCGGTCTGCAGTGCGGCATCGAGGGCGCCTACCTGCTGCGCGCCCAGGGCGCGCCCGCCTATGCCGGCGTCTTCTCGGCCTGGTGCGACCTGCGCGAGATCATGCCCTACGCCTTCGGCTACATGCTCGCGGCCAAGGTCGGGACGGGCATCGTCGCCGAGCTGGGGGCGATGCGGATCTCCGACGAGATCGACGCGCTCGAGGTGATGGGCGTGCCGCCGGTCACCTTCCTCTGCGCGACCCGCCTGCTCGCCGCCTGGATTTCCTTCCCGTTCATGTACCTGGTCGGGATCGGGATCATGTACCTGGCCAGCTATCTCGCCGTCGTCCAGCAGATCGGCGACGTCTCTTCCGGCGGCTACTTCCTGATCTTCTGGATGTTCCAGAACCCGCCCGACCTGATCTTCAGCCTGGTCAAGGGCATGGTGATGGCGACCGCGATCGTGCTGGTCGGCTGTTACTACGGCTACACGGCCTCGGGGGGGCCGGTCGGGGTGGGGACCGCGACCGCGAAGTCGATGGTCCTCAACATCGTCTTAGTCCACATCATCGGGATGCTTGGGACCCTTGTCTTCTGGGGGGCCAACCCGAGGGCGCCAATAGGAGGCTGAGCGTGTCGATCGACGACGAGAACCGCAGCAACGACGGGACCCAGACGGAGGTCGATTCCGGCCCTTACGTGAGCGAGGACGGCGCCGTGATGGGCCGCGACTTCATCATCCCGGGCGTCGACCCGACGGAGCACGATCCCTACCGGTTCCACACCGGCCGCAAGCGCGACCACGGCGGCGAGGACGCGATCGAGATCATCGACCTGGTCAAGCAGTTCGGCCGGGCGCGGATCCTCAACGGCCTCAACCTCGGCCTCCCCGAGGACCAGGTATCGATGGTCCTCGGCCCGTCCGGGACCGGCAAGAGCGTGCTGATCAAGCACATCGTCGGGCTGCTGTACCCGGACTCCGGCGATGTGCTCGTCCACGGCGAGTCGATCCCGAACATGACCGACGACGAACTCTTCGAGGTGCGCAAAAAGTTCGGCCTGCTGTTCCAGGACGGCGCCCTCTTCGGCTCGATGAACATCTATGACAACACCGCCTTCCCGCTGCGCCAGCACACCGACAAGGGCGAGGAGGAGATCGGGGAGATCGTCAACCGCCGCCTCAAGGAGGTGGGGCTGGCCGAGGCGACCTACAAGATGCCGAACGAGCTCTCCGGCGGCATGCGCAAGCGCGCCGGCTTCGCCCGGGCGCTGGTGCTCGAACCGGCGATCGTGATGTTCGACGAGCCCGACTCCGGCCTCGACCCGGTGCGCACGGCGCTGCTCTGCGAGCTGATCCGCGAGGTCCACGCCGAGAACGGCGGCTGCTACCTGGTGATCAGCCACGACCTCGGCACGGCGCGGCGGATCGCCGACTTCATCGCCGTGCTCTGGAGCGGCAAGATCGTCGAGTCGGGCCCGAAAGAAGAGCTGTTCGACTCCAGCAACCCGTTCGTGAACCAGTTCCTCAACGCGGACGTCAGCGGCCCGCTCTCGATGGACTGAGTTGACCGCCGGGCCGTGGTTCGGCCGCGTCGCGGCGTGGGCGGCCGGGCACGCCCGGGTGGTGCTTGCCGTCAGCGTGCTGCTGGCGGTTGTGGCGGCGGTGGGGGCGACGCGGATCCCGACCGACGCCGGAGTCGGGACGCTGGCCGACAGCGACAGCACGACCTACGAGGCGACGCAGCGGGTGCGGGAGGAGTTCGGGGAAGAACCGGTGGTGGTGCTGGCGAAGGGGGAACTGCCGCAGCTGATCCTCACCGACAACATCTTCCACCTGCTGCGGCTGGAGGGGTGCCTCTCCGCGAAGGTGCCGGAGGGGGCAGAGCCGATCCCGGGACCCTGCGCGGAGCTGGCCGAGCTGGAGCCGGTCGAGTTCGTCTCCGGGCCGGCCACCTTCCTCAACGAGGCCGTTGTCCAGATCGATCGGCAGCTGCGCCGCCTGGCCCAGCGGGTGCCGCCGCAGAAGTTCCGCGAATTCCTCCTCGCCGTCGCCACTCGCTACGGCATCACCACCGCACCCAGCATCGACAACGAAGAATTCGTCGCCACGGTCGTCTTCGACCTGGCGCGGGCGCGGGGCACCCCGAAGGCGCGCCTCGCCTACCTCTTCCCCAACAGCCGCTCGGCCCAGATCGTGGTGCGGCTGAAGCCGGACCTGAGCGAGTCCGACCGCCACCGGGCGCTGGCGCTGATCGAGGCCGCCGTGCACGACACGACCCCCCGCCGGGCCTGCGCCGAGAACGGAAGGCCGGCACCGTGCTTCGAGCTGCGCGGGGGGAGCTACGTAGTCTCCGGCGCGCCGGTCATCGTCGACGGGCTGGCGCGGGCGCTGAAGGACGCCCTGCTGGCCCTCTTCGCGGTCGCGCTGGTGGTGATGGCGCTGACCCTGCTCCTCGTCTTCCGCTCCCGCCTGCGGCTGCTGCCCCTGGGCGTGGCGCTGGCGGCAGCGGCGATCGTCTTCGGGCTGCTGGGCCTGACCGGCGGCTCGCTGACGATGGCCTCGGTCGCGGCGCTGCCGATCCTGATCGGCCTCGCCGTCGACTACGCGATCCAGTTCCAGGCCCGCTACGACGAGGCGCTCGCCGGCGGGGCCGGGGGCGCCGAGGCGGCAGGGACCGCCGCCGCGGCCGGAGGCCCGACCATAGCCGCCGCGTGCCTCGCAACCGCAGCGGGCTTCCTCGCTTTACAGCTCTCCCCAATTCCAATGGTCCGTACCTTCGGCTTGCTGCTCATCGCTGGCGTCGGGGTCGCCTTCCTTCTTGCGCTGACCGCTGGTCTTGCTGCTCTCAGTCTTCGGCGTAAGGGCGATCGGAGTGATGGTTCCTCGGGCGGGTGGCGGTGGGGCGGGGGTCCCCCGCGGCGCGGAGGCGCGTCCAGCGCCGAGCACCGTGGGGGATGCCGCTCCGGCAGGACCCGCCCGCCGGAGCGCCTCCGGTCCCTCGCCATTTCTCACCCCAGGCATGTCCTCGGCGTCAGCCTCGCGCTGGCGATCGTCGGCTGGGGCGCCGGCACCCAGATCGACACCGTCTCCGACATCCGCTCGCTTGCGCCTCAGGACCTGGCGGCGGTGCGCAACCTGAACGAGCTGCAGGACACCACCGGCGTCTCCGGCGAGCTCGACGTCGCTGTTGATGCGCCGGACCTGACGGATCCCGCAGTGGTCGAATGGATGGCGGCCTTCAAGCGACGGGTGCTGCGCGCGAACGGGTTCAGCGGCGAGAACCCGAGCTGCCTCGAGGCCGACGTCTGCCCGGGGCCCGCGCTCTCGGACTTCCTCACCCGCGGCGGCAGGGTGACCGAGCGGGGGGTCGACGCGACCCTGGCGGCGCTCTCGCCCTACGCCCTGCGGCAGGTCGCCCCGATCGACCCCCGGACAGGCCGGCTGGGGCACGCGGCGCTGATCTCGTTTGGGATCCGCGCCCAGTCGCTGGAGGACCAGCAGGACCTGATCGACCGCGTGCGCTCCGAGATCGGCCGGCCGGGCACCCCCGGCGGGCCGCCGCCGGGGGTCGAGGTTCAGCTCGCGGGGCTGCCGGTCATCGCCGCCGAATCGGCGGCGGACCTTTCCGCCAGCCGCTACTGGTTGACGCTCGCCGGCCTGATCGCCGTCGCGCTGGCGCTCCTCGCCGTCTACCGCTCCCTCGCCCGGGCGCTGATACCGCTGGTCCCGACCGTTCTGGCGACCGGCTGGGCCTCGCTCGTGCTCTGGCTCAGCGGCATCCCGCTCAACCCGATGTCGGCGGCGCTGGGGGCGCTGACGATCGCGATCGCCACCGAGTTCGGGGTGATCCTCGCCGGCCGCTTCCACGAGGAGCGCCACGGCAGTCCGGTGGCGGAGGCGCTGCGGCGGGCGTACGCTCGCACCGGGACGGCGGTGGTGGCCTCCGGGATTACCGCGATCGCCGGCTTCGCGGTGCTGATCGCCAGCGACATCCAGATGCTGCGCGACTTCGGCTTCGTCACCGTGGTCGACCTCGCCGCCGCCCTGCTCGGGGTGATGGTCGTCCTCCCCGCCGTCCTGGTCTGGATCGAGGAGCGATGAAGGACCGCTACTCGATCGCCGTCGGCCTGCTCTTCCTCGTCCTGGTCGCCGTCGCCACCCTCAACACGCTGAGTGGCGGTGGCGGCGAGGGCACGCTGGGACTGGACCGCCTGCCCGACCGCTGGCCGCTGCCGGAGTTCGCGGTGCCGGATGCGGCCGGGCGGCTCGAAGGGGATGCCAACGTCGCCCAGGACGACTGCGAGGCAGCCGCTGTCCCCTGTCCCGGCGACGCCGTCCGCGATCCTGCTTGCGGGATCTCCACCCCCGGGGCGATCCGCGTCTGCGACCTGTTCGACCGCCCGCTGGTGCTCTCCTTCTGGTTCACCAAGGGGGGGAGCTGCGCCGCGCAGCAGGATGCCGTCGATACCGTGTTCCGGCGCTACCGTGGACGGGTGAACTTTCTCTCGGTCGACGTCCGCGACGATCGCGACACCGTTCGCGAGTTGATCCGCCAGCATGGCTGGGGGATGCCGGTGGGCTATGACCGCGACGGTGCGGTGGCCAGCCTCTACCGGGTCGGCGGCTGCCCGACCTTCGCCTACGCCTATCCGGGGGGGACGCTGGAGGGCGCCAGCCTCGACCTCAGCGTCGCGCAGCTGAGCGCGCGGGTACGCCGGTTGCTGGCGGCCAGCCGGGAGGCGGAAACGGGTTGAGATGAGCGGCCGGGGGGCGACCGATCCGCAGCTGGGCTGGGACCCCGCTCCCGAGCAGGGATGGGTGGCGCCGCGGATCGCCGCCGAGTTCCCCGGGCTCGGCGTCGCCTGGGTGGATGTAGACGGCCACCCGGGGAGGAGCCCGGAACCGGTGCGCCGCCGTCTCCGCGACCTCTCCAACCGCTTCTACGGTGCCCACGCGATCCGCCTGCGCGAACGGCCGATCCCCTGGGCCTACCGCGTCTTCTTCCGCCAGATCGGGCTCGACCCGGACCGCACCCGCACCCCGGTCGAGCAGCTGGCCCTCGACCGGCTCCACGACGGGGCGTTCAAGAGCCGCGGCCTTCCCGTCGACGCGATCACGATCGCCGTCGTCGAGACCGGGGTCGCCCTGCGCGCCTTCGACGCCGATCGGATCGAGGGCGGCCTCTGCATCCGCGACTCGGCGCCAGGGGAGTCGCTGGCCGGGCGGTCCGGCGAGCTGGCGCAGGGGACGCTGACGATCGCCGACGAGACCCGGCCGCTGGCCATCTTGTTCGGCCCCACCGCGGAGGGATGTGCGGTCGAAGCCCGCAGTCGCCGCATCGCGATCGCCGCCGTGCAGGTCAACGGCGTGCCGCAGATCGCCGTCGAGGAGGCGCTGTGGATGGCCGCTGTCACGGTCGAGGCCTCCTGAGGCGCGGTCGAGCCCACCCGAGGGCTTAACCGTTTCCGCCCCGCGGGTTCTCTGCCTTGATCTAGACTCGAAGCCAGGACGATGCCGGATCTGCTCGCAAGAGACAGCTTCGTGGCGCTCTCCGTCGGGGTCGACGAGCGCCTCGCTCGTCTTCAGCTGCGGCGACAGGTTGGCCGCCTGGAGCGTGAGCTCGCTGGCCTCTTCGCAGAGGCGTTCGGCCGGGTCGAAGTCGGCCACAGGGTCACGGCGACCGCGGCGGAGCCCCGGATCCTCGATCTGGGCGAGCTGGAGCGGTTGCGGGACGCGCTTGCCGACCGGGTCGCCGAGGCGCGCCTGACGCTGGCCGAGCGCGCCCGCGTGGAGACCGGCAATCGCGAGCTGCTGCGCAGGATGCGCGCGGCGCCGGCGGACTTCAAGTGGGTGAGGGTCACCCGCGAGGACATCGGCGAGCCCGGCTGCGGCGCCTGGCACTCGCGGCCCCGCCTCGGTCCGATCGGGATGCTGATGGGCTGGTGGCGGGTCAAGGTCTCATCGGGATGCCCGTTAGCCGGGCGGCTTGCGGCCGTTGAGCGGGAAGGGCAGGCGCAGCGCTGAACGAGAGGCGGCGGCGAAGAAGCCGGCGCGTCGCGTCGTGGCGCCCGACGTTCGGCCGCCGGCGCCCTGGGGCTCGGCCCCGCTGGCCGAGCTGGCCATCCTCGCCGGCATCGTCTCGCTGATCGTCGGGATCGCCGGCCAGCACCCGACGGCGATCGGCATCGGGGTGGCTCTGGCCGGGCTCGGCGGCATGGAGGTGGCAATCCGTGAGCACTTCGCCGGCTACCGGTCCCACACCACCCTCCTGGCGGGGGCCGTGTTCGTCTTCACGGTTGGCGGCCTCCTCTACCTCGCCAACCAGATCCTCGCCGTCTGCCTCGGCGTCGGCGCTGTCGCCTTCGCGATCGCCTTCTTCCTGGCGCGCCGCGCATTCCAACGCGCCTCCGGAGGCCTCAGCTTCCGGATCGGTGGAATGCGCGGCTGAGGCGACTAGACGGTCAGCGCGTCGCGGCCGGTCCCCGAGCGGGACGCAAGCTCGGCCGAGAGCAGCCGGCGCTGCCGGGACGTGAGGGTCCCCAGCTGCTTGTTCTCGTTCAGGGCAAGGGGCACGAGGAACTTGCGGGCCCGGGTGCGTCCCCAACGGCGCTGGCTCGTCAACAGCTCCGAGATCGTCATGCTCTCGGTCTCCCACGGGCACTCGCTGACCACCTCGGAAGCGTCCATGTCTCCCCGCGCTATCTGGCGCTTCAGCTCGGCTCGGGCGAGCCGAACGAGGTTGGCTCGTTCGAGTGCTCGCATGTGCTGCGGTGCCTCCACCGAAGTTGCGATCGTCGTTGCGGGTGCCGTTGAGGCAGCGTCCACTGGACTCCTCCCTTCAAGGAATCGGTTAACTGGGTATCTCGCCGGTGACCGATGGCAACAGACCGTGGCCTGGTCCGGACCGAGTTCTCTGTCCGGACGCCCCGCCCGGGTCGTCCGCCGAGGAGGCCAAGCTACGCCGCCGAGGTGGCGGCCGTCAACCCGGCGTGGACGAAAGGGAGCGCGGCCTGGTCGCTAAGAGCAACAATTTCAGGCTTGCTCGGAGCTTGTCCCGATCCGGACAAGACTGAAACTACCCACGACGGGGGATGTCAAGATCCCGTTACCGCCGGGTCAGGAGCGCGGAAGCCCCGGGAAGTCCTGGATCACCCTGGCGACGGTCCCGAGGGCGCCGTCGAGATGCTCGCGCTCGTGCGTCGCCATCAGGCTGGTCCGCAGCAGCGCCCCGCCCGGGGGGACCGCCGGATGGATCGCGACGTTGGTGTAGACGCCGGCGTCGAAGAGGGCCTTCCAGAGCAGCACCGCCTGCCAGTCGTCGCCGACCACCACCGGCACCACCGGGGTGGTGGCGACGGTCCCGTCGGGAAGCGTCCCCGGCTCGATCACCTGCAGCCCCAGATGGCGCAGGCCTTCGCGCAGGTACTCGGCGTTGGCCAGCAGCGCCTCGAACAGCTGCGGCCCGTCCTCGCGGATCACCCGCAGCGCCGCCAGCGCCGCGCCGACCGCGGCCGGGACGGCGGCGGCGCTGAAGATGAAGGAGCGTGAGGAGACCCGCAGGTACTCGATTACGTCGGCCGGGCCGGCGATGAAGCCGCCGCAGGAGGCGAGGCTCTTGGAGAACGTCCCCATCCGCAGGTCGACCTCGTCCTCGAGGCCGAAGAGCTCGCTGGCGCCGGCCCCGCGGGCGCCGAGGACGCCGGCCCCGTGGGCCTCGTCGACCATCAGCCGCGCCCCGTGCGCCCGGCAGAGCTCGACGATCCGCGGCAGGTCGCAGACGTCGCCCTCCATCGAGAAGACGCCGTCGACGACCACCAGCACGCCGCCGCCGTCCTCCGCGGCGCGCTGGAGCATCTTCTCCAGCTTGTCCATGCGGTTGTGGCGGAAGGGACGCAGCTTGGCGCCCGAGAGCCGGCAGCCGTCGAGGATCGAGGCGTGGTCGCCGGAATCGCAGATCACCGTGTCCCCCGGGCCGAGGATGGTGCCGATGCAGCCGAGGTTCGACTGGTAGCCCGTGGTGAAGACGATCGCGTCCTCGGTCCGCATCCATTCCGCCAGCTCGCGCTCCAGTTCGAGGTGCAGGGGGGTCGTCCCGTTCAGCAGCCTCGAGCCGGTGACCCCGGTGCCGTAGGTCTCCAGAGCGTCGCGGGCACCCTGCTTGACGCGTTCGTCGCCGGTCAGGCCGAGGTAGTTGTTGGAGCCGAGCATGATCGTCTCCCGCCCCTCCATCTCGACCACGGGGCCGGCCTGGGAGGTCAGCAGGCGGAAGTAGGGGAGGAGGTCATGCTCCTTGGCGGCTTCGAGCTGCTCGAGGCGGTCGTGGTTGCGCGCCTTGTCGAAGACGTCGACCGGAGCCTTCGCGGTCTCGCTCATCGACCAGAGTGTAGGTTGCGGCTCACATGGCAAGCGTCTCGATACGGCCGGTGCGGAGCCGCCGCGAGCTGAAGCGCTTCGTCAAGGTCCCGTTCCGGCTCCACCGCGAGCAGCCGCAATGGGTGCCGCCGCTGGTCTTCGAGCGGATGCAGTTCCTCGATCGGAGGAAGAACCCGTACTTCGAGCACGCCGAGGTGGAGTTCTTCGTCGCCGAGCGCGAGGGCGAGCCCGTCGGCCGGATCAGCGCCCAGGTCGACAGCCGCTGGGACGAGTACCAGGGGGGCAGCGACGCGATGTTCGGCTTCTTCGAGACGGCCGATGACCCCGAGGTCGCGCGGGCGCTGGTCGACGCCGCGAGCCAGTGGGCCGCCTCGAAGGGGCGGGATCGCATCCTCGGCCCGATGGACTTCACCACCAACGACGAGATCGGGATCCTGGTCGAGGGCTACGAGCGCCGGCCGATGATCCTGCAGCCGTGGCACCCGCCCTACTACCGCGAGCTGATCGAGGCCTGCGGCTTCGAGAAGACGATGGACGTCCTGATGTGGGAGCTCCAGCTCGGCGACCTGAAGGAGGGCGAGCGCTTCGATCCCTCGATCCACGCCGCCGCCAAGAAGGCGCTGGAGGACGAAGGGATCGAGATCCGCAACATGCGCAAGCGCGACATGGCGGCCGAGGTGCGCCGCTTCATGGACGTCTACAACGAGGCCTGGGGCGACAACTGGGGCTTCGTGCCGATCACCGACGCCGAGGTCGAGTTCCAGGCCAAGAACCTGAAGCAGGTGCTCGACGAGGAGTGGACCTTCATGGCCGAAAAGGACGGCGAGGTGGTCGGGGCGGCCCTGACCCTGCCGGACGTCAACCAGGTGATGGCGAAGCTGAACGGGCGGCTGCTGCCGTTCGGCTGGCTCAGGTTCCTGCGGGGGAAGGGCAAGGTCGACAAGCTGCGGGTGTTCGCCCTCGGGGTCAAGCGCGAGTACCGCCACAGTGGCGTCGCCGCCGGCCTCTACCTCAAGCACCTGGAGGCGGCCGCCCGGCCCGGCGCGATCACCGGCGGCGAGATGGGCTGGATCCTGGAGACGAACGAGCCGATGAACCGGGCGATGGAGGGTATGGGCGGCAAGGTCGTCAAGCGCTACCGTCTCTACGAGCGCTCGTTGCGGGCTTGAAGCCCGCAACTTCCGCGGTTTGCGCCGGCCCCTCCCGGAAGCGACCTGGGGCCTCGCTAGAGTCGAACCGGTGAGCGACCTCGACGTAGACGGCGAGATCCTGGCCGAGGAAGACGCCGAGCCGCGCGACGCGACCGAGGCGGTGCGGACGCTGCCGCTCCCATGCGAGGAGCCGTCCGCGTCGTCGCTGCCGGTCCTGCGCGCGGAGGTGCGCACCGCCGCGATCGCCGCCGCCGGCGGGGTCCTGGCCGGCGCCGCGACCGTGGCCGCCGTGCGCGCCGTCAGCGCGGCGGGCTCGAGGACGCGCTCGCCCCGCCGCCTCGGCCGCCGCCGCGACCGCCCCAACGTGGTCGCCAGCCGCTCCTTCCTGGTCGACGTCCACCTCCTCGGCCGCTAACAGCCGGCCGGTGGGCCGAAAAGTCGCCCATGGGTCGACATATCGGCCCGTCGACTTGGAGGTGGAGGTGCGGCCGGTGTCGCCGTTTCGGCTGGGGAGGGGGAGCGACGACCGGACGCTGCGGGTTCATGGTGGGGTTGCCGTGCGGCTGCTGCACGTCGGGGGGAGCCCGGTGTTGGTGCGGGCGTGGCAGCCGGTACCCGATCGCGTCCGCTTGCGGGCCGAGCGGGTGGACCCGGCCGCGGTTACCCTGCCGGTCGCCGCGACGGCCGCGGAACCCGCCCCGGCGAGCAGGGACGCGCTCGGGATCGCGATCGAGCGGATGCGCTTCGCGC
This sequence comes from Solirubrobacterales bacterium, assembly GCA_040900615.1. GTDB lineage: Bacteria > Actinomycetota > Thermoleophilia > Solirubrobacterales > 70-9 > VAYN01. Next base: position 796 of record JBBDYP010000074.1, on the reverse strand, counting down.
TCGGGGTCGACGACGACCTCGGCGACTTCCACCGCCGCTTCCGCCGCGACCCGCTGGTCGGCCCGCTGCTGCGGCGGATGCCCCGCTTCCGCCTGCGGCGCCGGCCGTGGCCCTGGGAGGCACTGTCCTCGGCCGTCGTCAAGCAGCTGATCGAGGCCGACCGCGCGGCGCGGATCGAACGCCGCATCGTCGGCCGTTGGGGGCCGCGACTGGGGGACGGCCGGGAGGCGCTTCGCGACGTTCCCGCCGCGGCGACGATCGCTGCGCGCGCCCCCGCCGAAATCGAGTCGATGGACCTGGCGGCGAGCCGCGCCGTGGCGCTGCGTCGGGTGGCCGCCGTGGTCGCGAGCGGGCGCTGCGCGATCGAGACCGCGGCCGCGGACCGCCGCCTGCTGGCGATGCCGCAGATCGGCCCCTGGACGGTCCAGTGCCTGGGCCTGTTCGGCCGCGGCGACATGGACTCGCTGCCGGCCGGAGACCTCAGCTACATCAAGCTGGTCGGCCGCCTCGCCGGCCTCGGCCGCCGCGCCACCGTCGCCGAGGTGGAGGAGTTCTACGCGCCGTACGAGCCCTACCGGGGGCTGGTCGGCAGCCTCACCCTGGCGGGGCTCTATCGCACCGTCGCCCAGGGTCCGCCGCTGCGCTACGCGGCGGCTTGACTCGAGCCGGGGTACGTGCGGGCGCAGCCGATGCCCCTCCGCGGGAATTCAGGGTCGCACGGCCTGACGGCGGCGCGTGAGGGGAGCCGATGCCCCTCCGCGGGAATTCAGTCGCGCGCCCTTACGGGCGCAGCTCC
>JBBDYP010000073.1:0-2743 GCA_040900615.1 Solirubrobacterales bacterium | reverse complement strand
CCGGTCCAGCCGAGCTCGGCGAACTCGCTGACGTGGGCGTGGAACATGTAGTCGCCGTCGTAGGGGAACTTCAGCTCGAGGATGCCGCGCTGGGCCTGGCCCTGGATCACCGTGTCGGTGAGCTCGGTCGGCTCCAGCGAGGTCCCGGTCGGGAAGTGGTGGAAGAAGTTGCCGTGGATGTGGAAGGAGTTGACCGGGTCGTACTCGAGGACGTTGACCAGGTAGATGCGGACGAGCCGGTCGCGCTCGACCCGGATCGGCTCGTCGACGTAGTGGAAGCCGACCGTGTTGACCGCGTAGACCTCGTTGGAGAGGTCGAAGTTGGTGTCGAACCCGTTCATCACCATCACCAGCTCGTCGGCCTCCCCCCGGCCCCGCTTCGGGTCGACGACGAAGGCTCCGTAGAGGCCGCGGGCGATGTGGGCGGCAAGCGGCGCGACGTGGCAGTGGTAGAGGTGGAGGCCGAAGGGCGCGGCGTCGAATTCGTAGGTGAAGCCCTCGCCGGGCTCGATCTGCCCCCCGCCCCGGCCCTCGCCGATACCGGGCATGCCGTCCATCAGCGCCGTGTGGATGCCGTGGAAATGCATCGTGTGAGGGTGGTCGGAGCCGTTGACGAAGCGGATCCGCAGGCTCTCGCCCTCGCGGGCCCGCAGGGTCGGCCCGGGGACCCGGCCGTTGTAGGTCCAGGCCTCGTAGGAGACCCCCGGCGCGACTTCGATCTCCCTGTCCTGGGCGACGATCTCCCATTCGCGCAGCACCCGGCCGCTGGCCAGCCGCCGGGTGCGGCCGTGGTCGAAGTCGCGCAGGAGCTCGGTCGGGTGGAAGCCGTTGGCGGCGTGGTCGACCGTACGCCCGGGGGCGAAGCTCGCGTGCGGGAACTCGCCGTGACCGGCGTGGCCGGCATGGCCGTTCGAGCCGGGCACCTCGCCGGCGAGGGCGCGATCGCCGCCGAGATCGCGCTCGGAGACCAGGCTTCCCAGCCCGACGACGGCAGGTGCCGCAAGCGCCGCTCCGCCGAGCAGACGCCTCCGGCTGATCCCGCTCTTGCTCGCCTGCTCCTTCACCGACGGAGATTTTGACACATCTAAAAGATGTTTTCGATTCATCTAAATCAGCCCGCGCACCGCCGCTCGTAGAATCGGCCGATGAGCACCGAGACCCGGGTCGAGCTGGACGCTCAGTACAGGCAGCTGCGGGAGGAATGCGGTCTGCTCGACCGCTCGGACCGGGGCAAGCTCCTCGTCAGCGGCCCCGACGCGGCCGAGTACCTGCAGGGCCAGATCACCAACGACGTCGAGTCGCTGCAGCCAGGCGACGGCCAGTACGCCGCCCTGCTCGACCGCAAGGGCCACATGCAGGCGGACATGCGCGTGCTGCGACCGGCCGAGGAGGAGATCCTGCTGGACACCGAGCCACAGGCGCGCGACACCGCCCTCCGCCACCTCCAGATGTACTCGATCGGTCGCGACGTCGCCGTCACCGACGTGACCGAGGAGCGGGCGATCCTCTCCCTGATCGGCCCCCGCAGCGCCGAGGTCGCCGGCACGGCGGCGCTACCCGAGAACGCCTGCGAAGAGTCTTCCGTCGGGACCGTGCCATGCCTGGCGGTCGGGACCCGCCACGGTGTCGACCTGGTCGCCGCGGCGGCCGACGCGGAGCGGCTGACCGAGGTTCTGCTCGGCGCCGGCGCGGTGCCGGTTTCCGCGGCGGCCGCCGAGATCGTCCGGATCGAGTCCGGGATCCCCCGCTTCGGCGCCGAGATGGGCAGCGAGACGATGCCGGCGGAGGCGGGGATCGTCGAGGAGGCCGTCAGCTTCACCAAGGGCTGTTACATCGGTCAGGAGACGGTCGCGCGGCTCCACTACAAGGGGCGGCCAAACCGCCACCTGCGGGGCCTGCGCCTGAGCGGCCAGGCCGAGCCGGGAGCGGTGCTCCAGCTCGGCGAGAAGGAGGTCGGGCGGCTCGGCAGCGCCGGCGTCTCCCCCGCTCTGGGCCCGATCGGGCTGGCGATCCTGCGCCGCGAGGCGGAGCCGGGCGCGGAGCTGACCGTAGGTGAAGATGGCGTTACGGCTGAAGTGACCGACTTGCCCTTCGGTTAGATTCAGCCGCGATGGGCCGTGGGAGAGCCAGAACCGGGGTTGCCGGAGTGATCGCCGCCGTGGCGCTCGCGGCGGCCGGGTGCGGTTCCGAGAGCCACCCCAACGATCCGCGGCCGCAGGTCTCGGCCCGGGTCAGCGTCACGATCGGCCCCAAGGGCGTGATCGTCCAGCCGCGGGCGATCGGAGTCGGGCCGGCCAAGACCCAGCAGATCCCGCAGAACCAGAACCACCCGCAGCCGCCGATTCGCACCGACGCCCCGCTCGACGTCACGCTCGTCGCCGCCAACCAGACGAGCACTGACGCGCGGCTGGAGCTGCGCGGACCGAGGAGCGCCAGCTCCGGCCCGATCTACGCCCACAGCCCCGGAACTTTCCAGGTGGACCTTCCCAGCGGCGTCTACGTGATCACCGCCCCCGGCATCCCCTCGGCCCGCCACGCCAGGCTCGTCGTCGGCGACTACCGCGCCTCCTCCGAGAACGACGTGCTGCTGCCGTAGCTGGGCGGCTGCAGACCGTCGGGCGCCGAGGGGATCCGGTCACCCTGCGGGGCGAATTTGTCGGGTGCTGGCCGGCGCAGGGGATCCGGTCGCCCTGCGGGCGAATTCAGTCGCGCGCCCTATCGGGCGCGGCTCCCGATGTTGCTG
>JBBDYP010000072.1:0-2817 GCA_040900615.1 Solirubrobacterales bacterium | reverse complement strand
GCCCGCAGGGCGACCGGATCCCCTCCACCGACGAGCTCCCGCCAGCTTCAAGCACCAGGGTCCAAGCGGCTGAAGGGTTTTGGTGCCTATGGGCACCACGAAGCTTCGAGCCCGCAGCCGCTCCGTCGCTCTGGGGGACGGGTGCCTCAGCGCTGCCGACCTTGACCCCACCAGAGGTGGGTGAAAGTCGGCAGCGGTCATCCAGGCGCTGGTGTCCGGGCGTCTCTGGTCATGGCTTCGAGCGAGGGGAGCCGATGCCCCTCCGCGGGAATGTGGCCGCAGGCCGCGATATGCAATCTGTCTATTGCGCGCCATAGGCGCGCAGCATGTTCGGGAGCCGCGCCCGTAAGGGCGCGCGACTGAATTCCCGCGGAGGGGCATCGGCTGCCCTCGTACGGCGCCTCGTCCTGTCCCGGAGGGGCATCGCCCCCCCTCGCCCACGCTTGGATTCGAAAGAGCGGCTCCTACGGATGCAGCTCAGCCGCCCGCCCGCGCATCTGGTCGACGAGCCGGCGCGTCTTGCTGCGCTTGCGCCGCAGGTCGCGGTGCTTCTTCACCTGCCGCCTCACGTCCTCTGCCAGTTCGTGCACGGAATGAGTCATCTCGGGGGATGCCTCGCGAGCCCGCAGGGTCACCCCCTTGAGGTAGAAGGTCGCCTCGGCCACCTGACTGTCGGTGATCGACGGGTTGCGCTCCTCCGAGAGCACGACCTCGAGCGTCGCGAGCGGCGACACCTGCTGGCCCAGACGCTGGAAGCGTTTCCGCACCATCTCACGCAGGTCATCCGTCATCTCGACGTTCCGGCCCCGAATCTCAATCCGCATGAGTGCCTCCTTGTGAGTTGTCGGCCGATGGTACGCCCGTCCCCCCGCCGGGGCAAGTGGGTTTACCGACGTAGAAAGAGCGGCAAGCCCCGCACCGCTACCCTTGAGCAATGCCAGCGATGGACCTCGTCACGAAGGCCCTGCGCACGGGGGAGGGCCGGAAGTTCAAGGCCTACCAGAAGCGCGCGGAGGCGATCAACCGCTACGAGCCGGAGATGGAAGCGCTCGAGGACTCCGAGCTGCGCCAGGAGGCTGACTCCCTGCGCGAGCGCGCCCGCGGTGGCGAGTCACTCGACGACCTGCTGTCCGAGGCGTTCGCCCTGACCCGCGAGGCTTCGCGGCGGGCGACCGGCCAGCGCCACTACGACGTCCAGCTGATCGGCGGCATGGTCCTCCACGACGGGGCGATCGCCGAGATGAGGACCGGCGAGGGCAAGACCCTGACCGCGACCCTGCCGGTGTTCCTCAACACCCTGGCCGGCGGCAGCGTCCACCTCGTCACCGTCAACGACTACCTGGCCCGGCGCGACGCCGAATGGATGGAACCGATCTACGACGCCCTCGGCGTCAGCGTCGCCAGCGTTCAGGACTCCGACGACCACGCCGCCCGGCAGCGCAAATACTCCTGCGACGTCACCTACGGCACCAACTCCGAGTTCGGCTTCGACTACCTGCGCGACAACATGGCCGGGGCGCTCGAGCACTGCGTCCAGCGCGGCCACCACTTCGCCATCGTGGACGAGGTCGACAACATCCTGATCGACGAGGCGCGGACGCCGCTGATCATCTCCGGCCAGCCCGAACAGGCGGCCCAGACCTACTACACGTTCGCCCGCCTCGCCAAGCAGATGGTCGGGGTGCCGGCCAAACAGAAACTGAAATCGCTCGGCGAGTCCAAGGACACCTCCGACGTCGACTACGACTACGAGTACGACGAGAAGCACAAGACCGTGGCCCCGACCGAGCGCGGCGTGAAGAAAGCCGAGCAGTTCATCGGCGTCGACAACCTCTACCTCGGCGAGCACGGCAGCCTCGTCAACCACCTGGTCCAGTCGCTGAAGGCGGAGTCGCTCTACAAGAAGGACAAGGACTACGCGGTGATCGACGGCGAGGTGATGATCATCGACGAGTTCACCGGCCGCATCCTCGAGGGGCGGCGCTGGTCCGAGGGCCTGCACCAGGCGGTCGAGGCGAAGGAGGGGGTGGCGATCCGCGAGGAGAACCAGACGCTGGCGACGATCACCCTGCAGAACTACTTCCGCCTCTACGACAAGCTGTCGGGGATGACCGGTACCGCCCTGACCGAGGCGACCGAGTTCATGAAGATCTACAAAATTCCGGTGGTCGAGGTCCCGACCAACCAGCCGATGGTCCGGGCCGACCACAACGACCAGATCTTCAAAACCAAAGACGGCAAGTGGAAAGCCGTACTCGACGAGATCGTCACCCGCCACAAGCAAGGCCAGCCGATCCTGGTCGGGACCGTCTCGGTCGAGGTCTCGGAGATGATCTCCGAGGCGCTCAAGCGCGACGGGATCGAACACGCGGTCCTCAACGCCAAGCCCGAGCACGCCGAACGAGAGGGCGAGCTGATCGCCCAGGCGGGCCGCAGGGGCGCGGTGATGATCGCGACCAACATGGCCGGTCGCGGCGTCGACATCAAGCTCGGCGGCGACCCCGAACATCTCGCCATCCATGAGCTGAAGAAGCAGGGGATCACCCACGAGAGCGAGGGCTACCACGAGGCGCTGGCGGCAAGGACCGCCGAGCTGGAACCGCAGTGCAAGGCCGAGGCCGAGAAGGTGCGGGAGCTCGGTGGGCTCTTCATCTGCGGAACCGAGCGGCACGAGTCGCGGCGCATCGACAACCAGCTCCGCGGCCGCTCCGGCCGCCAGGGAGACCCCGGGGAGTCACGCTTCTACCTCTCCGCCGAAGACGACGTGATCCGCCTCTTCGCCGGCGACCGCATCTACAAAATCCTCGACCGCCTCGG
>JBBDYP010000071.1:0-20302 GCA_040900615.1 Solirubrobacterales bacterium | reverse complement strand
CGCGGGACGGTGTCGCCGGTAGGGATGCGTCGGATGCCGGTAGCTGAAAAGCCGAAGGGGACTTAGGACCTATCCCGGTAGGGAGCGTGCCACTGGGACGGTTCAGGACCAAGCGGGGCGGTCACGGCGCGAATCCCACATGGCGCTGCCATGCGGAATCCGCGCCGGGGCCGCATCCGCGCCGTGTCCTGGGCCGTATCCAGGGGTGCGGTCCCTACCGGGATAGGTCCTTAGCTGGAGGCGGGACGCTCGAGGGCGACTACGACGGTCAGGGAGCCGTTGGCGGTGGCGCCCTGGACGCGGCCGGCGTCGAAGAACTCCTTGGCCGAGTCGGCGTCGCCGTAGGCGCTGGCGAGGCGGGTCAGCGAATCGACCAGGAGCATCACGTCTTCGCCGCTTCCGGCGCGTGCCGCAGCCTGGGCGAGGGCGTCGCTGGCGTGGCGGGCCTGGCCGGCGGCGACGATCTCCGCCTGCGGTGCCTCGCGCTTCCAGTCGGCGAGCTCCTCGGGGCTCGGGTCGATCAGCAGCACGACCGGATCAGGACCCTTCGAGTCCGCCGAGAGGTCGGCGGCGACGCCGCGCAGCAGCGCGGTGCAGCCCTCGCGCGTCTCGGCGCAGAGGATCGCCTGGCGCCCGGCCGCGGGCGGCAGCAGCAGGTCCTGGATCGAGACGCCCTCCTTGCCCTTGCGACCGAATCGTCGGCGGCGACGGCGGCGGCGCGGACGGGGCGAAGGCTCTTCGGAGGCCGCTGGGGCGGGCGTGGCCGGAGCAGGGGTCGGCTCCGGTGCGGCCTCGGGCGGCGTCGGCCCGGGCTCGCGGGTACCTCCGGCGGGCGCCTCCTCGCCGGCTCCAGCGCGGCGGCGGCGCGGCGGCCTCTCGCGCGGCGGCCTCTCGCGCGGCGGCCTCTCGCGCGGCGCGCGCTCCTTGCGCTCGGCGCGCGGCGCCGGGGCGCCAGCGCTCGGGCCGGACTCGCCGCCACTGAGCTTCTCGATCAGCTCCGCGCGCGACAGCATCCGGTAGCGCTCCACCCCCGCCTCGGCGGCGAGAGCGTGCAGTTCGGACAGGTGCTTGGTTTCCAGCTCGGCCTTGTTCATCGAGGGGGGCAGGTTATTCAACCGGCCCGCCGGGCGCGGCCGGGTCGACTCCTTCGGTGGCGGCCGCCTCCAGCCAGGCCTCCGCCTCCTGCCTGGCCCGGCGCCGCGACCAGCCCAGCTCCGCGCCGAGCAGGTCGGCGACGGGGCGGACCGAGTCGGCGTCGCGCAGCTGCGGCGCCGCCAGGATCCCCAGCCGGGTGCGGCGCAGCAGCACGTCGGCGACGCAGCGCGCCTGCTCGTGGCGGGCGGCGATCGTCACCTCGGCCAGCAGGTCGGGCCGGCCGGGCACGATCGGGCGGCCGAGCTTGGGGTCGTCGCGGACCAGGCCGAGGACGTTGCGGGCGGCATGCCCGTAGCGGAAGGCGAGCTGGGCGATCGCGTCCTCCCCGATCCCCTCCGGCGCGTCCAGATCCTCCGGCCGGGCCTCCATCCCCAGCGGGATCTCGGCCGTGTGGCAGGGCGCCTCGCGGCCCTCGCGCTCGACCAGGCGATCGACGGTCTGCTTCGCCATCCGCCGCCAGGTCGTCATCTTGCCGCCGGTGATCGTCAGCATCCCCGACGAGGTCTCATACAGCTCCGCCTTGCGCGAGATGTCGACCGACTTGCGGGGGTCGCCGCTGGAGATCAGCGGCCGCACGCCGGCGTAGGCGCCGACCAGGTCGGACTCGGTCAGCGAGGTGGCGAAGAACTCGTTGACCGCGTCGAGCAGGTACTCGAGGTCGGCGCCGGCGGGCCGCGGGTGTGTGATGTCGCCGTCGAAGTCGTTGTCGGTGGTGCCCACCAGGGTGCGCCCGTACCAGGGCAGCGAGAAGATCATCCGCCCCTCCCCAGCCGGGACGATGCAGGCGGCGTCGCCCATCGGCAGGTCCGCCTGGTCGAGGATCAGGTGGGTGCCGCGACTGGGCGCGATCCGCGGCACGTCCTCCTCGTCGACGATCTCCTCGGGGCGGATCTGGTCGGCCCAGACGCCGGTCGCGTTGACGACGTGGTCGGCGCGGACCTCGGACCGCTCGCCGGAGTCGGCCTCGACGAAGGCGACGCCGGCGGCGTGCCCGTTCTCGACCAGCACCTCGGTGACGTCGGCCCCGTTGAGGGAGACGGCGCCGAAGCGTTCCGCCTCGCCGAGCACGGTCAGGACCAGGCGCACGTCGTCGGTCTGGCAGTCGTAGAAGAGGTAGGCGTCCTTGGGTTCGCGGGCGGCGAGCGCCGGCACCATCTCCAGCACCTCGTCGTGGCCGATCGTGCGGTGGCGGTCGGGCGACCAGTAGAAGTCCTCGTCCTCCTCCTTGGAGGCGCGCATCTCGCGGCGGCTGCGGCCGACCCGCGTGGTCGCCATCACGTCGTACATGTTCAGCCCGAGCCCGAGTTTGCGGTCGCGCCGCTCCTCTCCCAGGGATGCGACCAGGAACGGCGTCGGGTAGACGAGGTGCGGCGCGAGCTGGACCATCAGCTGGCGCTCCAGCAGCGCCTCGCGGACCAGTCCGAGGTCGAAGTTCTGCAGGTAGCGGAGGCCGCCGTGGACCATCTTCGAGGAGCGGCTGGAGGTGCCGACGGCGTAGTCGCCGCGCTCCAGCAGAGCCACCGAGTAGCCGCGCGAGGCGGCGTCGAGCGCGACCCCGGCGCCGGTGATGCCGCCGCCGATCACCACCACCTCGAAGTGCCGGCCGGCGATCTCCTCGATTGCGCGGGGCCGGGCGAGCATCAGTCCAGGTAGGCGACGACCTCGTCGGCGCCCGGTCGTTCCGGCACGGGACGCTCCTCCTGGCGAGGGTGGCCGAGGTGGAGCAGGCCGACGACGTGCTCGGAGGCCGGCAGGCCGACCGCCGCGCGGCCCTCCTCGCCGCGCAGCAGCGCCGGGGTGCGCCAGTAGCCGGCGAGGCCGCGGGCGTGGGCGGCGAGCAGGACGATGTAGGAGGCGACGGCGGTCGCGTGCAGGTCCTCCTCGTCCTGGAGGGGATCGCCGCTGAGCTGGCTGGAGACGACGACAAGGGTCGGGCAGCGATCGAGCTTCGCGGCGCCCTCGGGGCCGGCGGCGTCCTTCAGCCGCTCCAGGGCGCGGGGCCCGACGACGCGGAAGCGCCAGGGCACGGTGAGATTGTGGTTCGGCGCCCAGCTGGCCAGCTCCAGCAGCTGGTCGAGCTGCTCGCGCGGCAGCGGCTCCGCCGCGAAGGCCTTGTGGGTACGACGGGTGCGTATCGCCGTCTCGACATCCATGGGTCGAGGGTATAGCCCCGTCGCCCTTGCCGAACTGCATCAACTTCTATATCCAGCAGCGCTGGAAATTGATGCAGTTCCGGTGGTTAGAGGCCGTAGCGCCAGCGCATCCAGCCGCGGCGACCGGCCCAGGCGACGCCGAAGAGGAGGGAGCCGGCGAGGAGTCCCAGGACGATGGAGCCGGCGGTGCTGCTGCTCGAGTCGTCACTGGCGGCGGTCTCAGCGGTCGAGTCCGTTGACGACTCCGACGCGGGCGGTTCAGGGGCGGGGGTGCCGGACCCATCCCTCTCTCCCCCCGCGGGGGGAGAGTCAGTGGCTGACGCCCCGGGCGTTTGTGGCCCGGGGGGCGCAGAACGTTCGGGTAGGGCTCCGGCGCCCCCGCTACCGGAGCCGGACGGCGGGACGACGGGCGATTCGAGGGCAGGTGCCGGGGTGACGGGGGACGGGGGCAGGCCGCCGGAGGTCGAGGAGCTGGTCTGGGGCTTGGGCTTTGGCTTGCGGGCGGGTGCTGGGACTGGGTAGGACTTGCCGGCGGCGGCGACGAGGACGGTGGAGGTGACCCAGATCGGGGTCTGGTCGCTGGCGCCCGAGTAGCGGTAGTGGCCGTCGCTCTCCTGGTGCTCGGCGAGGTAGTCGACCGCGCTGGAGCCGCCCTTTTGGAAGGACTTGGAGTCGGGATCGGCGCCAGCGGCGCGGATTCCCTCGATCGCCCAGGCGGTCGACTGGGTGTTGACCGGGCCGTTGCCGCCGAGCGGGAAGCCGCCGCCCTTGCGCTGGGCCTGGCGCAGGTAGGCGACGCCCCTGTCGGCGGCCTTGGACTCGCTCGAGATCGCCTGCAGCACGGCGCCCGTCCCGTCGGCGGTGCTGGGACTGCCGGGAACGTCGCCCCAGCCGCCGTCGTCGTTCTGGACCTTGCGCAGCCAGGCGAGGGTCTTGTCGAGGCCGCCGGTGACCCCCGCCGTCCGCAGCGCCATCACCGCGAAGGCGGTGGAGTTGGGCCAGCCTTCGTAGGAGCCGTTGTCGCGCCGCTTCGCGAGTAGCTGGGAGACGAGGTTCTCGCCGCCGAAGTCGCGCGGGTCGACGCCGGCGCTCTCGAGGGCGAGGATCGTGCGGGCCAGGTCGCCGGGGCTCGTCAGCTCGTCGGTGTGACCGCGAAGGAGGTCGACGGGACTGCGGCCGAGCTTCTGGACGTCGAGCGGGTTGGTCCCGGCGGCGGCCAGCGCGAGCATCGCCCAGCAGGTCATTTCCGGGCCAGATTCCTTCTCGGGCGAGGCGCCCCAGCCGCCGTCGGCGTTCTGTTGCGACTGCAGCCAGCCGGCCGCCCTGCTGACCCTGGAGGCGTCCGCGGAAGCGGGCGCCAGCGCACCCACCAGTAGGACGACCAGCAGCAGACCGGCGACGCCACCGCCGCGTATCGCCGGCCGCACTCGGCGGGGCGGGGCGGCGGTCGGTGAGTCTCCCTTCGGTCCCGGTGCCGACGTACCTCCGCCCCTCCCCCATTCGAAACGCTCCCGGAAGCGGACCAGCATCCGCACCATCGCCGGGCCGGCGACGAGGGCGAGAGCGACGTTGCCGATCGCGTGGGCGGCGTCGAACGGGATCGCGCGCCCCATCAGGACGCCGAAGCGCTCCAACGACAGGTCCCCACCGTAGGTCGCCATAAGGGAGAAGTTCAGCAGAGCGCCGTAGGCGATGCCGGCAAACCCGCACATCGCCGCCAGGCTGAGCCGGCCGGCGTTGCGCCCACCCACGGCCATGGCGGCGCCGAGCACCCCGCAGAGGCCCCAGCCGGCCATCTGCCACGGCGTCCAGGGGCCCTGCCCGAACCAGAAGTTGGAGACGAGGGCGGCGAGGGCGCCGACCGCGAAGCCCGGCGCCCCGCCGAGCGCGTAGCCGGCGAAGATGACGATGTCGGTCGTCGGCTTGACGTTGGGGAAGGCCGCGAAGGCGATCCGCCCGGCGATCGCCAGCGCCGCCAGCGCCGCGACCAGGGCGACCACCTGCGAGGGCGGCCGCGAGCGCTCATACCAGGCGAAGCCGCCGAAGAGGACGGCGCCGAGGATGACGAAGCTGGTCAGCTCCCAGCTCACTCCGCCTCCCCCCCGTTGCCGAGCAGCGCCGCGGCGCCCTGCTCGGGGGTGATGACGCCCGGCAGGTCGAGCACGCGGGCGACCTCCGTTGCGAAGTACCAGCCGCCGGAGAGTACGTCCGCGGCGGGCCCGTCGGCGATCACGACCCCGTCGCCGAGCAGCACGACCCGCTCGGCGAAGGCGGCGGCGAACTCGACGTCGTGGGTGGCGACGACGACACCGGCACCTCGCGAGGCAAGCGAGTCGATCAGCTCGACGAGGTCGTCCTTGCGGGCGCGGTCCATGCCGCGCGTCGGCTCGTCCAGTCCCACCAGCCCGGGCAGCTCCTCCCCCTCCATCCGCCCCGCCAGCGCGATCGCCAGCGCCAGGCGCTGCCGCTCACCGCCGGACAGGTCCCGTGGATCCGCGTCGACGACGTGCTCCAGCCCGACGACGCGCAGCGCAGCCGCCCCGGCCTCCCCCGGCAGTTCGTCCCCCACCCGCTCCCGCACCAAATAGTCCCCGGGGTTCTGCGTCAGCAGGGCGATTCCGCCGGGAGCCTCGATCCTGCCCGTGACCGGATCGATGAGCCCGGCGGCGGCTCGCAGCAGCGTGCTCTTGCCGGCTCCGTTGCGGCCCATCAGCGCTACGCGTTCGCCTCGGAACAGCTGGAGGTCGATGCCACGCAGCACGTCCCGCACCTCCTCCCCCCGATCCAACTCGACCCACAATCCCCGAGCCTCGAGGGCCGGCTCGGCGGGAGGGGAGCCGGACCCCCTCCGAACGGCTTGTACTTCTCGGTTGTCCGAATCTTGGACGGCCACCCACGCCCCACCCGAGCAAGTTGAGAGAGAAGGGGGTCCGGCTCCCCTCCCGCCCTGCTCCCTCTCAGCGAGGAGTTGGCGCGCGTGACGCACGCCGATTGGGAGAGGGTCGATGCCGGAGAGGGAGAAAAGCCGGGCCGCCGGGGTCCCCAAGGCCGGATCGGCGGCGTGGGACCAGGCGAGGAAGTCCGATGGGGAACCGTCGAAGGCGATGCGGCCCGAGTCCATGGCGACGACTCGATCGGCAGCGGCGAGACAGCGCTCGAGGCGGTGTTCGGCCAATAGGACGGCCACGCCCCACTCCTCGTTGAGGCGGCGGAGGAGCCAGATCAGCTCGTCGCCGGCTACGGGATCGAGCTGCGAGGTGGGCTCGTCGAGGAGGACAAGGCTCGGGCGGGTGACCAGGGCTGCGGCGAGGGCGACGCGCTGTAGCTCTCCGCCGGAGAGGGTGTCGACGGCTCGGTCGAGAAGGTGTGGGATGGCGAGGGCGAGGGCGACCTCCTCGACGGCACGGGCGCGGCTGGCGGGCGGGTCGCCGCGCATCTCCAGCGGCAAGGCGATCTCCGCGGCGACGGTCGTGGAGACGACTTGGGTCTCGGGGTCCTGGGCCAGGTAGCCGACGGCGGCGGCGAGCTCGCCGGGGCCGGACTCGATCGCGTCGAGGCCGGCGACGGTGACGGTGCCGGAGATCTCGCCTCCGTGGAAATGCGGGACGAGGCCGCAGGCGGCTTTGAGCAGGGTCGACTTGCCGGAGGCGGAGCGGCCGGCGAGGAGGGCGAACTCGCCGGGGGCGACCTCGATCGAGACGTCGTCGAGAGCGGCTCGGGATGCGCGCGGGTAGGTGTAGCTCAGCCCCTCGACGGCGAGGGCGGGGGCGGCACCGCGGCGGATCGCCAGCTCAGACACGGTGGGCTCCCGGGGCTGGGGCCGCGCCCGGTCCACGGAGGGGCGAGGCGGAACCGGGGGCGGGCGGCGACGCGGCGGAGGCCGGGCGGCGTTTGGGTTTGCGCCGAAGCGGCGCAAGGCCGCCGAGGACGAGCAGGACCGAGAGGGCGACGGTGGCGGGGCCGAGGCCGAGCCGAACGGTCGGATAGGCGTGAAAGTCGTCAACCCCCGCCACCTTTCCGGCGACGGCGGCGAGGAGGACGGCGCCCGTCGCGTAGAAGCGGCGGTCATACCGGGACCGGCGCCTGAAGGATTTTTGTGCCGATCGGCCCCACAATCCTTCGGCGAAGCGGCGGTTGCGGGCTCGCGGGGCCTCGAGGCTGTAGCCGCGCAGCTCCAGCGTCGCGGCGACGTCGACGGCGCGGTCGAGCGAGCCGGCGAGCAGGCGGCGGGCCAGTGGCGCCTTGCCGACCTCGGCGGCGCCGGGGCCGCGCAACCGGGCCGCGTCGCGGAGGCGGGCGGCATCGGCGGCGGCGACCGGCACCAGGCGCGAGACGAGGGTCGCGGTCAGCGCCGAGCGGCCGGCGACGGGGCGCAGCGCCCGCAGCACCCGGTCGGGGTCGACGCAGGCCGAGTAGACGGCGAAGGCGACCATCGCGACCGCCGCCCGCAGGCCGATCGTCATCCCGGCGACGATCGCCTCGGCGGTGACGTCGACCTCGCCCAGCAGCGGCCAGTCTCCGAGGCGCGCCAGCACCGTCTCCCCCCGGTTCACGACGAGGGCGTTGACGGCGACGATCAGCAGGGCGAGGGCAAGGCCCATGCGCAGGGCCGCGCGCACGGCCGCACGGGCGCCCGCGAGCAGCCCCGCCACGGTCACCGCCGCCCCGGCGGCGAGGAGGACCAGGGGGCTCGAGTAGAGGAAGGCGACCGCCACCAGCGCGCCGAGATAGACGACCGCCGCGCCCGGAGAGGCCGCCTGCAGCGGGCCCGGCTTCGGCATGTAGGCAAACGGCGATCTCATCGCAGTGGAAGTGGCGTCTCCCTGCCGTCTTCGGCCACCAGCGAGTAATGGTCGCGCAGCTTCGCCCCGTCGAGCAGTCCCGCGGCGGCGCGCACGCCCGCCGGCGTCGGCCCGGTGACCAACCACACGGGAGGCGATTCGTAGCGCCGGGTCGCCGCGACGAGGCCGGCGCCGGGACCGAACTCGCGCGCCGACTCCCCGTCCTGGTCGAGTCCCTGAAGCTCATACGCCCCGCCGACAGCGACGAAGTCGGCGAAGACGCCGCTTTCCTCGGGCCCCGCCTCGATCAGCGCCGCCGCGGGGTCCGAGCGCAGGCTCGCCCAGGGCCCGACCAGGACCCGGATCGCTCCGGCGGGCGAGCCGCCGGCGACCCTCACGCCCTCCTCCTCGAGGGCCGCGCGCACCAGATCGCACGCCCCTCCCCCGCCCTCGCACTCGAGCGTTACCGGGTGGCGCCTACCTTCGTAGCCGTCGCTGAACGGCGCCGGCCAGGAGCCGACCACCGCCGGGACGTGGTTGGTCGCGGACCAGTTGCGGTAGTCCCACCAGATCCGCTCGCCGCCCTCGAGGGCGTAGTCGGCGGCGCCGATCGGCGACTCGACGCCGTCGACGTAGAAGAACCAGTCGTAGGGGTCGCCGTCGCGCTGGTCTTCGGCGACGCCGTCGATCGACCGCACGTAGCCGCCGCCATAGCGGGTGGCGATGTCGGCGCTGCCATCCAGCACCCGCATCACCGTGTCGGACTCGTTCACGTCGACCGAGCTCCCGTGCATCGGCGCCGATCCGAATTCACGCGTCACCGTCAGCTCGACCGAGCCGACGCCGGCGCCGGGGCCGAGGCCGCAGCCGGCGGCCGCGAGCGCCGCTGCAAGCAGCGCCGTCGCGACCGCCGTGCCGCGGCCCAGGGTCATCTAGCTCCGGCTGGGCACTTGCCCCCGAGGCAGATCGCGACGCGGGGGGAGGGGATTTCACCGCCGTGGCGGGCGACCAGCCTGCCGGGCTTGGAGAGCACGACCGTGGCCCGCCCGTCGGATCCGGTGGGACCCTCGGCGCCGGTCACCGTCGCGCCCGCGACGGGCTTGCGCTTGCCCGTTTCGTCGTAGGAGAAGACGCGCACCGTGAACGGCCTGCCCGCCTTCGCCGTCCTCGGCGCGCTGAGCGAGAGTTCGTCCGGATACGGATAGGACGACGCCAGCGCCCAGAGGACTTCGTCGCCGGCACGCAGCTTCACCTGGTCGCCGCCGACCGACTGGGCCCTGTGGTTCACCTTCAGGTACCACGAGCTTTCGGTCCCGGACCTGACCACGTCGCCGCCGACGCCGCAGATCGCGAGGCCGAAATCGAAGGCGTCGGTGACCAGCAGAGGCCGCAGCCCCCGGGTCGAATCGACCACCTGGCTGAGCGCGCCCAGCGCGGTGGCCCCCTGCAGCGTCACCGGCTTGCCGGTCCCGCCCTTGTCGGAGCCGAAACAGGTCGCCTTCGGGCTCGTCGGGACCGTCGTCGTGGTCGCCCGCAGCGAGCGTTCGCTCAGCACCTTGCCGGCGGCGCCGACGACACGAACGTCGACGGGCACCCCCTTGGCGACCGCACTCGCGGTGATGGACAGGGACAGTGCTAGAGCCAGCGCGCATGCAGCCGCCAGCCGGAATGGGATGAGTCTTGGCATTTACGCCACCCTTTCCTCGAGGGTTGTCTTGGCTGGCCGGGGACAGGTCTCCTGGCTTCCGGGGTGGTCGGCCGCACCTTCCCGGGGACTCTGTGTCGTCCCCAGTGGCTGGCGCGCAGGGCGCCCGCGACTTCCTTGACCCGGTCACAGTGGCGGGACCGCGCCGGTTTCTCACCGGACTTCCCTTGACCACCGACCGTATGTACGCAGGCGAGTGTATCCGCCGCCGCCGCCGGACCGAAGCAACGCCGGCCGCCCCTCCGGCAGGGTTGCATCGTGCGCGGCGGTCAATGTACGCGCGGACCGTGCCCATCCGCGCCCACCGCACCCCCGGTCGTCACACCCACTGGCGCCTCGCCAGGCGACGGCGCCTGCTGCTGCGCGGCGGCATGCTGGCGACGCTGCTGGCGGTGGTTGGCCCCGGTGTCCTCGCCGGGCTCTCCGACGACGACCCGGCGGGGATCGCGACCTACTCGATCCTCGGCGCCCGCTACGGCTACGAGCTGCTCTGGGTGCTGGCGCTCTCGACCGCGGCGCTGATCATCTTCCACGAGCTCGGGGTGCGGCTCGGGGTCGTCACCGGCAAGGGCCTCCTGACCCTGGTCCGGGAGCGCTTCGGGGGGCACGCCGCGCGCGTCGTCGTCGTCGCCCTCGTGATCGCCAACACCGGCACGATGTGCGCGGAGCTCGCCGGCGTCGCCGCGGGGATGGAACTGCTGACCGGCACCAGCCGCTACGTCAGCGTTCCGCTGGCGGCGATCGGGGTCTCGGTCCTGGTGCTGCGCGAGAACTTCCGCCGCGTCGAGCACTTCCTGCTGATGCTGAGCTCGGTCTTCGTCGCCTACGTCGTCGCCGGCGTCCTCGCCCACCCGGACTGGGGAGCGGCCGCCACCGGGCTCGTCGTCCCCAGCATCCCGGTCAACCGCGACGCGGTGCTGGTCGCGGTCGCCACCCTCGGCACGACGCTGGCGCCATGGGGCCTCGCCTTCATCCAGTCCTATGCGGTCGACAAGCAGCTCCACGTCAAGGAACTCCGCTACGAGCGCCTCGACGTGATCGTCGGCGCCCTCCTCACCGGGGTGATCGGGCTCTTCGTCGTCGTCGCCTGCGCGGCGACGCTGCACACGCAGGGAATCGACATCGACGACGCCGGCGACGCCGCCCGCGCCCTCGAGCCCGTGGCGGGCGACGCCGCCGCGACGCTGTTCGGCCTCGGCTTCCTCGGGGCCGCCCTGCTCGCCGCCGCGATCGTCCCCCTCTCCACCGCCTACTCGGTGTCGGAGACCCTGGGGCGCCGGGCCGAAATCGACGACAGCTTCGAGCAGGCGCCGACCTTCTACCTCAGCTTCGGCGCGGTGGTCATCGTCGCCACCTGCCTGGTCCTGATCCCGGGCGCGCCGCTGATCCGGATCCTCTTCCTCTCGCAGGCGCTGAACGCCGTCCTCCTCCTCGTCCTGCTCCCCTTCATCCGCACGCTCGCCAAGGACACCGAGCTGATGGGCGAGTACGCGCTCGGTCGCTTCGACCGGGTCACGACCGGGATCGCGCTGGCGCTGGTCGCCGTCTCGGTCCTGGCGCTCGGGGTCCTGACGATCCTCTGATCCCGGCGCCGGTCAGACCCCGGGCACGAGGTCGAGCGCGAGCATCGCGGCGGCGGCGGTGAAGAGCAGGACGACGACGTCGAGCAGCGGCTCCAAGCCAGCGCCGCGCGCGGGCGCCGGATTTTCGTCCAGGAACCCTTTTTGCTCAGTTAGCCTGCCATCACTTCAATTAGCCCGTTCGTTGACAAGGGCCTCGTTTCAATCAACTGAATCAAGGGGGGACCATGGGCAGGGGACTTCGCCGGCGCTCGCCGGCGCTGGTTATCGCATGCATCGCGCTTTTCGCCGCCCTCGGCGGCACCGTCTACGCGGCGAAGAAGATCGACGGCCATGCCATCAAGGCGAAGTCGCTGCCGGGCAACCGCCTGGCGATGGGCTCGATCCCGGGCAACCGGCTGAAGCCGGGGGCGATCCCGGGAAGCCGGCTGGAACCGGGGTCGATCACCGGCACCCAGATCGACGCCGCGACGCTGGGCCAGGTCCCCAGCGCCGTCCACGCCGACAGCGCCGACTCCGCCCACGACGCCGAGACGGCGCTGCACGCGGTCAGCGCCGAGGACGCGACCACGGTCAACGGCCACAGCGCCGGCTGCCAAGCGACGACGCGTTTCTTCGCCGGCGCCTGCTGGCAGACCGCGAGCAGCGAGGCGGCGGTGTCGGCGACGGCCGCGGCGCTCTCCTGCGCCGTCCAGGGCGGCGAGCTGCCGGACGCCCTGTCGCTGGTGGCCTTCGCGTCGCAGCCGGGGATCACGCTGGCGGCCGGGGACGAGTGGTCGGGGGACATACCAGTTGTCTCTGGAGCCAATCTCTACGCCGTCGTGACCGTTTCCGCTTCGGCATCCATCAGTTCCGTCGTCTCCACCTTGACCAGGAAATACCGCTGCGTGATCCCGCTGGTCAGCTGAGCCGAGAACGCTCGCCATCCCGGACCGTCATCGATTCGTAGGGTCGGTCCGGGATGCTCGGTGTCCGTTAGTCCAGTTGCCGCGTCGCTGTGTCTATGCTCAACCACGATGCGGCGGCGCCTGCACCGTGCCCAACCAAGCGTCGTGGCGCTCGTCGCGGCCGCCCTCGCCCTTGCGGCGACGGCCATCGCCTTCCCCGGCGCGGCCACCGCGGCCTCCCGCTCCCACCCGGACAGCGCCGGCGTGAGCGCCGGCGAGGCGCGCGCCGAAGCGGCTCGGGTCCTGCGCTACTGGACGCCGGCGCGGATGCGCAGCGCCCGCCCGCTCGACCTCGTCGTCGACCGCGCGGGCAAGGGCCACCTCAGGGTCGGCCCGGCCGAACCGAGCGGCGCCGCCGCCAGCTTCCTCGCCGTGCCGACCCCCGAAGTCCCGCCGTTCTCGGTCAACGGCAGGGTCTTCATCCGCCGCGGCGACCTCCGCGGCTACTGCTCCGGGACCGCGATCAACAGCCCCACCCGGCAGCTGGTGCTGACCGCCGGCCACTGCGTCAACAGCGGCCGCGAAGACGGCAATCGCAGCGTCTGGTCCAACTTCCTCGAGTTCGTCCCCGCCTACACCGGCGGCGTCGCGCCCTTCGGCGCCTTCGTCGCCCGGCGCGACAAGGTCCGAGCCCCGAAGCAGTGGGTCAAGCAGGGCAACCCGGATTTCGACCTCGGCGCCTTCCTCACCCACCCCAACGCCGAAGGCCTCAACGTCGCCGACGCGGTCGGCGGCGGCGCCACGATCGTCACCAACCTCAGCCGCCATCAGGAATTCCAGACCTTCGGCTACCCGGGTGAGACGAGGCGGATGCAGGGCTGCAGCTCTCCCTACGTCGGCGACGACACCTCCACCTACCCCCTCCCCGGCCCGCCGACCATGGGCATCGATTGCCACTGGGCCCCGGGCGCCAGCGGCGGTGGCTGGCTGATCGCCGAAGGCACCCAGATCAACGGCGTCAACAGCTACCTCCACTTCAACAAGAAGTCCCGCACCTACGGGCCCTACTTCTCGCAGGAAACCGTCGGCAAGCTGGTCCGGGGCCTCTGAGGCCCGCGAGCGCGCCTACCTGTCGAGCAGCTTGCGGTAGAAGCGGTAGTCGCGCCGGTCGGGGCGCAGGTTCGAGGCGAGCGCGAGGTGGTGGCGGGCGCGGTCCTTCTCACCGGTCATGCTCAGCGCCCGGCCGAGGCAGAAGTGGGCGTAGTCGTTGACGTGGTGGGTCTCGACGACGGCCTCGAACTCGACCACGGCCTGGGCGAAGCGGCCGGCGCGGTAGTAGGCGCGGCCCAGCGCCTCGCGGACCGAGGACTTCTCCGGCGCCCGGCGGGCCGCCTCGGCGAGCGGCCCGGTGGCGTCCTCCCAATCGCCGTCTTCGAGCAGCTCGATCCCACGCCTGTACAGCGTGTAGGTGGGCTCGACTCCGGCTTCGGATGCCATCTGACAAGTGTAGGAGGCCGGCACCTCTAGCATCGAGGGCGTGGAGATCGTTGTCGTCGAGGACGAGGAGGCGATCGCGGACTTCCTCGCGCGCGGGCTCGAAGCCGAGGGCCACTCGGTCCTCACCGCGGGCGACGGGGTCGAGGGCGAGCGGTTGGCGCTGGACCCGGGGGTCGACCTGGTGATCCTCGACCGGATGCTGCCCGGGCGCGACGGGATCGAGGTCCTGACCGCGATCCGCGAGGCGAAGCCGAGCCTGCCGGTGCTGATGCTGACCGCCCGGGGGGAGATCGCCGACCGGGTCGAGGGGCTGGATGCGGGCGCCACCGATTACATCCCCAAGCCCTTCTCCTTCGAGGAGCTGGCGGCGAGGGTGCGGGCGCACCTGCGCCAGGCGCCCGAGACGAGGACCACCAAGCTCGAGGCGGGCGGCATCCAGCTCGACCTGCTGAGCCGCCGCGCCACCCGCGGCGAGGTCTCCCAGCGGCTCTCCGAGCGCGAGTCGGAGCTGCTCGCCCACCTGATGCGCCATGCCGGCCAGGTCTGCGGCCACGACCAGATACTCAGCTCGGTCTGGGGCTACCAGCACGATCCCGGCACCAACGTCGTCCAGGTCTACATCGGCTACCTGCGGCGGCGGCTCGCCCTGCCCGGCTCGCCGGCGCCGATCGAGACCGTGCGCTCCGTCGGCTACCGGCTCCGCGACGAGGGATGACCCGCGCCTGGCCTCGCCTCGGCCTGCGCGGCCGGCTGGCGCTCTCGATCGCGGCGATCGTCCTTGCCGCCTTCGCCGTCCTCTTCGTCGCCGTCAGCCTCGAGACGAGGGAGCTCGCCCCGGACGAGGACGCCCAGTCCGAGGTGGTCAAGGCCTTCCTCGTCTTCGGCGGCGCCTCCCTCCTCGCGGCGCTGCTTGCCGGCTACCTGCTGGCCGCCCGCACGGCGGCGCCGCTGCGGCGGATGGCCGCCACGGCGGCGCTCGTGGACGCCGGTGACCTGAAGCCGCGGATCGGCGCCGAGCCGACGGCGGCGGTCGAGGTGCGGACCCTGGCCGAGGCCTTCGACGGAATGCTGGACCGGCTCGAGGGCGCCTTCTCCCGCCAACGCCGCTTCGTCGCCGACGCCTCGCACGAGCTGCGCACGCCGCTGACCGCGATCCGCGGCCAGCTGGAGGTGCTGGCCCGCCAGCCCGAGCCCGACGCCGCCGAGGTGCGGCGCGTCGAGGGCCTGGTGATGCGGGAGATGGAACGACTCGAACGCCTCGTCGACGACCTGCTGGCGCTCGCCGGCCTCGAAGAGGCGGGGTCGCCCGAACTGCGTCCGCTGGTGGTCGCGGCGTACCTGCGGGAGCTGGCAGCCGACAGCGGCGCGGGTGCGGTGGCCGGCAGCCTGCCGGCCGGGACGGTGGCCGCCGATCCGGAGCGGCTGCGGCAGGCGCTCCTCAACCTGATCGCCAACGCCCGTCGTCACGCCGGGCCGGACGGAAGGGTCGAGCTCTCGGCGACCGCGGCGGGAGCGCTGCTGCGGATCGCGGTCGACGACGACGGCCCCGGGATCCCGCCCTCCGAGCGCGAGCGGGTCTTCGCCCGCTTCCACCGGGTCGAGCAGGGCCGAGGCCGCGACTCCGGCGGCGGCGGCCTCGGGCTGGCGATCGCCCGCTCGATCGTCGAGCTGCACGGCGGCAGGATCTGGGCCGAGGACTCACCGCTCGGCGGGGCACGGCTCTGCGTCGAGCTGCCGGGCTTCTCGATGAGAGACCTCTCACGCGAGAGTTAGGCGCCCGTAAACGTCGGCCGCGAGCATCGCGGCGATGCATGCCACCGACTCGACCGTCGTCCGCGGAGCCACGGCCCGCTCGGCCGCGATCCGCGACGGGGTCGCCGGCAACTCCCGCATCACCGGCGGCGCCGCGGCGATGCTGCTGGTGCTGCTGGCGCTCGAGGGGGCGACGGTCCCCTTCGTCGGCAGCCTGCTCGGTCCCCACATCTTCATCGGGATGCTGCTGGTGCCCCCGGTGGCGCTGAAGCTGGCCAGCGCCGGCTACCGCCTCGCCCGCTATTACACGGGCGATCCCGCCTACGTCCGCAAAGGGCCCCCGGCCCTGCCGCTGCGGCTGCTGGGACCGCTGGTGGTCGCGACGAGCCTGGCGCTGTTCGCGACCGGCGTCGCCCTGCTCGTCGCCGGACCGCCCTCGGACACGCTGAGGTTCCTCCACAAGGCGAGCTTCATCGCCTGGTTCGCGGTGATGACCGTGCACGTCCTCGGCCACATCCTCGAGCTGCCGGCGCTGGCCGCCCCGGACTGGCGCCGCCACGGCGGCCGCGAGGCGGCGCTGGCGGGATCGGGGCTGCGGGTCGCGCTGCTGCTCGGCTCTCTCGCCGCTGGCCTGGCACTGGCGCTGGCGACGATCTCCGCCGCCGGCGCCTGGCTCTCGGCCTCGCTCGGTGGCTGACCCGGGCTAGAGCTTGCGCGCCTTGACGGCGGTGCCGTAGGCGCAGATCTCGGTCCAGGTCGTACCCAGCTCCGAGGTGTCGAAGCGGAAGGCGAGGATCGCGTTGGCCCCCTTGGACTCGGCCTCCTCGACCAGCCGTTCGGTGGCGTGCTCGCGGCCTTCGGACAGCATCTTCGTCATCCCCTTCAGCTCGCCGCCGGCGAGCGACTTCAGCGAGGCCCCGATCTGGGAGCCGAGGTTGCGGGAGCGCACGGTGAGCCCGAAGACCTCGCCGAGAACCTCTTCGACCTCGTAGCCCGGCAGGTCGTTCATGGTGGAGATGATCACGGGCGGCAACCTTTCATCGTCGAGCTGATGGGGGCCGGCAACCTATCGATCGGCGAGGACGTCGAGCACGAAGACGAGCCGGCTGCCGTCGGCGTCCTCGGAGTCGCGCTCGTGCGCACGGCGGTAGCCGAGCGATTCGTAGAGCCGGTGCGCCTCGACCTGGTAGGGACGGCTCCAGAGCACGATCGCCTCCGCCCCGGCCTCCCGGGCCAGCTCGACGCAGAGCGCGGCCAGCGCGCGGCCGATCCCGCGCCCTCGCGCCGCCCCGCTGACGGCCAGTCGCGAGTGTTCGGCCTCGCCCTCCCCGGCGACCGTGCGACCGGGGGCGGTGGGCGGGTAGAAGACGATGACGCCGACGAGCGCCGCCTCCTCCTCGGCGACGAACATCTGCCCGAGCCGGGCGGAGGCGAAGAACTCCGACTGCTCGTACGGCGTCCGCCGGCCTCCGGGGCCACGGCCGGTGTATGCCTCGGTCCAGAGAGCCGTGACCGCGGCGGCATCGTCCTCTGTCGTCGGCCGGATCCGCATGCGTCGGCGAACCCTAGATGGCTGATTCCACGACCAGGCACACCTGGATGACGCGCCTTCGACCTTCACCCCCCGATAGCGGGGAGAACCCTGCGCGCGGCCGTCACCCTCTGGCGCCGAGCGCGGCCTTGCGTTCGTGGTACTCCGCGACCGTGATCTCGCCCTCGGCGAGGCGGCGGTCCAGCACCTCGGTGGCGCTGAGCGGCCTGCGCGCGCCGCCCAGACCGAACGACCTCACGATCCAGACCACGGCGAAGATCAGGAGCGCCCAGACGAGGAGCATCCCAACCACCATCAACACCCACGAGCCGGCGCCCCAGCCGTCCATGTGCCCATCGTTCATGTACGAGAAGACGGCTGCGGCGATTGCGGAAATCATCGGCTCCAATCTAGGACCCTCGCCCGACGGCGGCTTCCGGGAAAGTCCACACCGCCCGGGTGGGAGGCCCGAAAAGGTCGTCCCAGCAGGGCAAAAGTCGCCACCTGCTACGGTGTTCTAGTCGGGCTTGGCGCCACCGCCACCCGAGAGGTTCCGTTTCCTCTGCGCGCTTCTCAGCGTTTCGGGGCTGCTGGATCTCCCTGAATCGCATAAATAAGGAGCACACTAACTTCATGTCCTTTGCCGATCTCGGCATCTCTAACCCTGTGGTGGGCGCGCTCGCGAAGCGTGACATCACTCAGCCCTTCCCCGTCCAGGAGATGGTCATCAGCGACGCGCTGGCCGGCCACGACCTGCTCGTCCAGTCCCCGACCGGGTCCGGAAAGACCCTGGCCTTCGGCATCCCGATGGTCGACCTGATCGAGCCCGGCAGTGGAGACCTCTCCGCCCTGGTCCTGGCCCCGACGCGCGAGCTCGCCAGCCAGATCGTCGACGAGCTCGACTCGATCTGCCGCGCCAAGCAGCTACGGATCGCCGCCGTCTACGGCGGCGTCGGCTTCGGCCCCCAGAGCGCCGCGGCGCGTCGCGCCGACATCGTCGTCGCGACCCCCGGCCGGCTCGAGGACCTGCTCTCCCGGGGCGTCATCTCGCTGAACCGCGTCGACATCCTCATCCTCGACGAGGCCGACCGGATGCTCGACATGGGCTTCAAACCGGCCGTCAGCCGGATCGTCGCCCAGACCTCGAAGGACCGCCAGACGCTGTTCTTCTCGGCAACTCTCGAGGGCGCGACCGGCAAGCTCGCCGCCGCCTACACCCGCGACGCCCGCCGCCACACCCAGGAGCCGGCCGTCGACAAGGAGGCGGAGATCGCGCACAGCTTCGTCCACGTCGAGTCCCAGAGCGCCAAGCTCGACCACCTGACGCTGCAGCTGCGCGACTCCGAGCGCGGCCGCACCCTCGTCTTCGTCCGCACCAAGCGCGGCGCCGACCGGCTCGTGAAGCGGCTTCGCAGCCGCGAGCTGGAGTCCGTCGCGATGCACGGCGACAAGAGCCAGGGCCAGCGCGAACGGGCGCTTGCCCGCTTCGAGCGCGGCGAGGTCGACACCCTGATCGCCACCGACGTCGCCGCCCGCGGCATCGACGTGGCAGATGTCACCCACGTGATCAACTTCGACGCCCCCGGCGACCAGGACGCCTACGTGCACCGGATCGGCCGCACCGGCCGCGCCGGCAACCGCGGCGCCGGGATCAGCTTCGTGCTCGAGGACCAGGTCGCCGAGATGCGGCGCATCGCCCGCGACCTCGGCCTCAGCCGTGAGTTCGACCAGGGCCACAGCGGCACCACAGCCGCGGCGCCGTCGAACGGCAACGGAGACGCCGGCGGCACCGGCACCTCCAACGCGTCCTCGACCCAGAAACGCCGGCGACGCAACCGCAACCGCAACAGGAACCGAACGAAGGCCCCAGCATGAGCACTGCAACCATCACCACCGCCAAGAAATGGACCTGCGACCACTGCGGCGTCTCCGTCAGCCGCATGAACGGCGAGAAGGTCGAGCTGCCCGCAACCTGGGACCGCTCGACTGAGGGCACCTACTGCCTCAACTGCCGGCGCGAGCGCGCCGCCCAGGCGGCGCTGGATTCGGCGCCGGAAGGCAGCCCGGTGGAAGTGCGGGCGAAACTGCGCCGCGCCGCCCTGATCGAGTTCGAGGTCAGCCGCCGGCCCGACCACGGCGACGGCGTCATCGCCAAAGCCTGCCGCTCCTCCGTCTCAGCTGTCGCCGCCGCGCGACAGCGCCTGAAGCTGCCCGCGCCGGGGCAGCAGTGCAAATAGGCATCACGCTCGCGGTTGCCGCGGCCCTGCTCGGGAACCTCGCCTCCCTGCTCAAGCACCGCGGCTGCCAGTGCGCGGAGCCGGTCCGCATCCAGCGGCCGCTCCGCAGCGCCCGCCGGCTCGCCGCCTCGCCCTGGTTCGCGGCCGGCTGGGGGCTCGCCGCGGTCGCCTGGCTGATCCACATCGCCGCCCTCTCGATGGCGCCGATCTCCATCGTCCAGGCGGTCCTCGCCGGCGGCGCCGTCACCCTCGCGGTGATGGCGCAGCGCATCTTCGGCGACCCGGTCGAGTGGCGCCAGTGGCTGGCGCTGCTGCTGGGCGGAGCCGGCCTGGCGATGCTCGTCCTCACCGTCCCCCACTTTCAGGGCAGCCACTCCGGCTTCTCGCTCGGCGCCATCCTCGGCTTCGAGGGCGGCCTGGCCCTGCTCGCCGTCGGGCTGGTCTCCGGCCACCGCTCCGAGCGCCTCGCCGGCCACGGCCACGTCCTGCTCGCCGCCATCGCCGGCCTCCTCTTCGCCCTCGCGGGAATCGCGATCAAGGGGCTGACCGGCGCCGCCGGCGTCTCGATCGCCGTCCTCATCCCCTGGGTCCTGATGATCGTCCTCACCGGCGTTCTCGCCCAGTACACAGCGGCGGCGGCCCTCCAGCGCGGCGGCGCGATCGAGTCGATCGGCCTGATGGGCCTGGTCGCCAACGCCACCCAGATCGTCGGCGGCGTCCTCGTCTTCGGCGACCCGCTCTCCACCCACCCGCTGGGCCTCGTTCTGCAGGCGAGCGCGTTCGCGATGGTCTGCGCCTCGGGCCTGCTGATACCGGCTCGCCGACTCCGCGACCAGGTCGCCTAGAGGCACTGAGTCGGGCGCTTCGTGGCGCAGGGGATCCGGTCACCCTGCGGGCGAATTCAGTCGCGCGCTTTCGTGGCGCAGGGGATCCGGTCACCCTGCGGGCGAATTCAGTCGCGCGCCCTACCGGGCGCGGCTCCCGATGTTGCTGCCCGCCTATGGCGGGCAGGAATCAGATTGCA
>JBBDYP010000070.1:0-20587 GCA_040900615.1 Solirubrobacterales bacterium | reverse complement strand
GCCGACCTTGACCCCACCAGAGGTGGGTGAAGGTCGGCAGCGGTCATCCAGGCGCCGGTGCCTGGGCGTCCCTCGGCCGTGGCATCGGGTGAGGGGAGCCGATGCCCCGAGGCGGGAATGTCGCCGTAGGCGGCGATATGCAATCTGTCTATTGCGCGCCATAGGCGCGCAGCATGTTCGGGAGCCGCGCCCGATAGGGCGCGCGACTGAATTCCCGCGGAGGGGCATCGGCTGCGCTCGCCCGCCGCCGTCAGGCCGTGCGACCCTGAATTCCCGCGGAGGGCATCGGCTCCGCTCGGACGCACTCACGCCGAAAGCGACTCCAAAGGCCTGGGCGGAACCCGGCTTCCCGCCAGGCCGAGCCGCGCCGCGACCTCCGCGGCGACCGTTTCGGCGAAGCCGACCACCGAATCGCCGTTGAGCAGGTGGGGATAGATCTGGGCGTTGGAGGCGAGTGCCAGCCCCTCGATGCCGGGCCAGACCGGCGCCATCCGCACCGGCCCGTCCGGGCGCATGGTGTGCACCGGCTCGACCAGCCTTGCCCGCTGCACGGTCCATTCGACGACCTCGTCGCGGCTGAAGCCCGGCGAGAGCCGGGCCAGGTAGTCCGTGAAGCGGCGGTAGACGGACCCGTCGTCCTCGCTCTGCTCGGGGGCGTCGGGGTCGCAGTACTTGGGGATGTAGACGAGGTGCAGGCCGTCGGTCCTCTCGGTGCCCAGCACCTTCGTGGTCTCGATCGCGCTGGTCACCGGCGTCGGCTCGGTGATGTTCACCGCGTAGTAGGGGAGCAGCGAGCGCGGCACCTTGATCAGCGCGCAGACACAGCCCAGCCAGCGCTGCGGGTACGCCGCGAGCAGGCCGCGGTGGCGCTCCGGCAGCAGGAACCGCAGCGCCGGCGGTTGCAGCGTCGCGATCGTCAGGTCGAAGCGGTGGGTCTCCCCGTCCAGCTCGACCCCCGTCACCGAGCCGTCGTCTGCCATCGCGAGGCCGCTGACGGGCGCCTCGGTCATCGCCTTGACGCCGAGATCGCGCGCCCGCGCGGCCATCGCGTCGATCAGCCGCTGGTGGCCGCCGACGATGTGGCCCATCGCCTCGCCGCCGCCTCCCCCGCCCCCCCGGGCACCGGACATGCGGCGGGTGCGGGCCCAGAGGTAGGTCGCCGGCAGGCCTGACGGGTCGCCGTCGAAGCGCGAGTCGAGCAGCGGCTTCCAGATCCGCTCGAATACCTCGCGCCCGCAGTGGCGGCGCAACCAGGTCTCCAATGGCAGCCTGTCGAGCTTCTCGGCGGACCCGCGCAGCTGGCACTGGGCGAGAAACCAGCCCAGCCGCAGCCGGCCCTGCGGGCTCAGCGGCGAGAAGCGCAGCAGATCCGGAATCCCGTTGAAGTCGTGCATCCGCCCGCCGGTGAAGAAGCCCGCGCCGACGGACTCGAAACGGAGCTGGTCGCCGAGTCCGACCTCCTGCGCCATCGCGATCATCCGCCGGTCGCTCGGGGTGATGACGTGGTAGAAGCGGTCGACCTCGTGGCCGCCGAAGTCGAAGGTCCCGGCGAGCCCGCCGAGGCTGCGGCCGCGCTCGAGCACGGTGACGCTCGCCCCGGCCTGGGCCAGGCGCAGCGCCAGCGAGACGCCGAGGATGCCTCCCCCGACGACGCCGATCCTCGCCCGCTCGGCGCTCATCCCGCCTGGGCGACCGGGCGCCTGTCCGGCTGCGCGACCGCAGCGGACTGGATCTCCCCGCGATCGCTCGGAGCGGGGACCGCGGTCTCCGCCGGTGGTGCCGTCAGATCAGCCAGCGGCGAGACGGCCGGCGGCTGGATGCGACCCACGAGGTGAGCTGCCATCACCCGCATGTAGGCGATCACCGTCGGCTTCAGCTGCATCTTCGACTCGCCCTTGCGGGTCCTCCAGTCGTTCACCGTCGGGACCTCGGCGACGGAGGCGCCCGCGTTGTAGAGCTTCAGCAGGAGCTCGACGTTGGCGGCGAAGCCCGGCTCGCGGACGAGCAGGTAGCCGTAGGTGTCGGCGGCGCGGCGCAGCGTCCCCGCCCGGTAGACCCGATAGAGGGAGGACAGGGTGTGCATGTCGCGCAGCCCCCCCAGCAGGCGGAACGCGTTGGAGACGGACTTGCTGGCGGCGAGACGCCAGCGGGCGACGCCGATGATCCGGCCACCCGGCGCGTACACCGATGCGAGCACGACATCGGTCCCACGCTCGAACAGATCGAGCATCTTCGGCAGGTCGGCGAGGTTGGAGGTGGTGTCGGCCTCGAGAGTGACGATCGCGTCGTCGTCGGAGGACTCACCGAGGGCGGCGCGGATGCCGGTGTTGATCGCGGTGCCGAGACCGCGATTGACGGAATGGGTGACGACGGCCAGGTGCATGTCGCGGGAGTGCTCGCGAACCGCCTCCGCGGTCCCGTCGGTGGAGCCGTCGTCGACGACGATCACCCGGGCTCCGAGCCCGCGGGCGACGGGAGCCAGGTCGGCGAGCAGACGGGGGACGTTCTCGGCCTCGTTGTATGCCGGGATCACGAAGCGGATCACGCCGCCACCTCCAGGGGCCGTGGCGCCGGGATGTCGAGCAGGCCGACCGGCCGGCGGACCGCAGCCGACTCGCGCACCGCGAGAGCCGCCGCCAGCGCCCTGACCCCGTCGTGGGCGCTGACCGGCTCCGGGGTGTCGTCGAGGACGCAGCGACAGAATGCCTCCAGCTCGGCGGTCAGCGGCTCGGCCTTTGCCAGCGAGAACCGCAGTGCGGCGCCCTCGCCGTCGCCCCGCAGCATCGAGAGCCCGTCCCAGCGCAGCGGCGCGGTGGGCGACTCGACGAACCACACGTCCTGGGTGATGTAGCTCGCCCGCAGCAGGCCGTTCTCGCCGATGAGGACGATCTCCCGCGTCTTCTCGGGGGTCAGCCAGTTGACGTCGAGCAGGCCCAGCGTGCCCGCCCCGACCTCGGCCTTGAAACGGACCAGGCAGGTCAGCAGGTCCTCCTGGGAGCTGTGCAGGAAGCGACCCCCGTCGGCGTAGATCTCGTTGATCCCGAGGCCGAGGACGTACTGCATCACGTCGAGGTCGTGGGTCGCGAGGTCGATGGCGACACCGGTGCTCTGGATGCGCGACGGGAGCGGCCCGACCCGGGTCGCGTGAGCTCGGTACACGTCACCGAGGCGGCCGGCCGCGACGAGGTCGCGCAGCTTGTCCACCGCCGGGTTGAACCGCTCCACGTGTCCCACCATCAGCTTGCGATCCGCTTCGATCGCGGCGCCGCGCATCCGCAGCGCATCGGGGAGGGTCGTCGCGATCGGCTTCTCGACCAGCACGTGGAGGCCGGCGGCGAGCGCCTCCAGCGCCACATCGGCGTGGAGCTCGGAGGGGCAGGCGATCGAGACCGCGTCCAGCTCTCCGGCCCCGAGCTCGATCAGCTCGCCCCAGTCCGAGCACTCGGTCACGCGGCTTTCGCCGAGCGCCCGCCGGCGCAGCTCGGG
Source organism: Solirubrobacterales bacterium (assembly GCA_040900615.1). GTDB lineage: Bacteria > Actinomycetota > Thermoleophilia > Solirubrobacterales > 70-9 > VAYN01. Next base: position 17,101 of record JBBDYP010000070.1, on the reverse strand, counting down.
ATCGGGGTCCGCCACGGCGACGAGTCGCGCGCAGTCGAGCTGGATGTATTTGCGGACGTGGAACGCGCCCATCCGGCCACAGCCAACCACTCCGACTCTCAGCTGCTCAGGCAGCGGACCGCTCCAGTGCCAGGTCCAGACGAGCGACCGTGAGCTCGGCGATCCGCTCGGCCGCGTTGCCGTCGCCGAAGATCGGCGGCCGGGCCCTCGGCATGGGCTTCGCGAGGGCGTCGCGAACCTTGTCCGCATCGACGCCGACCAGCGTGTTCCAGCCGGTCGAGACGGTCTCGATCCACTCGGTCTCCTCGCGCATCGTGATGCACGGCACCCCCCACAGGTAGGCCTCGCGCTGGACCCCGCCGGAGTCGGTCGCGATCGCCGCCGCGCCCCGCTCCAGGGTCAGCATCTCGGTGTAGGGCAGCGGGTCGCGGACCTCGACGTTGGCCGGGATCTGCAGCTCCCAGGCGTCGATGCTCTTGCGAGTCCTCGGGTGGAGCGGGAAGATCACCCGGCCCTCGACCGCCCCCAGGCAACCGAGGAGGTCCGCCAGCCGCCGGGGCGAGTCGGTGTTGTAGTTGCGGTGGGCGGTCGCGAGGACGTACTCGCCCTCCTCGCGAGCCTCGGGTAGGCGCCCGCTGGTGGCCAGTAGGACGTCGGCGAGCACGTCGCCGGTCACGTGGACCGTCCCGCCCACCTCCTCACGGACGAGGACGTCGCGAGCGTGGTCGCAGGGGGCGAAGAGAAGGTCGGAGAGCCGATCGGTCGCGATCCGGTTGTGCTCCTCGGGCATGTCGTGGCGATAGCTGCGCAGGCCGGCCTCGACGTGGAGCAGCGGGACCCCGGCGGCGACCGCCGCCCGGGCACCGGCGATCGTGGCGTTGGTGTCGCCGCGCACCAGCACAGCGTCGGGTCGCACGCTCTCGATCACGCGGGCGATCCGCGCTTCCGCGACCGTGACGCACCGTCCCTGGGGCAGCGATCCGACGCCGAGGTTGAACTCGGGAACCGGCAGCCTCAGGTCGGCGATCTGCAGATCGGACATTCCCGGGTCGTAGTGCTGGCCGGTGTGAACCAGGATCTCCTCGACGCAACTCGCGAAGGCAAGCGAGAGCGGCGCGGCCTGCACGATCTCGGGTCGTGAGCCGATGATGGAGACGATCCGAGGTGCCATTGCCTAAACAACGCGGCAGGGCGGCCCGTCTTTCGCGAACTCCGAAAGTGTTCCCGGTGCCATGGCGTTGTCTTGGTATCGATGGAGGCCCATGGACTCATCCGCGAGCAGCCTCTGCGCCACGCCGCTCGTGAACCGCGGTGGCTGGTCGCGCTGAGGCGCGTCTTCGACCTCGTGATCGCCATCGCGATGATCGTCCTGCTGGCACCGCTGCTGATCGCGGTCGCGATCGCCGTCCGCCTCGACAGCCGCGGGCCGGCGCTGTTCCGCCAGCGGCGGGTCGGACACCTGGAGCGGCAATTCACCCTCTTCAAGTTCCGCAGCATGCGCGTCGACGCCGACCCGCGCGGGCACCGTGAGTACGTGACGGCCCTGATCAAGGACGAGGGCCGCGCCGGGCACGGGGGGCGCGAGGACCTCTACAAGCTCGCGGTCGACGACCGGATCACCCCGATCGGGCGTTGGATCAGGCGCTGGAGCATCGACGAGCTCCCCCAGCTCTTCAACGTGGTCGCCGGGAGCATGACCCTGGTCGGCCCCCGCCCGGCGATTCCCTACGAGGTGGCCGAGTACCCGACCTGGTACCTGGAGCGCTTCTCGGTGAAGCCCGGCCTGACCGGGTTCTGGCAGGTCAGCGGTCGCTGCGAGCGCACCTACGAGGAAATGGTGCGGCTCGACATCGAGTACGCCAAGCGCCGCTCGCTGGCGCTCGACCTGTCCATCCTCCTCAAGACCCCGTTGGCCGTCCTCGGCAGGAAGGGAGCAGCGTGAACCCAGCTGGAGCAATTGGAACGATGGTCGTCGGATACGGTTACTGGGGTCCGAACATCGTTCGAAACGTCGTCGAGCGGCCGGAGTTTCGCCTGATGGGCCTCTGCGAGCTCGAGCCGAGCCGAGCCGAAGATTTCCGGCGACGCCATCCCGGTGTCTGGGTGGAGGACGACCTCGACGCCGCCCTCGGCGATCCGCGCATCGAGGCGATCGCGATCGCCACTCCCCCTCACACCCACTACGACCTCGTCCGTCGCGCCCTGGAGGCGGGCAAGCACGTGCTGGTCGAGAAGCCGCTCGCCTGCACCGGCGACGAGGCCGCGGCGCTGATCGAGCTGGCCGGGGAGCTTGGCCTGGTGCTGATGCCGGGCCACACCTTCCTCTACAGCCCCTCCGTCAACGCGGTTCGCGAGCTGATCCGGGCAGACGAGCTGGGCGAGGTCTACTTCATCACCTCCTCCCGTATGAACCTGGGCCTCTACCAGAAGGACGGGGTGGTGCTCGACCTCGCGCCCCACGACCTCTCGATCCTCCTGCACTGGTTGGGCAGGCCGCTGGTCGAGGTCTCCGCAACCGGTCGCAGCGTCTTCCAGGACGGAGTGCACGAGACGGCCTTCCTGACGCTTCGCTTCGACGGAGGCACCCAGGCGAACGTCCAGCTGTCCTGGCTGGCCCCACGCAAGATGCGCCAGATGGTCGTGATCGGGAGCCGGCGCATGGTTCAGTACGAGGACACGGCCGCCGACGACTCGGTCCGGATCTATGACCGGGGGCTCGACTTCACCGAGCCTCCGGCCAACTTCGGCGAGTACCGCCTCACCTACCGCACCGGTGACATGGTCGCGCCACGCATCGAAGCCCTGGAGCCACTTGGCCTGGAGCTGAGGGACTTCGCCTCGGCAATTCGGGAGGGCTCCACTCCCGTCTCCAACTGCCGCCTCGGACTCGAGATCGTGCTGGCGCTGGAAGCGCTGGAGAGCTCCCTGTCGACCAGGGGCAAGCCGGTCTCGGTGCGCTCCGCCGACGAGGTGCTGGCGACCGGTGCTCGGCGGGCGGTCGCGTCACCCCACGACGCCATCTAGCCCGCCGGGCCAGGATCGCGCCCCGCGCCGTCACGGGGCCTCACCCCAAGGACCTCCAGCTCAGCCAGGTAGACCAGCACCGCGTGGACCACCAGTCGGCCAACCGTGGTCCCACATCTCAGCGCCTGCCGTTCGAGCGCCGCTTCGTCGTCCGCGTCAACCGTCAACTCGACGGCGACGTCGGCATCGCGCGGGTTCAGGTCGGGCAGGACGCGAGGTGGGGCCAGTGGCATGCGCCCGGTCTTCAGCTTGCGGGCGTAGCGCACCGCCGCCGCCCGAACCCCGGCGGGGAAGTCAGTACCGAAGTGGCCTTCCACCCCTGAACGGGCAAACAAACCAAGTGTGACCCTGATCATCTCTTTAAGAAAACTCCCCGAACCGGTCAAGATCTTGCGTCGAGCCGAGGATTCCCTACGAACCTCAGCCCCCGCTGTGTGCCAACCGCGACTTGGTGGATCACGGGGCTCTTTTCGGAAATTAGGAGTGACCGTTTGCGCGTGAATTCGTAAATAAGTCAAAAATTGTGCATTGACAGACGGGACCAGGTTCGTTAACCCTGAAGCTATTCGGTTTGTTCAAGAAATCACTGGGGGAATCGGGAGCGCCGCTATTTGGGACCATTTTCTGTCCCACGCAACTTGTTCCCCTGACTCGGGCCATCTCGGCAGCTGGTCGCCATTTTTTGAATACCGAACTGTTTGTGGAAACCAGTGGGATCGGCATGCGGTGAGCATGCGGGGGAATCGAAATGAGAGGTACGCGCGATGGTGCCGGGTCTCGAGACCCCACCGAGCTGACGCTGAAGGCGGTGGCGCGCGCCAAAGCAGGTGACCCGGAGGGCCTGCATTACCTTTACGTCCGCTACGCGGACGACGTCCTTCGCTACGTGGCCAGCTTCGTCCGCGACCACCACGAGGCCGAAGACATCACTCAGAACGTCTTCGCCAAGCTCGTCACCGCAATCAGGAAATACGAGCGGCGCGAGGTGCCCTTCGATGCATGGCTCCTGCGCGTGGCCCGCAACGCCGCCCTGGATCACCTGCGGGCCAGGCGTGCGATCCCGACCGGGGAGGTGAGGCTTGCCGATGCCGATCCCGCCCAGACCGGTGTCGATCGCGGTCGAGCGCTCCGCCAGGCGCTCGAGGACCTTCCGAAGGACCAGCGCGAAGTGCTCGTCCTCAGGCACATAGTCGGCCTCTCCCCGGTCGAGATCGCCGGGGCACTGGACAAGACGGAGAGCTCCGTGCACGGTCTGCATCACAGGGGCCGACGCGCGCTCCGGGCCAACCTGGCGGCAATGGGGGTTGCGCCGGTGGTGGCGAGAGACCAGGGGGCCTAGGCCCCCTGGTCCTCGACTTCGACCGACTCGATCTGGTCGAGCATGCGGAGGACGATGCGCCCGGCATCTATCTCCGCGGCGAGGTAGAGCACTGCATGCTCGGCGAGCCGATCGATCGAGACCTCCTGCTGGGTGGCCTCCTCCTCAAATGACCGCCAGAGCTCGCCGTCGACATCCAGGTCGAGCCGCACCTGCCCGTCGGCCTCGGTCTCTCGCATGAAGGCGGGGTACCGCCATCCCGGACGACCGAGATCCCTGTCCCTCACATAGACCCGGACGGCACTTTCCAGCCTTGCCGACGCCTCGGCCGAGCCGAGCTCGTCAACCCTCGCCAGGGCGTCGCACGCCAACTTGCTCAAATTGACGGTTACGGTCCGCTTCAATGGTCCCGCTCGCGAGTGGTGGCTCCACGCACTGCTGCTCCCTGCATCCGTGTGTCTCCGCCGAGCTCCAGCCCGGCAAGATCCTGAAGGGCGCGGTCATCATACTTCGATGTTTACTACGCGGCGAGCTTTATTTTCAAACAGTACTGAGTCAATCGAGCAGGCCCTCTTCGCGGGCGCTGACGGCGGTCTGCAACAGCGTCTCGGCGGCGTCGAAGCGCGGCGCCCAACCGAGCTCGCGTCGGGACTTGTCGCTGTCCATCAAAACCGGGGTCTTCAGCGCCGTCGCCCACTCGAGCTGGGGAGAGATGAACCGCAGGTGCTTGGCGATGTCTGCCCCTAGACCCGCCGCGGCGCCTGGAACCCGCACCGAGTGCCAGCCAATGGACCTGGCGATGTCGCCGATCCCGATCTCACCCTGACCGGCGAGGTTGTAGGCGCCCGGTGGGCCGTTCCCCGCGATAGCCGCCGCCAGTGCCCGGGCAACGTCGTCGTGGTGGACGAGCTGGATCGGGATGCCTGGGTCAGGCAGCACCGGGGACGGCAGCGGCAACCTGCGCAGCTGGCGCCGAACCACCGGCAGCGGATCGCCGAGACGGGCGCCCTCGACCACCTGTCGGATCAGCATCGTCGCCCGCGGGCCGGCGACGATGCAGGGCCGGAAGACGTAGGCGTCGACCTCGCTGCCGGCGAGGATCCCCTCCAGGGCCGACTCCAGCTCGGCCTTCTGCGCCGAGTAGTAGAAATCGTCGCTGCCCCGAGCGGGAACGTCCTCGGTGATCGGCTGCGGGTTGCCGGCGTGGAACCCGTAGGCGGCGACCGAGGAGGTGTAGACGAGGCGCTGGACCCCGGCCGTCACCGCCGCCTCGAAGACGTTGCGAGAGCCCTCGAGGTTGACCCGGCGGGTCTGGTCACGGCCGCCGAAGATCGCGAAGGCGAGGTGGACGGCGACGTCCGCCCCGTCGAAGAGGGCGGCCAGCGAACCGCGGTCGAGGATGTCCCCGCGACGGTAGGCGACCTTCTTCCAGCCCTCGCGCGCGGGGTCGAACGGCCGCCGCGCCATCCCCCTGACCGAGCCCACGGCGGGATCGCGGTCGAGCTCGGCCAGCAGCGACAGCCCGATCTCCCCGGTGGGGCCGGTGATGGCGACGGTCAGCGGCAACGGTCTCCCCCCTCCGCCGCGCCGTCGATCAGGCGGTCGGGGTTATGCGGTACGCGTCGAAGACGCTCTCCACGTTCCGCAGGCGGGAGATGCACTGCTTGAGCTGCTCGGTGTCCCCCACTTCGACCACGAACTTGTTCTTGACCATGGGGTGGTTGGTCGCGCAGGTGGCGCCGATGATGTTGATCCCGGCCTCCGAGAAGGTGCGCGAGAGATCCTCGAGCAGACGGGTGCGATCGTAGGCGTCGATCTGCAGCTCGACCCGGTAGGAAGCCTCGTTTCCGCCTTCCCAGCCGACCTCGACGAAGCGCTCCGGCGCCTTTTTCAGCGCCTTCACGTTGCGGCAGTCGGTGCGGTGGATCGTGATCCCGCGGCCGAGGGAGACGTAGCCGGCGATGTCGTCGCCAGGAACGGGGCGGCAGCACTTGGCCAGTCGCACGGCGACGCTGTCGACGCCCTTGACCGCGATCCCGTAGTTCGACGCGTCCTTGGTCCGCCGGGCGCGATCCTCACGACCGCCGACGGGCGCGGTGGGACCCTCCTCCACCGCCTCGCCGGCCTTCAGCCGCTGCATCAGCTTGTTGGCGGCGGTCTTGGTGGAGATCTTGCCCTGGCCGAGGGCGATGTAGAAGTCCGTGGCCTTGCGGTAGCCCATCTCGCGGATCACGTCGGCGAGCAGCGGCGACCCGGACACCTTCTGCATCGGGATGCCACGCTTGCGCAGGGCCTCGTCGAGACCCTCGCGGCCGTCGCGCTCGGCGTCCTCGCGACGCTCCTCTTTGAACCAGGCGCGGATCTTGTTGCGGGCGCGACTGGTCCGCACCAGCTTCAGCCAGTCCCGTGAGGGCCCCCGCTTCTGCTTCGCGGTCAGCACCTCGACGATGTCGCCGGAGCGCAGCTGGTAGTGCAGCGGCACGATGTTGCCGTTGACCCTGGCGCCCACACAGCTGTGGCCGACGTCGGTGTGGACGGCGTAGGCGAAGTCGAGCGGCGTCGAGCCGGCGGAGAGGTTCTTCACTTCACCCTTCGGGGTGAAGACGAAGACCTCGTCCTCGAAGAGGTCGACCTTGAGCGATTCGAGGAACTCGGTCGGGTCCTGTTCGCCCTCGGCCTCGACCAGCTGCCGCAGCCAGGTCATCTTCTCCCGCTTCGGGTCGCCGCCGCCGCCCTCTTTGTAGGCGACATGGGCGGCGATGCCGTACTCGGCCAGCTTGTGCATCTCCTCGGTCCGGATCTGGATCTCCAGCGGCTTGCCCTCCGGCCCGATCACGGTCGTGTGCAGCGCCTGGTACATGTTGGCCTTCGGCATCGCGACGAAGTCCTTGAAGCGCCCGGGCAGGGGCTTCCAGAGCGAGTGGATGACGCCGATCGCGCCGTAGCAGTCCTTGACCGAGCCGACGATCACCCGCATCGCGGTGAGGTCGAAGATCTCGTTGAACTCGCGGCCCTTCTTGGCCATCTTCGTGTAGATCGAGTAGAAGTGCTTGGCGCGGCCGGAGATCTCGGCCTCGATGCCGACCTGCTCCAGCTCCTCGGCGAGGAACTGGCCGGCGTCGGAGACATAGGACTCGCGCTCGTCGCGCTGCTGGGCGACGAGCTGCTTGATCTCCGCGTACTTGCGCGGGTGCAGGGTGGCGAAGGCGAGGTCCTCCAGCTCCCACTTGATCGCGTGGATCCCCAGCCGGTGCGCCAATGGGGCGTAGATCTCCAGCGTCTCGTGCGACTTCGCCGTCTGTTTCTGCTTCGGCAGGGCGCCGAGCGTGCGCATGTTGTGGAGCCGGTCGGCCAGCTTGATCAGGATCACCCTGACGTCGGTGGCCATCGCCACCATCATCTTGCGGTAGTTCTCGGCCTGCCTCTCATCGCGGCTCTCGAAGGTGATCCCGGTCAGCTTGGTGACTCCGTCGACCAGCTGGGCGATCTCCTCGCCGAACTCCTCCCGGATCTCCTCGAGGCTGGCGCTGGTGTCCTCGACCGTGTCGTGGAGCAGGGCGGCACAGAGGGTCGCGGTGTCCAGCCGCATCCCGGCGCAGACCTGTGCCACACCGACCGGGTGGGTGATGAACTCGTCGCCCGAGTGGCGAAGCTGATCGGCGTGGCGGTCGCAGGCGAAGTCGAAGGCCCGCTCGATCGCGGCGCGGTCGATCGTCGCCACCGCCAGAGCGGTGCCGCCGGTGCCGTTGCCATTCCCGCTGCCCGGATCGACCCCCGGCGCGGAGTCGAACTCCTCGATCACCGCAAAGAGATCGGCGAGGAGCTCTGAGTGCTCTACGGCTGTCTGGGTCTTTCGAGGTATCGCTGGGTCTCCGAATGTTCTTCGCCGTAGGCGCGGAACGCGGCTGAGCGCTCCAGATCCGTTCCCTCTGAGGATACGACGCCGACGGTCCCGTCGCCCCCGCACGGCTCGCCGCGAACGAGTTCCAGCTCGCGCAGGACCCGGAGGCGACGGGCGGCCGCCTCGGGCCCGAGAGGGTGGGTTCCACTACCCGCCAGTGCCTCCCGCAACTGCTGTCCACTCGCCTCGCCGGCGTCGCGAAGCCCTCTGAAGGCGGTCGCGACGGCCTGCCGATTGGGCAGCTGCTCCTCCAGCACGGCGAGCGCAAACTCGTTCTCGGCCTCGGTCCAGAGCGGGTGCAGGAACCCCGGCTGAGCGCCGGCCCGCGGCCGGCCGGCGCGGAGCACGTCGCCGGGGCCTCGCGGCGGGTCGACCAGGACGACGTGCTCGAAATGCCCGGCCAGAGCGGGCTCGGCCTCCAGCGCCGAGTAGTCGGTCAGCGCCAGGCCGGCCGCGCCCCGGGCCGCCAGGCCGGCCACGCTCTCGCGTCCGCAGCGGTGGCAGGCGATCAGCGCGGTGCCGCCGTTGAAGCGGGCCAGACCGGTGGCGCCGCTGGCGAGCTCGGCGCGGCGCGCGGCATCGGCGCAGACGGCGAGGACGCCGGCGCCGCTGGAGACAAGCTCGGCGATCGCGACGGTGGCGGAGCTGGTGCCGCGAATGAGAGAACGTTCGGCGGCGGGCGCATCGACGGTGTCGGTCTCCTCCCCGGGGGACCCGAGCTCGCGCCGCAGCTCCAGCTCGAAGCGCCGCCACCACTCGTCTTCCTCGCAGTCGCAGGGATGTGGCGAGAGATCCGGCTCGGCGGCGGGCTCGAGCGGATACAGCTCGCGCAGGACCACCCGCGGCTCGACCGAGCCATTCCAGTGATTGACCTCCAGGCGCACCGCGGCGTCAACCGGCTCGTCGGCTGCGACCCCGAGGCTGGAGCGGCCGAAGGCGACCCCGAGCGCGCGGTGAGCGCCGCTGTGGAGGCTGAAGCGCGCGTGCTTGCCCTCCCCCATCGTCCGCACGTCGCTGATCCGCGCCGAGGGGACCATCAGCCTGACCCCGGGGTTGCCCATGCCGAATGGGGCGAGCTGCCCCAGCTCCTCGGCCAGGTCGAGGCCGAGCCCGACCCCGCCGACCATCGCGTCGATCCGCTCGGTCCGCCGCAGCTCATCGGGGCCGAGCACCGCGCTTGCGTGCGCCGCGAAGGCCTCGCGGAAGGGCTCGAGGTCCTCGCCGCGCAGGGTCAGGCCGGCGGCGGCGCGGTGTCCGCCGAACCCGATCAGGTGCTCGGAGCAGGCCTCCAGCGCAGCCAGGAGGTCAAACCCCGGGATGCTGCGCCCGGACCCTCGACCCTCCCCCTCGCCGTCGAGGGAGACGACCACCACCGGCCGGTGGTGGCGCTCCACCAGGCGCGAGGCGACGATCCCCACCACCCCGGGATGCCAGCCCTCGCCGGCGAGGACCAGGCCCGGTGCCTCGCGCAGATGCTCGGGCAGCTCGCGGCGGGCGGCCTCGGCGGCGGTGTCGACCTCGCGCTCGGTCGCCCGCCGCTCCGAGTTGGCCCGTCCCAGCTCGGCGGCGATCTGCTCGGCTCGGGCCTCGTCCTCGGTCAGCAGCAGCTCGACTCCGGCGTCGGCTCTGTAGAGACGGCCGGCGGCGTTGATCCGCGGTGCCAGCCGGAAGGCGAGGTCACCCTCGTCGAGCCGAGTCGGCTCGCAGCGGGCCGCCGCGAGCAGGGCGCGCAACCCGACGCGGCGTCCCCGCCGCATCACCGCCAGCCCGCGCCTCACCAGCGCCCGGTTCTCCCCCACCAACGGGACGACATCGGCGACCGTCGCCAGTGCGACGAGATCGAGATCCGGCTCGTCGGCGGGGGCCTCTCGCAGCGCACATGCGAGCTTCCACGCGACCCCCGTGCCGCAGAGATGCTCGAACGGGTAGTTGCTCAGTTCCGGGTGGAGGATCGGGCAATCCGGTAGCTCCTCGCCTGCCTGGTGGTGGTCGGTGACGATCGCCTCCATTCCCAGCTCCCGCGCCAGCCGCACCTCGTCCACCGCGGTGACGCCGCAGTCGACGGTGAGGAGCACGGAAGTGCCGCGCTGCGCCAGCCGTTCGACGTTGGCGGCACTTAGCCCGTAACCGTCGGCGATCCGGTCGGGGATCAGCCAGTCGCACTCGGCGCCGAGCCCGCGCAGGGTCGAGACCATGACCGTGGTGGCGCAGACGCCGTCGACGTCGAAATCGCCGTGGACGGTGATCCGCCGGCCCTCGGCAACGGCCGATCGCAGGCGCTCGACCACGCTCGCCATCCCCTCGAACGCCGAGGGCGGGTGCGACTCGTCGGCGGCCAGGAAGGCCCGGGCCAGCTCCGGCGTGCGGTAGCCGCGCCGGACCAGCGTCACCGCGACCGGCTCGCTGAGGCCGAGGTCGTCGGCCACGGCGCGCACGTCCGCGTAGGAGTAGGGCTCGGCGGCGAACGCCTTCAGGGTTTGTGACACGCCACCAGGCTAGGAAGCGGGTCAGACCGAACCGGCACCGCGGCGGCTCGGAAAGTGCTGGAGAAAGGCCTCAGTCGAGTGGTCGCTCGGCCCGGATGCCGATCGCCCAGACCACGCCGAGCCCGATCGCGACCCCTGGCACCGCGAACAGCGCCGTGGCGAGGTCGGTGTCGCCGAGGCTGCGCCCGCTGGCCTCCTGCACGATCAGGCCGAAGACGATCGCGCCGAGGACCGCGCCGAGGAAGGCGCCGACGATCCCCTGCCAGAAGTGGTCGGGCAGGAACACCGTGAAGTGCCAGAGCGCGATCCCCATCATGAAGAAGACGAGCAGCGCCATCAGCGCTTCCTCCCGTGCTTGCGGCGCGCCTGGCGACGTGCCCGCCGCTCGGCGTTTCGCTGCCGCCGCTCGGCCGAGACGGACTCGGCGCCGTCGCCCGCCGCCGGATCGCCGCCGTTGCCGTCACCGGTCCGCTCGATCGTGGCAACCGCACCGGGCAGCGCCTCGGCGGCCGGCTCCTCGGCCTCGCGTGCGATCTCGGCTTCGCTCTCCTCGTCGGCGCCGAGCTCGGCGACCTGGATCTCGTCGGCGAAGGCGGGAACCACGCCTCCCTCCGCTTCCGCGATCCGAACCCGCCTGCGGATGAAGCCCGGCTCGCGTTCCTTCCAGGCGGTCAGCACCGGAGAGGCGATGAAGATCGACGAGTAGGTTCCGGATGCGATCCCGACCAGCATCGCGAAGGCGAAGTCCTGCAGGGTGGCGCCCCCGAATACCAGGAGTGAGGTGACCGCGAGCATGGTTGAGAAGCTGGTCGCCAGCGACCGCGTCAGCACCTCGCTCATCGAGCGGTTGACGATCTGCGAGAACGCCGCCCGCGGCATCCGTGGCACGTTCTCGCGTATTCGGTCGAAGACGATGATCGTGTCGTAGATCGAGTAGCCCAAGATGGTGAGGAAGGCGGCGACCGTACCGCTCGACACCTCTTTTCCGGTCAACGAGTAGACGCCGGCGGTGATGAGGATGTCGTGGAAGATCGCGATCAGCACCGGCACCGCGAACTTCGGGTCGAATCGCAGCGCCACGTAGCCGCAGATCACCAGCAGCGAGAAGATCAGCGCCTTCAGGGCGCTGTCGGCGACCTGCTGCCCGAAGGTCGGGCCGACGCTGGTGCTGTCGAAGCCGTCTTCGACGATCCCGTAGTCCCCCTCGAGCGCTCGCTGCGCCTCTTTGACCCGGTCCGGCCCCAGCTCGCGGGTCTGAATCTGGAAGACGTTTTCGCCGAACACCGGATCGGATACCTGCTGGATCTCCTCGCCGCTGACCCCGATCGAGTCGAGGCTGTCGCGCACCCCTTCCTCGTCGGTCGGCTCGACGAGCGCCACCTTCACGCGGGTGCCCGACTCGAAGTCGATGCCGAAGTTGAGCTGCTTGGTCGCCAGCGCCATCGCCCCGACCAGGAGAATCACGCCGGAGACCGAGAAGAACCAGCGGCTGGCGCCCATGAAGTCGAAGTGCCAGCGCATTCCCTGCCCGGAGGCACCGAGAGCGCTCGGTGAGCGCAGCAGCCGCGACCGGCTCATGCTGCCGAGCAGCGACTGGGTGAAGACGACCGCGGTCAGCAGCGAGACGATCGTGCCGACGCCGAGGGTGAAGGCGAAGCCCTTGACCCCGGCGGTCGCCAGCACGAAGAGGATGAAAGCGGTGAGGAGGGTGACGACGTTGGCGTCGACGATGGTGCTGATCCCGCGTTTGTAACCGGCGCTGATCGCGCTGGACATCGTCCGCCCCGCCCGCACCTCCTCCTTTATTCGCTCGAAGATGACGATGTTCGAGTCGGCGGCGACGCCGATCGTCAGCACCAGTCCCGCGATCCCCGGCAGCGTCAGGGTGATCGGGATCAGTTTGATCAGGGCGAAGAAGATCACCCCGTAGGCGCCGAGCGCAACCGAGGCGATCAGGCCGAGGAGGCGGTAGTAGAGGAGCAGGAAGAGGATGACCAGGGCGACGCCGATGACCCCGGCCTTGATGCCAGCGTCGAGTGCCTGGCTGCCGAGCGTCGCCGAGACCTGGGTCTGGCTGATGAGTTTGAGGTTGATCGGCAGGGCGCCGATCTGCAGGACGGTCGCCAGGTCCTGAGCGTCTTGGACACCGGTGAATCCGCCGCCGATCTGGGCCCCGGTCCGACCGTCGATCCCATCCGGGTTTTCGGCGAAGTTGACGATCGGCGCCGTCTTGATTTTGTTGTCGAGAATGACGGCGAATCGGCCGGACAGCGCCGCGGCTTCTTCGCCGGCGACTGGGCCGATCGCCCGCGCCTGGCCGCGCTGGGCGATTCGGCGCGTGACTTCGTGGAAGGCCTCGCGCCCGTCGCCGGTAAATTCGAAGGTGACGATCGGTTCGTTGAACTGGCCGTATCCCTGTTCGGGATTGGTGATGTCGGTACCAGTCAGCGCCGGGTTGTCCTTGAGCGCAAACCAGCCGGCATTCTCGATCCCTTCGATCACCTTTTCGTCGGCGCCCGTAGGTTGCTCGGAGACCACGATCGTTCCAGGCGGCACCGCCTTCACGAGCCCTTTGTGTGGCCGCTTCCGGCCGGTGGCCGTTACGTACAGGTCTTCCCGGGAGAGCTCGGGGCCCGCAATCAGCTTGTGCGGGGATGCTTCCTCAAACAGGTAGTAACGCGGCCTGGTCGTCGAGCAGGTCGAGCAGTCCGGTTCCGGCTCCTGTTCGGCGGCGAGGCTGACCGCACCGTAGGCGGTCGGGAAGGCCCCGGAGAGGATCAGCTGTACGTTCGCTTTGCTGGAGATGCTCCGACCCGCGGCGGTCCATTCTTCGTCCGCTTCAGTCACCGGCCCTTTGGGCGGTTCCCGGCCAGGGAAGCCGCCGATCGTCTTCTCGCGGCCGATCAGGCTGGGTTCCCAGTCGTAGAAGTAGAGCTGCGCGGTCGTGCCGACCTGGTCGATCGCGCGCTGCGCGTCGGTGACGTCGGGGAGGCTGACGGTGATCTCGGTATTGCCGAGGCGCGAGACTTCCGGCTCGGAGACGCCGAACTTGTCGATCCGTTCGCGGATGATCGAGATCGAGCGTTCGATGTCTTCACCGCTGACGCTCTCCACCTGGCCGGTCGGCTGCCCCTGGTAGACCAGCTCGACGCCGCCGGCGAGGTCGAGGCCGAGCTTGGTCGACCTGGTCGCGATGACCAGGCCCGAGACCACCACCAGCCCGAGGACGAAGAGCAGGACGAAGAGGTGTCGCCGCCTCGTGCCCATCCCCTAGCCCTCCGGGGTGAGAACGAGCAGCAGCCCGCCGTCGTCGTCGTAGGCGGGGAAGACGTCGGCAACCGCCTGTGCGGGAAGGTCACCCTCGGCGTTGACGGAGACCCGCTTGCCGAGCGAGCGCACTCCCCACTCCAGCGAGGTCTCGATCGGGTCGGTGACGCCATCGCCGTTGGCGTCGGATCCCTCGTCGCCTACGCCCTTGTCGACCCAGTCGAGCCCGAGCACCTCGCGCACCGGCCGCCCGATCACGTCCTCGTCGGTGAGGCCGGTCAGCTCGAAGCTGCCCTTGCCGGCGTCGATCACGCGTTCCTGCTTGTCACAGACGAAAAAGGCAGCATTGGGAGCCGGATAATAATCGTCGAGTAATTCGAAGACGAAACCGAAGCCGCATTTCGAGCAGCCCTTGGGGCGCGAGCTGAACCCGGCGGTTCGCTCCCCGCCCACCTCCCGGTGCCCGCAATTCGGACAGATGAAAAACGGCATGCTCGACAGGCTAGCGGCGCGCGACTAGAAGAGGCTGGCCGCGCTCTCGGGCACCGGCAGCCCGAGGTGGTCATAGGCGCGCTGGGTCAGCACCCTGCCGCGCGGAGTGCGCTTCAGCAGGCCCTGCTGGAGCAGGTAGGGCTCGAGCACGTCCTCGATCGTGTCCTGCTCCTCGCCGATCGCGATCGCCAGGGTGGAGAGACCGACCGGGCCGCCGGCGAACTTGGTCGCGACGGTGTCGAGCAGGGCGCGGTCGCTGCGGTCGAGGCCGCCGGCGTCGACCTCCAGCATCTCCAACGCGTCGGCAGCCACTCCGGCGCCGATCTGGCCGGACCCCTTCACCTGGGCGAAGTCCCGGACCCGCTTCAAGAGCCGGTTGGCGACGCGCGGCGTGCCGCGTGAGCGGGAGGCGATCGTCCGCGCGCCCTCGGAGTCGATCTCCACCTCGAGGATCCGGGCGGAACGCTCGACGATGCACGCCAGGTGCTCGGCATTGTAGTGCTCGAGACGGTGGGAGACGCCGAAGCGGTCCCGCAGTGGCGTGGTCAGCAGGCCGGCGCGGGTCGTCGCCCCGACCAGGGTGAAGGGCGGCAGCGGCAGCGTCACCGTCCGCGCCCCGGCTCCCTGGCCGAGCACGACCGGAAGCTCGCCGTCCTCCATCGCCGGGTAGAGCGTCTCCTCGACGGCCCGGCCGAGGCGGTGGATCTCGTCGATGAAGAAGACGCTGCCGGGCTCCAGTGAGGTGAGGAATGAGGCCACGTCCGCCTTGCGCTCCAGCGCCGGGCCGGCGGTCTGCACCATCGGCACGCCCAGCTCGGCGGCGACGATGTGCGCAAGGGAGGTCTTGCCCAGTCCCGGCGGGCCGGCGAGGAGCACGTGGTCGAGCGGCTCGCCACGCCGGCGCGCCGCCTCGATGAAGATCGCCAGCTGCTCGGTGACCTGCGCTTGGTTGACGAAGTCGGCCAGGGTCGGCGGTCGCAGGGAGCGATCGAGATCCTCCTCGGGAGCGTCGGCGCGGGCGTCGTGGACCCGGACCTCGGCGTCGACCGGAATCGGCTCCTCGCCGATCCCGGGGGTGCGGATGCGGTTGGCGCCGATGTCGGGCGAGTCGCTCATGCCCGGCTCCGCGAGCTGCCGGCCTTGCGCAGCGCCGCCGCCACCAGCTGCTGGGGGTCCTCGCCGTCGAGCCCGTCGAGCAGCTGCTCTGCCTCCAGCGGCGCGTAGCCGAGGTTGACGAGGCCGTCGCGAGCCAGCGAGCGGGCGTCGCCGCCCTCCGCCGCGGCGATCACCACCTCTTCCTCGAGCGCGCCCGCGACCTTCTCGCGCAGCTCGACGATGATCCGCTCCGAGGTCCGCTTGCCGATCCCCGGGACCGCCTGGAAGCGTTTTGCGTCGCCGGCGGCGATCGCCCGCAGGAGATCGCGGGCGCCACCTCCCGAGAGGGTCGCAATGGCCACTTTCGGCCCGATGCCGCTGACGGAGATCAGCAGGCGGAAGAGATCGCGCTCCTCCTCCGAGGAGAAGCCGTAGAGGGAGAGCGAATCCTCGCGGGAGATCAGCTCGGCGTGGAGGAAGGCGTCACGGCCGGTCGCCGGCACCGCTTTCAGCGTCTCGGAGGAGACGGCGAGCCGGTAGCCGACCCCTCCGGCGTCGATCACGACGTGATCGGGCCGGCGGACCATCACCTCGCCCCTGACGGCGGCGATCATCCGGCCAGACGCTCCGCCGGCACGCCCGCGGAGGCCTGGTCAACCGTGGCCACCGCCCGCCTGTGGCCGCTGCCGCCGCCGTGGCAGATCGCCACCGCGAGGGCGTCGGCGGCATGGTCGGGAGTCGGTGGCTCCGGCAGCCCCAGCAGGGTCCCGACCATCCGCTGGACCTGGCGCTTGCCGGCCCCACCCGAGCCGCAGACCGCCATCTTGATCGCCTGCGGCGTGTAGGCGAAGCAGCCGACGCCACGCTGGGCGGCCGCCAGCATCGCCACGCCGCTGGCCTGACCGACGGCCATCGCCGAGCGCACGTTCTTGCCGAAGTAGACCTGCTCGATCGCCATCGCCTTCGGCTCGTGCCAGGCGATCAGCTCCGAGAGCGCCCGGTGGATCCGTTCCAGCCGGCGCTCCATCGGCAGGTCCGGGGTCGTCTCGATGACACCGCCGTCGAGGGCGACCATGTGGTTGCCCTCGACACCGACGATGCCGCAGCCGAGGTTCGCTGCGCCGGGGTCGATCCCCATCACCACCTGCATGGGGACTGATTCTGGGAAGAAGGTCGGATGCCTTCACGCAGACGGGGTCCGGCGCCCCAGGGGATCCGGTCACCCTCCTCACTCGCAACTCGTCGATGGAGAGTCCGCCCCGCCAGCTCTGAGCACGAGGGTCCGGACGGCTGAAGGGTTTTGGTGCCTATAGGCACCACGAAGCTTCGAGCCCACAGCCGCTCCATTGCTCTGGGGGACGGGTGCTTGGGCGCAACAGCTATCCAGGCGCTGGTATCTGGGCGTCTCTCGGCCGTGGCATCGAGTGAGGGGAGCCGATGCCCCGAGGCGGGAATGTCGCCGCAGGCGGCGATATGCAATCTGTCTATTGCGCGCCATAGGCGCGCAGCATGTTCGGG
>JBBDYP010000069.1:100437-101849 GCA_040900615.1 Solirubrobacterales bacterium | reverse complement strand
CTCACGAGAGCCCCAGCGAGCGGGCGATTACGACCTTCTGGATCTCCGACGTGCCGCCGCCGATCTCCATGAACTTGGCGTCGCGGTAGTGGCGCGCGACCGGGTACTCCTCGGTGTACCCGTAGCCGCCGAAGACCTGCACGCCCTCGCGGGCGGCGTCGGCGTAGGCCCGGCTCGCGTGCAGCTTCGCGATCGAGGCCCGCAGCGCCGCGCCGGCGTCGCCGGCGTCGATCGCGAGGGCGGCGGCGTCGACGAGGAGCTCGCCGGCGGCGAGATCGACGCGCATCTCCACGAGCTTGTCGGCGACCAGCTGGAAGCCGCCGATCGGGCGGCCGAAGGCCCGGCGCTCGCGGGCGTGCTCGGCGCAGAGCTCCAGCACCTGTTCGGTGGCGCCGACACAGATCGCCGCCAGCAGGGTCCGCTCCAGCGCCAGGCCCGGGCGCATTGCCGCCCAGCCGCCGTCGAGCGGTCCGAGCACGGCGTCGAGCGGCACCTCGACGTCCTCGAAGAAGACCTCGCAGAGATCGAGCGCCCGCAGGCCGACCTTCTTGAGGGGGGCGACGTGGAGGCCGGCGGTGCCGCGCTCGACGAGGACCAGGGAGATGCCGTCCTGGCGCCGCTCGGTCGCGGCCCCGGTCCGCACGGCGACGATCAGCGCGTCGGCCACGGCGGCTCCGGTGATGAAGACCTTCTGGCCGTTGATCACGAGGCGCTCGTCGCGGCGCTCGGCCCGGGTGCGAAGGGCGGCGGCGTCGGAGCCGGCCTCGGGCTCGGTCAGCGCGAAGCCGAGCAGCGCCTCTCCGGCGGCGAGTGCGGGCAGCCAGCGGGCCCGCTGCTCGGCGCTGCCGAGGCGGGCGATCGCCTCGGCCGGCAGGGTCCAGAGCGAGTAGACGGCCTGGGCGACGGCGAGCCCGTGGCGGGCGAGGGTGCGGTGCAGGACGACGAGGTCGCGGGCGCTGCCGCCGCTTCCTCCGTCGGCGGAGGGGACCGCCAGGGCGCCCCAGCCGGCGGCGGCGAGAGCATCGAGCGCCTCGGTCGGAAGGCGCGCCTCGGTGTCCCAGTCGCGGACCGCCTCAGGCGTGACGTGCTTGCCGCAGAGCGCGTCCAGCGCCTCGGCGTACGCACGTCGGTCGGCGGCGTCAGTGAAATCCTCCATCCGAACTCATAATGACAGACATTTTACTTACTGTCAAATTGTCGAACTAACGACCGGCGTGGCGCCGCAGGAAGTCCAAATGGTCCTCCATGGCCTTCGCGGCGGCCTCGGGATCGCGGTCGGCGATCGCCGCCGCGATGCGGATGTGGTCCTTGACGGCGTCGCGGCCGACCTCCGGGGAGGTGTCGATGAACGCCAGTGGATGGGCGGCGCGGTGGAGCGCCGAGATGAACGCCGAGAGCAGCCGGTTGCGGGG
>JBBDYP010000069.1:0-100427 GCA_040900615.1 Solirubrobacterales bacterium | reverse complement strand
GCCGGTCGCCTCGGCGACCGCGGTGTGGAAGCGGATGTTGAGCTCGGGGACCTCGGGGTCGTCGACGTCGACCTCCTTCTCGCGCGCGATCACCGCGCGGACGTCCGCCAGCTGCTCGTCGGTGTGGTTTTCGGCGGCGAGCGAGGCGCTCGGGACCTCGAGCAGGTTGCGGAAGGCGCCGACCTCGTCGTAGCTGATGCTGCCCAGCTCCAGGGTGCTGTTGAGGCGGTCGCGGAGGAGCGAGCCGAGCGCGTGGTGGTCGACCCGCTCGACGAAGCTGCCGCCGGTGACGCCGGGGGACTTGGTGATCAGCCCCGCCTCGGCGAGCGCGCGCAGCGCCTCGCGCACGGTCGTGCGGGAGACCGAGAACTGGGTGGCCAGGTTCGCCTCGGCGGGCAGCCGCTCACCCTGGCTGAAGACCCCGGTGAGGATCGCGCGCTTGATCTGCTGCTCGACCTGCTCGCGCGGGCGCAGGACCTTCTCGGCCTCGAACCCCGGCGATTCGCCGTTCTCCTGGCCTGTCGGCGCTGGTTTGTCTTTGGGCGACATTTTTTCAACCGTACCCGGACGCGCGGCGGTTAGGAGAGCCGATCGGCGGCCAGCGGGGAGGAGGAGACCGGGTGCTGGCCGCCGAGCGGGCCGGGGAACTCGGTGCGATCGAGCTCGAAGACGCCGCGCGACCAGCGGGCGATGTACGGCGCCCACTCGCCCCAGCCGGTGACCTCGCCGTAGCGAGGCTCGTCGACATGCGGTCCGTCGATCGCGTAGCCGGCGAGAAAGCAAAGCGGCGCGTCTCGCTGGGCGTAGCGCGTCGCCGAGTTGAAGCCCGGGACGGTCAGTATGTCGGGCACATGGACGTTGTCGTACCAGGCGTTCCAGTCCTCGACCGGGGATCCCTCGCGCAGCTGCGCGGACAGCAGGTAGATGAAGCGGCTCTTTCCCTCCAGTAGTCCCACGCGACCTCGCCAATCGTAATTTGTAAGAAGTCGAACAATACCAAAGTCCGACCGCGAGTCAAAGGGGATCCGCGGAGCTTGAGGTGCCCCGGATGTGCTGGAATGCCGCTCCGGCACCCCGGCCCGCGCCACCCACGACTACAAGCGCAATGGCACCTCCAGCCCGTTCGCCGCGCTCAACACCACCAGCGGCAAGGTGATCCGCTCCCTGCACGCCCGCCACCGGGCGATCGAGTTCAAGAAGTTCCTGGTCAAGATCGACCGCGAGGTTCCCGACGAGCTCGACGTGCACCTGATCCTCGACAACTACGCCACCCACAAGACCCCGCAGGTCAAGCGCTGGCTCGTCGCCCATCCCCGCTTCCACCTTCACTTCACCCCCACCGGCGCCAGCTGGATCAACCTGGTCGAGCGCTGGTTCGCCGAGCTGACCGCCCGCAAGCTGCGGCGCGGCACCCACCGCTCCGTCGCCGAGCTGAACGCCGACATCGAGGACTGGGTCGAGCACTGGAACGAGGACCCGAAGCCCTACGTCTGGACCAAGAGCGCCGATGAGATCCTTGGCACCCTCGCCGGATACTGCAACGTAATTAACAACTCAGGACACTAGGAAATAGTAAGCAATTTGCCAAGGGGGGCCATGCGTTTCGGAGTTCGAATACCGCCTTGCGCCGGCCCAACTGTGGCCGCCTGCGCGGCGCGGGCCGAGCGAGCCGGCTTCGACGTCGCCTGGCTGCCGGATTCGCAGTTCCTCTGGGGCGAGGTGTGGAGCACCCTGGCCGTGGTCGCGACCCGCACCGCGACGATCGGGCTCGGCCCCTGCGTCATCAACCTCGAGACGCGGCATCCGTCGGTCACGGCCGCCGCCGCGGCGACGATCGAGCAGCTCGCACCCGGGCGCACCCTGCTCGGCTCGGCAGCGGCGACAGCTCGATCCGGACGCTTGGGCGACCGGATCGCCGCCGGCGCCGCCCGCGCGGGCCGGTCGATCGAGGATCTCGACGTCTGCTTCGGAGCGCTCTGCCAGATCGCCGGCGACGAGACCGAGGCCGCACGTGCGATCAAGCCGCACGTGATCGCGATGGCGCAGGGGGGCGGTGCGGAGGCGCTGCGGGCAATCGGCGTCGAGCTCGAGCTGCCGGCGGCGATACCCGGCGTGACCCGGACATGGCGTACGCCGAGGATTGGGAGGGCGCCGTCGCGGTGGCGGAGTGCTGGGTTAGCGACGAGGCGGCGCTGCGCTTCGCGCGTGCCTTCTGCGCCGTCGGCAGCGCCGCACAATGCGCGGCCCGCTTCGCCGAGGCGGCGGCCGCCGGCGTGACCAGCGTCTGCGCCCGGCGCCCGGGCTCCTACTCGCTCCCGGACGAACTGATCGCCAGCTTCGGTTCGGAGATCATCCCCCGCTTCGGCGCCCCTTGCCCTCGGGCCTGATGACCATGTGACCTCCCGTCTTCGCTTTAGGGGCGGGAATGACACAGACACGTCTTGTTCCGTGTGTCTCGACCAAGCAGGCTCGGGTGAGGAACCGATGAAGGGAGGCACGATGGTCTACGCGCTGTTTGGCTACCTGCACGCCGCCGTCTCCAGGCGGGTGCATCGCATCCGGAGGCTCGCCGCGGGCGAGGCGGGGCAGGGCACGGTCGAGTACGTCGGCCTGATCCTGCTCGTCTCGCTGCTGATGGTCGGCATGGTCGCGGCGATGAAGGGGTTCAACGGAAAGCAGGGGACCGAGCTGGCGGACGTGATCGTCAACAAGATCAAGGAGGCGGTGGACAAGGTCGCCTTCAAGTAGGGAGAGGGGCGGCATCGCCGCCCACGATCCCCTGCCACGACCGGAAGGCCGAGACCCGATGGCAACCGCGCACGCAAACACCACGCAAATTCCGTCTTCGCTGCGGCGTATGCTGTATGACAGCATGAAACATCGAACCCAGCTATATCTGGACGACGCTCAGCATCGCTGGCTCCGTCAGCGAGCTGGGAAGTCGGGGAGCATCGCCGCCGTCGTGCGGGAGCTGATCGACGCCGAGCGGGCGCGGCGGCCCGATCCGGCCGCCGATCCGCTGCTCAGCTACCTGGTCGAGGACGCACCCGGGCGAGGCCGCGAGGGGACCAGCGTGACGACCCTGGACCACGACCTCTACGGGCGATGAGGTCGGTCTTCGTCGACACGAGCGCCTTCGTGGCGCTGCGCAACGCGTCCGAGGCCGAGCACGAGCGGGCACGGGCGGCGCTCTCGGAGCTCGTCTCCGACGGCGCAGCCCTGTTCACGTCCAATTACGTCTTCGCCGAGACCTATACGGCGCTGATGGTGCGCGTCGGGCGTTCGGAGGCGATCGAGTGGGGGAGGCGCTTCCGGGCCAGCGAGGCGATCGAGCTGGTCCGCCTGGACGAGCACGTCGAGAGCGACGCCTGGGAGATCCTCGAACGCCACGGCGACAAGCGCTGGAGCTACGTCGACGCGACGTCCTTCGCCCTGATCGAGCGCGACGACGGCGGCGAGGCCTTCGCCTTCGACTCTCATTTCAGCCAGCGCGGCCTGCGAGTGCTCCCGGCTGACTGATGTCGCGACCGGGCGCCGACGGCTGTCCGCATGACAAACTCGCGCCGATGCCAGCCTCCCGCAGCTACGACAGGGCGCCCGCCGACATCCGGCCGGTGACCATCGATCCGGGCTTCGTCGAAAGCGCAGCCGGGTCGGCACTGATCTCGATCGGCAAAACCAGGGTCATCTGCACCGCCTCGATCAGCGAGGCCGTGCCGCGCTGGATGCAGGGGAAGGGCAAAGGCTGGGTCACCGCCGAGTACGCGATGCTGCCGGCCTCGACCGGGGACCGCAAGCAGCGCGACATCTCCAAGGGCAGACAGGATGGGCGCGGGGTGGAGATCCAGCGCCTGATCGGGCGCTCGCTGCGCGTCGTCGTCGACTTCAAGGCGCTGGGCGAACGCAGCGTCTACGTCGACTGCGACGTGCTCGAAGCCGACGGCGGCACCCGCTGCGCGGCGATCACCGGCGGCTACGTGGCGCTGCGCCAGGCCTTCCAGCGGCTGCTCGACAAGAAATCGATCGAGGCGATGCCGCTGACCGGCTCGATCGCCGCGGTCAGCGTCGGCATGGTCAACGGACGCGCGCTCTGCGACCTCGACTACGGCGAGGACTCCAACGCCGAGGTCGACGCCAACGTCGTCATGACCGGCGAAGGTGGCCTGGTCGAGGTGCAGGCGACGGCTGAGCGGACGCCGCTCTCCCGCGCCTCGCTCGACGAGCTGCTGGGGCTCGCGGAGGGCGGCATCGCCCGCCTGCGGGAGGTGCAGGAGCGGGTCGCGTGATACTCGCCACCCGCAACCGGCACAAGCTGGCGGAGATGGCCGAATTGCTACCCGGGGTAGAGCTGCGGCCGCTGCCGCCTCATGTCGAGATGCCGCCCGAGCACGGCGACAGCTTCGAGGCGAACGCACTGATCAAGGCGCGCGCCGCGCACGAGGCGACCGGGGAGGTCGTGATCGCCGACGATTCCGGCATCGAGGCGGCCGACCTCGGCGGCGCGCCCGGGATCTACTCGGCCCGCTACGCCGGGGAGGGGGCAAGCGACGAGGTGAACCTGGAGAAGCTGCTGCGCGAAGTCGACGCAGCTGGTGGGGACCGCCGCGCCGCCTATGTCTGCGCGATCGCGTTGATCGACGCCGCGGGCGAGGAGCACGTCTTCGAAGCGCGTTGCGAGGGCCGCCTGCTCTCGGAGCGGCGCGGCCAGGGCGGGTTCGGCTACGACCCGGCCTTCGTCCCGGACGATACGGGCGCCGCGGACGAGCGCACGATGGCCGAGCTGAGCGCCGCCGAGAAGAACGCGATCAGCCACCGCGGCCACGCCGCGAGGATGCTCGCCGATCACCTCGACCTGCTCGCCGAGGGTTCCCCTTGATCCAGACCAAACGCGGAGCCGCGGGCCTTTCGATCGCCTCCAACGCGATCCTGATCGCGCTCAAGCTCGCCGCCGGCGCGATCACCGGCTCGATCGCGATCCTCACCGAGGCGGTCCACTCGCTGATCGACCTCGGCGCCTCGGTGGTCGCCTACTTCTCCGTGCGCAAAGCCGACGAGCCGGCCGACGCCGAGCACCCCTACGGCCACGAGAAGGTCGAAAACCTGGCGGCTGCGATCGAGGGAATGCTGATCCTCGTCGGGGCCGGGGTGATCATCTACGAGGCGACCCACCAGCTGGTCGCCGGCGCGGAGGTCGACAGGCTCGGCGTCGGCATCGCCGTGATGGCCCTCTCGGTGCTGGTCAACCTCGGTGTGTCGTCGGTTCTCTCGCGGCAGGCCAGGGCCCATGAATCCCAGACCCTGGAGGGCGACGCGGCTCACCTGCGCACCGATGCGATGACCTCGGCCGGTGTGCTCTTCGGTCTCGCCCTGGTTCAGATCACCGGCGACGCCGCCTTCGACCCGATCACGGCGCTGATCGTCGCGGTCGTGATCGTCTGGGCCGGGTTCAGGATCCTCCGCCGCTCCTCCGGTGTCCTCGTCGACGAAGTGCTGCCCGCGGTCGAGATGGACCGGATCGAGGAGGCGATAGCCACGGCGCGCACTCCGGAGGTCGCCGGGTACCACAAGCTCCGCGCCCGCCGCGCCGGCAGCCGCCGCCACATCGACCTCCACGTCCAGTACCGCTCCGGGACCAGCCTCGAGCGCGCCCACGAGCTGGCCCACCGGATGCGGGACGAGATCGAGGCCGAGATCCCGCAAGCCGAGGTGCTGATCCACGTCGAGCCCGAGACTTCCTTCCGGGATCCCGAGGACGGCGGCTCCGGCCCGTTCCGCGCGGGTTAGGGCGCTACGGCGGCGGCAGGAGGTTGACGCCGGCGGCGAGTCCGACCGCGACGAGGGTGATCGCGTATCCGGTGTAGCCGCTGAAGGCGAAGAGGATCGCGGCGATCGCGCAGACGGCGACCACGGTGATCCAGGAGGCTCGGGCCAGGGACATGGTCGGTATTTTCACTGACATGTCCGACGCCGCAACCACCGAGGTCGTTCCCGGCGACTCCGCGGAGGCGGCGCTGGCCTTCCTGACGGAGATGTCGCCGGACCTGCGGGGGGCGGCGATCCTCGGCGCCGACGGGTCGGTCCTGGCCGCCGCCGCCGACCCTGAGCGCTGGCGTGAGGACGCGGCGACGCTGTTCGCGGTCGCCGACGCGGCGGGAGGCGAGCCGGTCGAGCAGGTCCACGTCGCGACCGAGCAGGGAGAGGTCTTCGCCCTCCGCCACGAAGGGCTGGCGGCGGTCGTCGTCACCGAGCGCTTCGCCCTCGCCTCGCTGATGCTCTTCGACATGCGATCGACTCTGCGCGACCTGGCAACCGCGGGCCGACGGGACGATAAGTCGCGCATATCGCGACAAATCGGCCCATCGGCCGGGGGGGAGGGCTGATGCCGCCGAAGCCACACCGCGTTCTGCTTGAACGGGTCTCGGGCTACGCCGACGAGGCGGCCGCCTACATGCGCCGCCGCCGCGTCGCCCGCCGGCCCTTCGCCCGCCTCTACTACCCGAGCGGCCGCAGCGCCGACCATGCCAGCGATTCGAGCAGCGGCGCCGAGCTGTTCGTATCCGCCGGCCGCCTGATCGAGGTTGCGGGAAAGCGGCCGAAGGCGTGAGCGAGCTGATCGAGCCCGCCGTCGCCGAGCGCGTCCTCGGCCGGGCGCTGGCCAACGGCGGCCGCTTCGCCGAGGTCTTCGCCGAACGCCGCCACGGGCTCTCGATGTCGATCGACGAGTCGCGGGTCGAGGCGGTCCAGTCCGGTGCCGAGGAGGGCGCCGGGGTGCGCGTGGTCGACGGCGGCACCACCTACTTCGCCCACGTCGACGGCCTCGACCCGGCCGATCTCGAACGCGCCGCCGACGAGGCCGCCGCCGCCCTGCGCGGAGAGCGTCGCGAGCCGCAACAGCTGCGGGCCGTCGCGACGATGCCGCAGCCGATCGATCGTCGCCCGGAGGAGGTGGCGGCTGAGCGCAAGGCCGCCCTGCTGCGCGAGCTGGATGAGCGCGCCCGCGGCCAGGGCGGCGAGATCGCCCAGTTCAGCGCCTCCTACGCCGAGGCGCGGCGCGAGGTCGCCGTGGCCAACTCCGACGGCCTGCTCAGCGGCGACGACCGCACTCGGGTCCGGATCGGCGCCCAGGCGGTTGCCCGCCGCGACGGCACCGTCGAGACCGGCGCCGAGACGCTCGGCGCCCACCGCGGCTTCGAGCTGCTCGAAGACGACCCGGCCCTGATCGCCGAGCAGGCCGCCCGCAAGGCGCTGACCCTGCTCGACGCCGGGCCGGCGCCGTCGGGTTCGATGTCGGTGGTCGTCGGCGGTGGCTTCGGCGGCGTCCTCTTCCACGAGATGACCGGCCACGGGCTCGAGGCCGACCACATCCAGAAGGGCGCCAGCGTCTACGTCGGCAAGCTCGGCGAGCAGGTCGCCCAGCCGCTCCTCAACGCCTACGACGACGGCCGCCTGCCGGGCGAGTGGGGCAGCGACTCGATCGACGACGAGGGCGCGCCGACCCAGAAGACGCAGGTGATCGAGGACGGGCGCATCACCTCCTACCTCTACGACCACCTCACCGCCGAGCGCGACGGGGTCGCCTCGACCGGCAACGGGCGCCGCGAGAGCTTCCGCCATCTGCCGATCCCGCGCATGACCAATACCTACATCGCCCCCGGCGACGCCACCCCGGAGGCGATGATCGCGGAGGTCGAGAGGGGCTTCTACGCGGTCTCCTTCGCCGGCGGGCAGGTCGACCCGGCGACCGGGGACTTCGTCTTCGGGGTCTCCGAGGGCTACCTGATCGAGGGCGGGAAGGTGACCAGGCCCTGCCGCGGCGCGACCCTGATCGGCAACTGTCTGGAGGCGCTGATGGCGATCGACGCGGTCGCCGACGACTTCTTCATGAAGACCGGGATCTGCGGCAAGGGCGGCCAGAAGGTCCCGGTCGGTACCGGCCAGGGACACGTCCGCGTGAGGGCGATGACGGTGGGGGGAACCGAGCTGTGAGCGAGCTGAGCGCGACCGCGAAGCGGGCGGTCGAGGCCGCCCTGGCCGCCGGAGCCGGAGAGGCGGAGGCCTACGCCGCGCGCGACAGCGGTCGCGAGGTCAGGGTCCACGGAGGCGAGGTCGAAAGCCTGACCGCGGCGACCCAGAGCGGGATCGGTATCCGCGCCTGGATCGGCCACCGGGTCGGCTATGCCTACGGGACCGACCTCTCTCAGCCGGGGGTGGCGGCGATCGCCTTCCGCGCCGCAGAGGCGGCTCGGGTCGCCGACGAGGACGAGTTCGCGGCGCCGCCGCGGCCGGCGGCGATCGAGGCCCTGGCGGGGCTGAGCGACCCCTCGGTCGCGGCCTGGACGGTGGCGGAGGTCGCCGACCTGGCGCTGAGCGTGGAGCAAACCGCCCTCGCGGCGGACCCGCGGATCGCCGGCGTCGAGCAGGCGGTCTACGCCGACTCGGCCGAGCAGGTCTCGATCGCCTCCTCGACCGGCGTCGCCGGTGAGTACGAGAGCTCCAACTGCTTCGCCTACCTGCAGGCTCTGGCGGAGGCAGACGGCGGCCGCGAGACCGGCCTCGGCTTCGGCCTCGCCCGCGGCCCCGCCGGCCTCCAGCCGGAGGCGATCGGCGCCGAGGGAGCGACTCGGGCGGTCTCGATGATCGGCGCCTCCAAGCCCGCCTCGCGCTCCTGCCCGGTCGTCTTCGACCCCACCGTCGCCGCCAGCTTCGCCGGCTTGATCGGCGGCGCCCTCGGGGCCGATGCCGTGCAGCGTGGGCGCTCTCCCTTCGCCGGCCGC
This sequence comes from Solirubrobacterales bacterium, assembly GCA_040900615.1. Taxonomy (GTDB): domain Bacteria; phylum Actinomycetota; class Thermoleophilia; order Solirubrobacterales; family 70-9; genus VAYN01. The sequence continues at coordinate 91,653 of JBBDYP010000069.1, read as the reverse complement.
CTCGAAGAGGAGCTGGCGAGCGAGGCCTTCGCCCTGCACGACGACGGTCGCGACCCGCAGGGGCCGGCGTCGGCGCCGTTCGACGCCGAGGGGGTGCCGCGCCGCCGCACCGCGCTGATCGAGGGCGGGCGCCTGCGCTCCTACCTCCACGACACCTACACGGCCAATCGCCAGGGCGGGACCTCGACCGGAAGCGCCGCGCGTCACGGCTACCGCTCGCAGCCCTCGGTCTCGGCGTCGAACCTCGTCGTCGCTACGGGCTCGCTGCCGGAGGCGGAGTTGCTGGGAGAGGCCGCCGACGGCGTCTACGTCACCGACGTCGCCGGCCTGCACTCGGGCGTCAACCCGGTCACCGGGGTCTTCTCGGTCGGCGCCTCGGGCCGGCTGATACGCGGCGGCGAGCTGGCCGAGCCGGTGCGCGAGTTCACGATCGCCGGCGATCTGGTCTCGATGCTCGGGTCCGTTCGGGCCGCCGGCGCGGAGGCTCGCTGGGTCCCGTTCGGGGGCTCGGTGAACACTCCGCCGCTGCTGATTAGCGAGATGGCAATCAGCGGCTCGTAGTGGTTACGCCGTGGCCGCTGTTAGATTGCGCCGATCTTCAACCCCGAGGAGGAGTTTCGACGTGACCAAGGCTGAATTTCTGGACCAACTCGCCGGCGACGACCGGCTTGGCAGCAAGAAGGCTGCCAGCGACGCCGTCGACGCTGTGCTCGACGCAATCACCGGCGCCCTCAGCTCCGGCGACGAGGTCAGCTTCACCGGCTTCGGCAAATTCCACGTCGCCGAGCGTGGCCCGCGCCAGGGCGTGAACCCGCGCACCGGAGAGCGGATCACGATTCCGGGCGGCAAGGTGCCCCGCTTCTCCGCCGGCTCTGCCTTGAAGTCCAAGGTCAAGGGCGGCTGATTTCTGACGCAGTTCGCCGATCGGCTCGCGGCGCTGGTCTCTGAACGCCGCAGCCAGATCTGCCTAGGCCTCGACCCCGACCCGGCCAATCTGGCCGGGGAGGGGGCGCAGGCGGGCGATCCGGATACACCGGCTGCCCAACTGGCCGCCGCCGCCGTGGTCGCTCATTGCCGCACCTTGATCGATCGTGCCGGCCCGGCCTGCGTCGCGGTCAAGCCGCAACTCGCCTGCTTCGAGCGCCTCGGCGCGCCGGGGTGGGCCGCCCTGTCGGAGGTCTGCGCTGCTGCGCAGGAAGCCGGCCTGCTGGTCATCGCCGACGGCAAGCGCGGCGACGTACCGGTCACCGCCGCCGCCTACGCCCAGTCCCTGGTCGGTGAGACGCCGACCCCGTGGGGCCCGGTCGCAGGGCTCGGGGTCGACGCCTTCACCGCCAACCCCCTGCTCGGAGGCGACGCGCTGGAGCCGCTGATCGCGGCGGCCGCCGCGGCCGGTGCGGGCGTTTTTGCCCTCGTCCGCACCAGCAACCCCGGCGCCGCCGACATCCAGGACCTGCCGGCGCCGGAGGCGCCGCTGCACGAGCGCCTGGCCGAACTGGTGGACGGCTTCTCCGAGCGCCTGCTCGGGGCTGGCGGGCTCAGCGGCATGGGGGCGGTCGTCGGCGCGACCGAGCCCGAGCACATCGCTCGCATGCGGGAGCTGATGCCGCGCTCCGTCTTCCTCATCCCGGGGGTCGGTGCCCAGGGCGGCCGGCCGGAGCTGCTGGGCGCCGCCTTCGCGGCCGGGCCCGCCTCGGGCCTGGTCGCCGCCTCGCGCGGGATCGCCGGCACGCGCGATCCAGCCGCGGCCGCGGCGCGCCTGCGAGCCACGGTCTGGGGCATATCGGCCGCCTGACGACTCCTGCCACTACTACGATCACCCGCTCCTGCTTCGATCTCACATCCAGTCCAATGGAAAAACGCACCAGCGCCTTCGCCCGGATCTTCGCTGCACTCGCCCTGGCGGGCGCGGTGGTCGCGGTGATCGTCGTCCTCTCCAGCGGAGTCGGGCAGAACTCGTCCTCGAGCAAGGGGCACAACCGCTCCGGCGATGCGGCAAAGCACGAAAAGCGTTCCCGGACCAAGGCCGACTCCTACGTCGTCAAGAGCGGCGACACCCTGACCTCGATCGCCCACCGGACGGGCGTGCCGGTGTCCGAGATCCTGGCGCTGAACCCCGAAGTCGACCCGCAGATCCTGATCGCCGGCGAAACGCTGCAGCTGCGATGAGGGGGTGGCGCTTCGGCGTCGCCCTGCTGGCGGCGTTGCTCGCGTGCGCGCTCGCCGCGGCCGCCGCCGGCGCCGCGGACGAGAAGTCCGCGACGGACAAGCAGAAGCCCAAGCCCGAAACCCCGGCCGAAAGGCTCGGGATCGAAGCGAGGGCCTGGGCCGTCATCGACGCCCGCACCGGCGAAGTTCTGGTCTCCCGGGGCGCTGCCGAGCGGCTGCCGATCGCCAGCACGACGAAGCTGATGACCGCCTACGTGGCGATCAAGGAGATGCCGCTCGACAGGATCGTCAGGGCGGCCCCCTACGACTCCGAATACGGCGAGTCGCTCTTGGGCATGCGCACGGGACAGGAGATCAGCGTCCGCGATCTCCTCTACGGCCTGATCATGCGCAGCGGCAACGACGCCGCCCACACGCTGGCGATTCGCGCCGCCGGCAGCACGGAGCGCTTCCTGCGCCAGATGAACCGCCGCGCCGCCGCTCTCGGCCTCTCCAGCACGCACTACGCGAATCCGGTCGGGCTCGACCAGAAGGGCAACTACTCGAGCGCCCGCGACCTGCTGACGCTGACCCAGCGGCTGCTGCGGATCCCGGCCTTCGCGAAGATCTCCGACACCCGCAGCGTCGTCCTCCGCAGCGTGCAGCCGCCGCGCCGGATCAACACGATCAACGAACTGCTGCTGATGGAGCCCTGGGTGACCGGAGTGAAGACCGGCCACACCTGGGGCGCCGGCTACGTCCTCGTCGGCTCCGGCCGCAGGAAGGGCGTCGACCTGATCTCGGTCGCGATCGGCGCCCCGACCGACGAAACCCGCTACTCCGACAACCTGGCGCTGCTCGAATACGGCTTCTCTCAGTACAAGCGCCGCCTGCCGATCCACGCCGGTCAGGACCTCACCGATCCCTCGATCCGCTACTCCGGCGGCCAGCTTCCCCTGCGCGCCGCCCGCAGCCTCGCCGTCGGCCTCCACCGGGGGCAGAAATTGAGCATCGAGGTGAAGGCCCCGGGCGAGGTCGAGGGGCCGATTCGCCGTGGCGCCGTCCTCGGCCGCGCGACGGTCTACGTCGACGGCCTGCGGGCCGGCGCAGTGCCGCTGCGCGCCGGTCGCTCGATCCCCGAGGCGAGCACTTTCGACCGCGTCCGGGACTTCGTCGGTAACAACCTGATCCCTATTGCGCTGACCTTGTTCGTGATACTGATGATCGGGGTATTGCTGTACCGCCGGCTGTCCCGCAGAAACGATCGAGGGAGCGGAATCGGGTGAACGTCGAGTGATCCTCACCGTGACGCTGAATGCGGCGATAGATCGAACCGTCGCGGTTCCGAACTTCCGCCTCGGTCGCCGCCACCGCGCGGTCGAGAGCCGCACCGTCGCCGGCGGCAAGGGCATCAACGTCGCCCGCGCCCTGAGCCTGCTGGGGCGGCCGGTGATCGCCGCCGGGTTCGTCGGCGGCCCGACCGGGACGCGCGTCCTCGAACAGCTGCACGAAGAATCGGTCCTCACCGACTTCTCCCGGATCGCCGCCGAGACCCGGATCAACCTCGCCGTGATCGATCCCACCTCGGGTGACCAGACCGAGATCAACGAGCGCGGGCCCGCGGTCAGCCCGGTGGAGGTCAAGAAGCTCTTCGAGCGGATCGGCTACCTGGCGAACGGGGCGAAGATCTGCGTGCTGGCGGGCTCGCTGCCCCCGGGGGCCGGAGACGACCTCTACGCCCGCCTGATCGCCGACCTCAGCCGCCGCGGGGTCCCCGTCGTCCTCGACGCCGAAGGCGAGGCGATGGTGGCCGGCGTCCGCGCCGGTGCCTCGATGGTGACGCCGAACGAGCGCGAGGCCGAGGAGCTGGTCGGGCAGGAGTTCGCCGACGGCAGCGACCTCGCCCACGGACTGCGCGAGCTGGTTCGCCTCGGTGCCGCCGAGGCGGCGATCACGCGGCCCGAGGGCTGCGTCGCCGCGGTCGGAGAGGGGGCCGAGCGGCGACTGCTCGAAGTTCACACCGAGCCGCTGGAGCCGGTCTCCACCGTTGGCTCCGGCGACGCCTTCCTCGCTGGCTACGTCGCCGCCCGCTACGAGGGACGCACGCCCGAGGAGTGCCTCGCGTTCGGCGTCGCCTGCGGCGCCGAGTCGACCCAGCACTTCGGCGCCGGCACGGTCGACCGAAACCAGGTCGAGCGCCTGCTGGGCGAGGTCGCGGTCCACGAATTGGAGGTCCCCGCAGAAGTGTAGGCTGGCTATTCAACGCCAGCCCTGGAGGACACCCTTGGAAATTGACATTGGTCGCGGCAAGAAGGGGCGGCGCGCATACGGATTCGACGACATCGCAATCGTCCCGTCGCGTCGCACCCGCGATCCTGACGACATCGACATCAGCTGGACCCTCGGTCCCTATCGCTTCGAACTTCCCCTCGTCGCCTCGGCTATGGACGGCGTGGTCAGCCCCGACACCGCGGTGCTCGTCAACGAGCTGGGCGGGCTCGGAGTCCTCAACCTGGAGGGGATCTGGACTCGGTTCGAGAACGCCGAGGAGCTGCTGGAGAAGATCGCCGCGGCGCCCAAGCACCTGGCGACGCGGATCATGCAGGACATCTACACGGAGCCGGTCAAGGGGGAGCTGATCGGCAGGCGGGTCGCCGAAATCAAGGAGCGGGGCGCGGTGGTCTGCGGCTCGCTGACGCCGCAGAAGGTGCGCGAGCACTACGAGGTGGCGGTCGAGGCGGGCCTCGACATCCTCGTGATCCAGGGAACCGTGATCTCCGCCGAACACGTCTCGACCACGGTCGAGCCGCTGAACCTGAAGGAGTTCATCGCCGAGGTGCCGGTGCCGACCGTGGTCGGCGGCTGCGCCTCCTACTCGACCGGCCTGCACCTGATGCGGACCGGCGCCGTCGGCGTCCTCGTCGGCGTCGGCCCCGGCGCCGCCTGCACGACGCGCGGCGTGCTCGGGATCGGCGTCCCCCAGGCGACCGCGATCGCCGACGTGGCGGCGGCGCGCGCCCAGCACATGCTGGAGACCGGCGAGTACGTGAACGTGATCGCCGACGGCGGCATGCGGACCGGCGGCGACGTCTCCAAGGCGATCGCCTGCGGGGCCGACGCGGTGATGGTCGGCTCGCCCCTGGCCCGCGCCAAGGAGGCACCCGGTCGCGGCTTCCACTGGGGTATGGCGACCTTCCATCCCTCGCTGCCCCGCGGCACCCGGGTCTCGACCAAGCAGGACGGGACGATGGAGGAGATCCTGCTCGGGCCGGCGCAGGAGAACGACGGCACCTTCAACCTGATGGGGGCGCTGAAAACCTCGATGGCCACCTGTGGCTACGAGGACATCCGCTCCTTCCAGCGGGCCGAGGTGATGGTCGCGCCGGCGCTGATGAGCGAGGGCAAGAAGCTCCAGAACGAGCAGGCGGTCGGCATGGGGTCCAACGGACGGGCGGCGGTTTCGGCTGGAGTTGCAGTCTCGGATGACTGAGCCCCTCCTCGCCGGTACCGAGGAGGAGCAGGCGACCGGCGCTGCCGAAGAAACGCTCCCTGATGCAGGGCGGGCTGTCGAGGAGGTGCTGGTCCTCGACTTCGGGGGCCAGTACTCGCAGCTGATCGCCCGCCGCATCCGCGAATGCGGCGTCTTCGCCGAGCTGCTGCCCTCGACGACGCCCGTCGAGCACATCCGCGAGCGGGCGCCGAAGGCGCTGGTGCTCTCGGGCGGGCCGGCTTCGGTCTACGAGCCGGGGGCGCCGCCGTTCCCGACCCAGCTGCTCGACCTGGAGATCCCGCTGCTCGGCATCTGTTACGGGATGCAGGCGATGGTGCTGGCGCTCGGCGGCCGGGTCGAGTCGGCCGAGTCCGGCGAGTTCGGCCGCACTGAGCTGGTGTTGCGCGACGGCGGCGGGCGGCTGCTCGGTGGGCTGCCCGAGGAGCAGAGCTGCTGGATGAGCCACCGCGACGCCGTCTTCGAGGCGCCCGAGGGCTTCGTCGCCCTCGCCTCCAGCCCCGGCTCCCCGGTAGCCGCCTGCGAGCTGCCCGACCGCGGCCTCTACGGGATCCAGTTCCACCCCGAGGTCGTCCACACCCCCTACGGGACCGAGATCCTCACCCGCTTCCTCCGCGACGTCGCCGGCTGCGAGCAGCAGTGGTCGCCGAAGTCGGTGATCGCCGAGCAGGTCGAGCGGATCCGGGACCAGGTCGGCGAGGGCCGGGTGATCTGCGGCCTCTCGGGCGGGGTCGATTCCTCGGTCGCGGCGCTCCTCGTCCACAGGGCGGTGGGGGAGAGGCTGACCTGCGTCTTCGTCGACCACGGGCTGATGCGGCTGAACGAGGCTGAACAGGTTGTCGAGGCCTTCAGTCAGTTCGGCATCCCGCTGGTCCACGTCGACGCCGAAGAGCGCTTCCTCGCCAAGCTGGCTGGGGTCGAGGACCCGGAGGCCAAGCGCAAGATCATCGGCGAGGAGTTCATCCGCGTCTTCGAGGAGGAGGCAGAAAAGCTCGAGGACGTCCGCTTCCTGGTCCAGGGCACCCTCTACTCCGACGTGATCGAGTCCGGCGGCTCAGACCACGCGGCGACGATCAAGTCCCACCACAATGTCGGCGGCCTTCCCGAGGAGTTCGACTTCGATCTGGTCGAGCCGCTGCGGATGCTGTTCAAGGACGAGGTCCGCGCCGTCGGCGTCGAGCTCGGCCTGCCCGAGCGGATGGTCTGGCGCCAGCCTTTCCCCGGGCCCGGCCTGGGTATCCGGATCGTCGGCGGGGAGGTAAACCGCGAGCGCCTCGACATCCTCCGCGCCGCCGACGCGATCCTGCAGGAGGAGATCCGCGCCGCCGAGCTCTACCGCCAGCTCTGGCAGTCCTTCTGCGTGCTGCCGGTCGTCCGCTCGGTCGGCGTCCAGGGCGACGGCCGCACCTACGCCTACCCGATCGTGATCCGCGCCGTCACCTCCGACGACGCGATGACCGCCGATTGGGCGCGGTTGCCCTACGACCTCCTGGAGCGCGTCTCCAACCGGATCATCAACGAGATCCGCGACGTCAATCGGGTCGCGCTCGACATCTCCTCCAAGCCGCCGGCGACGATCGAGTGGGAGTAGCCGCGCGGGGCTAGCCGGTGCGGGACCCTCCCGTCTCGAAGTTGGCGAGGGCGACGACGGCCGAAATCGCCTCGCCGTCGCCCTTCCTCCTGGTGAGGCGCCGGCTGCTTCGCGACTGCGCCGCCAGCACCCGGTCGGTGGCTTCCCCCATGATCGCGGTCACCTCGTCCCAGCCGCGTTGATCGAGGCCCAGCGGCATCCAGCTCAGGGTGGTGTCGTCGCGGCCGTCGATCGTGCCCGCTTCCAGCGCGGTGACGGCCTTGTCCATGAACGTCTGCAATGAGGCGGCGGAGATGCCGCCGCGCACGGCTCGCGGCACTGTGCGCCAGCTGCGGTCGCCGATGAACGAGCACGGCGCCGCCTTGTAGAAATGCTCGGTGGCGCCGCGCCGCTGCGCGGTGTCCACCAGCTCCAGGCAGCCGCACTTGTTCAGCGCCCTGGTGTGGTAGGCGACGTGGGTGAGGCCGGCGTCGAGTTCCTCCGACAGCCAGCTGGGGCTCGCCACGCGTTCGGTGAGAACTTCGAGGATCTGGATGCGCAGCGGGTGGGAAAGCGCCCTGACGAGGCGCTGGTCGATCGTTTCGGGTCGCTTCTGCTTCACAGGTGGCTCCTTCGGGTGGGGTAATCCCTTCAGTGGCACTGCACACTCAAATACTTTCAGACCAATTCCGCGACTTCCCCATGGGTCCCGGATTCCACCCCCAATTTCCGGGCAATCCGTGCGCGACCAGTGGTCAACCGCCGGGCTGCGCCGACCTGACGCCAGTCAGGCGCGGGGTGCGTCCGAGGAAGCGCTGCCGTCCGAATCCCCACTCGGAACAGCTGCGGGACCGGGCACAGGCCTTGGATCGTGATGCCGTCGGGCTGCTCGTTCACCACGTAGGCCAAGACGCCGGATTCGACCAGCAGATCGTCGTAGGTGACGGCCCAATCGTCGTCGCTCGCGGCGAGCTGCCCGTGGCGATGGCCCACGGGTGGCGAGCCCCGTCGACGACGCGGTCGCCAGAGTCTCATGGGCCTTCGCGGCGTCCCACGTCGGCCGCCTCGAACCCTGCGACGCCGACGACCACCGGAGTCAGCGGATTCCCGGTTGCCTCAGTGCGGGCCCGGCTTTGGTCGTGGATCATCTGGAAGCTCGCCAACGCCGACCGGGCAATCTCAGCCGCCTGTGCCCACCCGAGCTCATCGACGCCGATCACCATGCCGCCCAGGACCGTGTCCTCACGCTCGTCCATCGTGCCGGCCTCGAGCGCGGCGATCGAGGCATCGATGAACTTCTGGAGCGACATGGCCGTGACCTTGCCGCGCAGCGAGCGCGGCACGCTCCTCAGCTCGGCCCCGCCGAAGAACGGGACCGGCCTCGCGCGGTAGAGATGCTCGACGGCGCCGCGACGCGGTCGGGTGCGAACCAGTTCCACGTACCCGCACTCCTCGAGGACCTGGACGTGGTAGGCGATCAAGCCAAGGACCACCCCGCCCATCTCCTTGGTAAGCATGGCCGGACTTGCTTCCTTGCCCTGGAGAAGCTCGAGGATCTGGACTCGCAGCGGATGCGAGAGCGCCTTGGCGATCTTGGGGTCGAAGGTCATCTTGGTTCCCATTTCTCCGATATCTCGAAAAGCCTTGCGCATTCGGTGGAGGGAGTTTGAAAATCGCTTGAGCGTTGCGGGGAGCCGCGTGAAGGAAGAGCTCGACCCCAGCCTCGGGGCCGAGCTCCACGGCGTTCAGGTTCCCTTACGAATGCCCAGCGGCATCAGAACTGCCTCGTGCATGCTCACGATGACCCCACCTCCTCCCTCAATTCGACGCCAAGGCCGTGAGGCCGGGCTCCCCCGGTCTCAGGCCCTCAGACACCCGTGGTTCTAATCAGGGCGATTCGGTCACTCAAACTGCTTGAGCGAAATCTGTCGTAAATTGCCCGGATCACTCGCGGTGATTCGTCTATTTCGAACGATGGGCGCAGGGAGGCCACCATTGGCGGACAAGCTCAAGCGGGGAAGCCGCACCGACTTCATAGACCCGGCGCTGGTCGCCGCGATAACGCATCCGGTCCGAGCGAATTGCGTTATAGCGCTCTTTGAACGGGTTGCCAGTCCAAGCGAATTGGCCGAAGAGCTGGATCTGCCGGTCCAGAACGTGGCCTACCATATTCGCGAGCTTGAGAGGCTGGGCTGCATCGAACTCGTGCGCGTGGAGAGGAAGCGCTCGACGGAGCACTTCTACCGAGTCACGAAGAGGTACCTGCTCGACTCCGACACGTGGAGCCGGGTCGGTCCGAAAGAGCGCGCCACGATCACCGTGAACCTGCTGCGAATGATCGGAGGGGACGTCAACGAGGCGATGGCGCACGGGACGATCGACGACGACGACAACCACATCAGCCGAAGCCCGATGGTGGTGGATCGAGAGGGTTGGGACGAAGTGGTTGAGGAGTTGAAGGAGACCCTCGACAGGGTGCTTGAGATTCAAGTTCGATCGGCCGAGCGCAGGGCCAACGGCGACTGCGACTCCAAGGATTCGATTCCGATCAAGGTGGAGATACTGCATTTCCGCTCGCCGCCACGGAGCCGTCGTGGCACGTAAGGAAGAGCGAAGGACAGGCGCCGCCCTGAACATCGATCGGCGTCTGGTGAAAGCGCTTGCCCACCCGCTACGGGTGCAGATCCTTGCCGTGCTGAGTCGTCGGTCGATCAGCCCGGCCGAGTTCTCACGGGAATCAGGGGAGCCGCTCTCGGATGTGTCCTACCACTTCCGCAAGCTGGAGGATCTGGAATGCGCCGAGGTCGTCAAGACGATTCCAGTGCGTGGTTCGACCCAACACTTCTACCGCGCGACCAAACGACCGTTGCTTACCGAAGGCGACTGGAAGAAGCTGCCGCTGGCGATCCGTGGCGGCATCACCGCAACGATCCTGCAGACTTTCGTCGAGCACGCCGCGGAGGCGATCGTGGCCGGCACCTACGACGCTCGCGACGACAGCCACCTGAGTTGGACCCCAATGGTCGTCGACGAGGAGGGATGGAGGGAGCTCGCCGAGTTGCTCAAGACATCCCTCGAGAGCGCGGCCGAGATCGAGGTCAGGGCGGCCCGGCGCATGGCGAAAAGCGAGTCGAAGGGGTTCAGCGCCACCTTCGCGCTGGCGAGCTTCGAGTCGCCCAAGCCCTGAGGGCCTAATACAAATTAGATTCATTCTCATTATGCTGCTCGAATCTTCGAGCCCTTCGAACTCCCCTTCGTGCAGCGTGGCCTCGTCGAGGTCCTGATCCTTGCGGTGCCCGCCGGGCTGCTCGGCACCTGGATCGTCCTCCGCGGGCTCGCCTTCTTCTCGCACGCGGTCGGGACCGCTGCCTTCCCGGGCCTGGTCCTGGCCGACGGGCTGGGCTTCGCGGCGCCGCTCGGCGCCTTCGCCGCCGCGGTCGTCTTCACGCTCGGAAACGCGGCGCTGGGCCGCAGCCGGGACCGTGAGCGCGACAGCGTCGTGGCGCTGGTCCTGGTGGCCTGCCTCGCCGCGGGGGTGATCCTCGCCAGTGACGTCTTCGGCTCCGGCTCCAACGTCGAGACCCTGCTGTTCGGCAGCCTGCTCCTGATCGACGGCTCCGACATCGCGCTTGCCGCGGTGGCGGCCGTCGCGACGCTCGCCGTCAGCGCCCTGGTCGGCCGCCGCTGGCTGGCGCACGGATTCGACCCGGGCACGGCGCGGTCGCGGCCGTCGGAAGCACGAATGCTGGACGCCGCCCTGCTGGGCCTGATCGCCCTGGCGACGACGGCGACGCTCTCGGTCGTCGGTGCGCTCCTGGTCGCCTCGCTGTTCGTCGTCCCGGCCGCGACCGCCCGCCTGCTGACGGCGCGGTTGCTGAGCTGGCAGCTGGCAAGCGTCGCGCTCGTGGCGGTTGAGGGGACGGTCGGGCTCTGGCTCTCGGTCAAGACCGACGCCCCGCCCGGAGCGACGATCGCCTGCGTCTCCGGAGCCCTCTTCGCCGTCGTCGCGCTCGGGCGAGCGATCTTGCGGGTCGCCCGGCCCGCCGCGGCGATTGCGGCGGCGGCGGTGACCCTGGCGCTCCTCGGCGCCGGCTGCGGAGTGGCCGGTTCCGGGGACGAAGACAAGGTCGACGTGGTCGCGACGACCACGCAGATCGGCGACTGGGTCCGCCAGGTCGGCGGCGACGCCGTCGCAGTCGACCAGGTGCTCGAGCCCAACACCGACCCGCATGAGTACGAGCCGCGTCCCAGCGACGTCGTCGCCGCGGCAGAAGCGAAGCTTGTCTTCGTCAACGGCGACAACCTCGACGGGTGGATCGACCAGATCGTCTCCGACGGCGGTAGCGAGGCCACCGTCGTCGACCTCGGCGCGGCGGTGCCCGAGCGGCTGCCGGGGGAGACGAGCGGGGAGGAGGCCTCCCGGTATGACCCGCACTGGTGGCACGACCCGCGCAACGCCGAGGCCGCGGTGCGCGAGATCGAGCGCCGCCTGGCCGCCGCCGACCCGGCCCACCGGGCCCAGTTCAGGCGCAACGCCGCCGCCTACCTCGAGCGCCTGCGCCGCCTCGACGCCGGCATCGCCGCCTGCATCGACGCGGTCCCGCCGGGCGAGCGCAAGCTGGTCACCGACCACGACGCCTTCGGCTACTTCGCTCGCCGCTACGGGATCGACGTGGTCGGCGCCGTCATCCCCTCCCAGACGACGCAGGCGCAGCCCTCGGCCAAGGACGTGAGCGAGCTGATCGACCTGATCGAAAGGGAGGGGGTCGAGGCCGTGTTCCCCGAGGACTCGCTGAGCGCCAAGGTGGCCGACGCCATCGCCGGCCAGACCGGAGCCTCGGCCGAGTACACCCTCTACGGCGACACCCTCGGCCCGGCCGACTCCGACGGGGCCACCTACCTGGGCATGGAGGCGGCCAACGCCGACTCGATCGTCCGCGGGTTCAGCGACGGAAGGCACGGATGCCGGCTGAGCCCCTGATCGAGGCGAGCGGGCTCGCCGCCGGGTACGGCGCCGGGCCGCCGGCCGTGACCGAGGTCTCGTTTCGGCTCGAGGCCGGAGAGCGGCTGGCCCTGCTCGGGCCCAACGGCGGCGGCAAGACGACGATCCTCCGAGCCCTGCTGGGCGAGCTTCGGCCGCTTCGGGGATCCCTGCGGGTGAACGCCTCCTGCGGCTCGGTGCCGCAGACGGATCGCTCCCGACTCGACTACCCGGTCTCGGCACTCGAAGTCGCGGCGATGGGCGCGCTCTCGCGGCTGCCCTGGTGGCGCCGGCCGGGCCGCGAGGACCGCGAATCGGCGCTGCAGGCGCTGCGGCGGGTCGGTTTGGACGAGCTCGCGGGGGATACCTTCGGCGAGCTGTCGGGGGGCCAGCGCCAGCGGGTCCTGATCGCCCGGGCGCTGGTGCAGGATGCCCGGGTGCTGCTGATGGACGAGCCGTTCACCGGCCTCGACCGGCCCGCCTCGGAGCGGCTGGAGGCGCTGATCGCGGCGCTCGCGGCAGAGGGCCACGGCGTCGTGATCGCCACCCACGACCTCGAGCAGGCCCGCCGCTGGGACTCGGTCCTCTGCGTCAATCGCCGCCAGATCGCCGTCGGCCCGCCCGCGCGGACCCTCGACCGCGAGGTCCTCGAAGCGACCTATGGCGGCGCCATCGTCGAGATCCCCGGAACCGGCGGCCGGGCGATCCTGCCCCCGCACCACCACCAGCACTGACGATGTTCGAGCCCTTCCAGGAACCGTTCATGCAACGCGCGATCGTGGAGATGACGATGCTCGCAGTGGCCGGCGCCGCAATCGGCTGCTGGGTCGTCCTCTACGAGCTCTCCTACGCGGCCGAGTCGCTGGCGCACTCGCTGTTCCCGGGCCTGGTGCTCGCCGCGATCGCGGGCATACCGCTGCTCCTCGGGGCAACGCCGGCGATCATCCTCGCGGCGCTGGCGATCGCGCTCGCTTCGCGCGTCCCCGGCGTCAGCCGCGACGTCGCCGTCGCCGTCACCGTCACCACGATGTTCGGCCTCGGTGCGCTGCTCGCGCTGTCGCCGGATTCCCCGCCCGGGATCGAGTCGCTGCTGTTCGGCGACATCCTCGGTCCGAGCGACGGCGATCTGGCCGCGGCCGCGGCCCTGGTGGCGCTGGTCGGCGTGGCGCTGCCGCTGCTGCACGCACGGCTGCTGGCGACCGGATTCGATCGCGATGCGGCGCGGGGCCTCGGGCTTTCGCCCGCTCTCGCCGAGGCCGCGCTGATGGTCATGCTGGCGGCGGCGATCGTCGTCGCCGTCCAGGGCCTCGGCAACCTGCTCGTCGTCGCGGTCTTCGTCGGCCCGGCGGCGGCGGCGCGCAACCTCACCGACCGGATGGTCCCGATGATCGCCGTGGCGGCCTCGATCGCGGCGCTCGCCGGCATCGCCGGCCTCTACCTCTCCTACTACGCGGGAACGGCCGGCGGCGCCTCCGTCGCGGTGGCGATCGTCGTCGCCTACCTGCTCTCCCTCGTGGCCAGGCCGTTGCGGGCCCTCGGGTCAAGAGAGCGCCTGCCGGCGGCGGCTACGATCGGTTGAGATGACCACGTCGATCGACAGCGGTTGGGCGGAGTTCGCGCTGGAGACCCTCCAGGCAGCCGGCCATCGTCGCGGCGGCGCTCGCACGGCGGTGGTCGAGGCGCTGGCCGGGCACGACTGCGCCGTGACCGCGCTCGACCTCGACGACGAGCTGCGCCGGCGCGAGCCGCCGGTCGGCAGGGCGAGCGTCTACCGCGCGCTGGAGCAGCTGGAGCAGCTCGGGCTGGTGCAGCGGATCGAGGTCTGCCGCGGCACCGCCGGCTACGAGCGGGTCGATCCGACCGGCCACCACCATCACCACGCGATCTGTCGCGACTGCGGCCGCATGGTCCCCTTCGAGGACCGCTCCCTGGAGCAGGCGATCGACGAGCTCTCCGACCGCATGGACTTCGACATCACCGAGCACGACGTGGTCCTGCGCGGCCGCTGCGGCCGCTGTGAGAAGGCGGATTCAGGCGAAGCCGTGGCGCGGACGCAGGGAGGCTGACGCCGCGAGCGCACTTCGGTGCGTGAGCAAGTCAGCCGACCGAGGACAAAGCCACGGCGAGCCTGGGCCGCCTCAGCTGTAGGCGTCCCACTTCTGGAGGTAGGGGAGGGGGTCGAAGGGGGAGCCCCCCTCATACCAGCCGGGAGCCCCCCACATCTCGAAGTGGAGGTGGCAGCCCTGGGCGTCGCCGGTGTCGCCGACGATGCCGATCGGCTGGCCGGTGCGGACGGTGTCGCCCTCCTGCAGCGGCGAGGGCTCGGCCAGGTGCGCGTACATGAAGTCGTTGGGGGTGCCCTTGCCGTCGATGACGACGTAGTTGCCGGCGGCGTCGTCCCAGGTCGAGTACTGGACGCGGCCGCCGCGGGCGGCGACGAGCGGGACGCCGCAGGCTGCCATCACGTCCTGGCCCTGGTGGGTGTGGCCCGAGCGGGCCGCGCCGAAGCGGCCGGCGCTCATGCCGTATTCGTGCGCGCCGAGGATCGGGAAGGCGTAGCCGTAGAAGGCGAAGCTGAGGCTGAGGGTGGTCGAGGTGGTGGCGCGGCGGGCGGGCGGGGCGGCGATCTGTGGGCCGATGCGGAAGCTGTAGCGGCCGTTGCGGGCGGGCCTGCCTTCGTTCGTGGTGCCGTCCCAGCGGATCTTGTTGGCGACGTCCGGCGCGACGTCCTCGCGATAGAAGGTCTTGACGACTTCGCCGGCGACGTTGATGACGTCGATCCGGATGTCGTTCTGGGGCGAGTTGCTGCCGAGCGTGTAGGTCAGGCGCGGGTAGCGGTAGCCGAAGTAGAAGGACTTGCGCGGCGTCGTTTCGGCGGCGATGAGCGACAGGGCGCCGGCGCTGGGCGCGGCGGACGGGGCGCCGGCGGTGCTGCCGGGTGGGGGCGGGCTCCCGCCGGGAGTCGGTGCGCCACCGGTCGCCGCCGAGGCGCTCGCGGTGCAGGTCATCAGCAGCGCCAACGCCGCCGATATCAATATCTTGCCGACCGGTCCCGGCCGGACGTTCTCGTCACCGCGCACCGCTAGCCCTCTCTTTCGTTTGCCTGCGGAGTTAGCTGTCGGGCTCGCGCTGAAAGAGATGCGCTACGGACGAGATTCGTCCGATTCGCCCCTGAGACCTGCAACGGTCTCTTCGGTTCCTCCGCTCCCGTTTGGTCGTCCGCACGGGATTCGGCACTGCTGGCGCGGCAGTATAGACGGCGGGATGGCTATTATCTCCCGGCCGCGTAGGTTCGTCCGCGCGGTTTTTGCGCGATGAAGACCTTTGTAGCCACACCCGCGAACCGCCAGCGAGACTGGTACGTAGTCGACGCCGAGGGTAAGACCCTCGGGCGCCTGGCGACGCAGATCGCCGACGCCCTGCGCGGCAAGCGCAAGCCGGAGTACACCCCGCACATCGACACCGGTGATTTCATCGTCGTCGTCAACGCCGAGAAGATCCGCGTCACCGGCGACAAGCTGGCGCAGAAGGTCTACTGGCGCCACAGCGGCTATCCGGGCGGAATCAAGTCGCGGACGCTGGCGGAGATGCTCGAGCGGCGCCCGGAGGAAGTAATTCGCAAGGCCGTCAAGGGAATGCTGCCGCGCAACCGCCTCGCCCGCCAGCAACTGACCAAGCTGAAGGTCTACGCCGGCCCGGATCATCCGCACGAGGCACAACAGCCGAAACCGATGGAGACCACTTGATGGCAGACGACGACAAAGCAGTCGACGAGACGACCGAGGGACAGGACGCTCAGCCCACGGGTCCTGTCGCAGGGGAGGACTCCTCGTCCTCGCAAGCTGCGGGCGAGGAGCCCACCCCCACGCCACCCGCGGATGAGACGCCCGATGCCCCGGCCGTGGAGGCGGAGGCTGAGTCGCCCGCCGAGCCCGTGGCCGAGGAGAGTGCGGAGCCTGTGGCCGAGGCGGCGGAGTCCGAGATCGCTGAGGAGCCTGTGGCCGAGGAGGCCGGGGAGCCCGAGGCCGTTGAGGAGGCTGAGCCGGAGGCCGTTGAGGAGCCGGAGCCCGCGGCCGAGAAGAAGAAAGACGTCATTCCGGGGGCCGATCTGGAGCCGATCGCGGTTGAGCCGCAGGGGCGGGAGCTGAGTGCTGAGGAGAAGGCGCGCCTCGAAGCCGAGAAAGAGGAGAAAGCCCGTCGCGAGGCCGCTCTGGCCGGCGTCGACGAGCCTGACGTCGACGCCGCCAGTCGCGCCCCGGCGAAGCTGGAGAGCGGCGCCCGCTTCCTCGCCACCGGCAAGCGCAAGTGCTCGATCGCCCGCGTGACCCTGGTTCCGGGCGACGGCAAGTTCGAAGTCAACAAGCGCAGCCTCGAGGAGTTCTTTCCCCGCCCGCTTCACCAGACGATGGCTCGCCAGCCGCTCACCGTCTCCGGCTACGAGGGCAACGTCGACGTGCGAGTCCGTGTCCATGGCGGCGGCATCAGCGGCCAGGCGGGCGCGGTCCGGCACGGGATCGCCCGGGCGCTGACCGAGATCGACGCCGAGCTGCGCGGCGATCTCAAGCGGCGCGGCTTCCTGACCCGTGACGCAAGGGTCAAGGAGCGACGCAAGGCGGGACTCAAGAAGGCCCGCAAGAAGCCTCAGTTCAGCAAGCGCTGACGGGGTCCCGGTGAGGACTGGGCGCAAGCTCTTCGGTACCGACGGGGTCCGAGGAGAGGCTGGGACGTTCCTCAGCGCAGAGTTGGCGACCGCGCTGGGCCGCGCCGCCACCGCATCGCTGGAGGTCGACCGGCCGCAGGTGCTGATCGTCCGCGACACCCGCGAGTCGGGGCCGATGCTGGAGGCGGCCCTGGCGGCTGGAGTCGCCGCGGCCGGCGGCGACGCTCTACTCGGTGGGGTGCTGCCGACGCCGGCCGCGGCGATCCTCGTCAAGCGCCTCGGACTCGACCTTGCCGCCGTCGTCTCCGCCTCCCACAACCCCTACCGCGACAACGGGATCAAGTTCTTCGACGGCCAGGGGACAAAGCTGGTGGACGAGCGGGAGGAGCGAATCGAGTCGCTGATGGACGAGGCTCCAGCGGCCGCCGAGGTCGGGCGCGTCCGCGCGCTCAACGGCGGTCTCGAGGACTACCTGCGCGAGCTGGAGGCGGCTTTCCGGCTCGACCTCTCCGGCCGGCGGGTCGTTCTCGACTGCGCCAACGGCGCCACCCACCGAGCGGCCCCGGCGATCTTCGAGCGCCTCGGCGCCGAGGTCGAGGCGATCGGCGTCGAACCGGACGGGCGCAACATCAACGCCGGCTGCGGCTCGACCCACATCGAGGCCCTGGCGGAGCAGGTCGCCGCCTCCGGCGCTGAGATCGGCTTCGCCTTCGACGGCGACGGCGATCGGGTCCTCGCGGTGGACGGCGCGGGCCGCGTCCACGACGGCGACGAGCTGATCGCGCTGGCGGCCCGCGGCATGGCCAAGCGGGGCGAGCTGAGGGGCGGCGTGGTCGTCACCGTGATGACCAACTTCGGCTTCCACCGGGCGATGGAGGAGTCCGGCATCGAGGTGGCCGTGACCAAGGTCGGCGACCGCTACGTGATCGACGAGCTGCAGCGCCGCGACTGGTCGTTGGGGGGCGAGCAGTCGGGACACATCATCTCCACCGGCTTCGCCCCCACCGGGGACGGGATCGCCGCGGCGCTGATGACGATGCGGGAGCTCGGCGGCGCCTCCCTCGCCGACGCCGTGCCGATGCGGAAGCTGCCGCAGACCCTGGTCAACGTCGAGGTCGCCGACCGCGACGCGGTGGCCGACGCGAGCGCGGTATGGGAGGCCGTGGAGCGTGAGAGCGAGGGGCTCGGCGGGCGCGGGCGGGTGCTGCTGCGGCCGTCGGGAACCGAGCCTCTGGTGCGGGTGATGGTCGAGGCGCCGAGCAGCGAGGAGGCCGACGAGGTCTGTCAGCGGCTGGCCGGCGTCGTTCGCGCAGAGCTCGGTTGAGGCAGTCGCCCTCTACGCTTACTCGCCCTCATGTGCGGAATAGTCGGATACGTCGGTGGGCGGCCCTGCCAGGAGCTGCTGCTCAGCGGCCTGGAAAAGCTGGAATACCGAGGCTATGACTCGGCCGGCCTCTCGATGCTCGACGGCGCCGAGGTCGAGAGCGTCCACGCCGTCGGCAACCTCGCCAACCTGCGCGCCGCGGTGGACGACCGCGCCACCAACGGCGCTGGCGCGCTGGCCCCGGCCAACACCGGCATCGCCCACACCCGTTGGGCGACCCACGGTCGCGTCACCAAGGAGAACGCCCATCCGCACTCCGATTCCAGCGGCCGGGTCCACATCGTCCTCAACGGAATCGTCGAGAACCACGCCGGGCTGCGCAAGCGCCTGCAGGCGGCCGGTGAGGAGTTCACCTCCGAGACCGACGCCGAGGTCGTCGCCCACCTGATCGCCAGCCACTACGACGGCGACCTCGCGGCCGCGGTCCGCGCCGCCTACGCGGAGCTCCGCGGTCACTACGCCTTCGTCGCGATGCACGCCGGCGAGCCCGGGCGCCTGGTCGGCGCCCGCAAGGAGTGCCCGCTGGTGGCCGGGGTCGGAGAGGGGGAGACCTTCCTCGCCTCCGCGATCCCCGCCTTCCTGGCCGACACCCGCACCGCGATGCCGATCGAAAACGGCGAGATCGTCGAGATCGATGCCGGCGGCGTCCGCATCACCGACGCCGACGGAGCCCCGATCGAGCGGCAGCCCGAAACGGTGACCTGGGATGCGGATGCGGCCGAGAAGGGCGGCTATGAGACCTTCATGCTGAAGGAGATCCACGAACAGGCCGACGCCGTCGCCGAGACGCTGGCCGACCGCCTGCCCGGCGACGACGGGGTCGACCTCTCCGACGTCGCTCTCGAGGACGACTTCCTGCGCGGGGTGCGGCGGATCGTGATCGTCGCCTGTGGGACCTCCTACCACGCCGGCCTGATCGGTCGCTACGCGATCGAGGAGTGGGCGCGGGTGCCGGTCGAAATGGACATCGCCTCCGAGTACCGCTACCGCAATCCCGTGGTCGGCCCCGGGGACCTTGTCGTCGGCATCACCCAATCCGGCGAGACGGCGGACACGCTGGCGGCGATGCGGCTGGCGCGAGACGCGGGCGCAAAGGTCCTGACGGTCACCAACATCATGGGCAGCCAGGCGACGCGCGACGCCGACGCCGTTCTCTACACGCGGGCCGGCCTGGAGATCGGCGTCGCCGCGACCAAGACCTTCGTCGCCCAGGTGGCGGCGATGTACCTGCTGGGCCTGCGGATCGCCGAGCTGCGGGAGACCCTGCCCGCGGGCAGGATCGCCGAGCTGGTGGCCGAGTTGAAGGCGCTGCCGTCGAAGATCGAGGAGACCCTGGCGATGACCGAGGGCCCCGTGGCCGCCGTAGCCGCCGCCCAGAGCGACCGCAACTTCTTCCTCTACCTCGGACGTCACATCGGGCTGCCGGTCTGCCTCGAGGGGGCGCTGAAGCTGAAGGAGATCTCCTACATCCCCACCGATGCCTACGCGGCGGGGGAGATGAAGCACGGTCCGATCGCGCTGCTCGACGAGTCGACGCCGGTCGTCTGCGTCGCCACCGACAGCCCGGTCCTGGAGAAGGTCCTCTCCAACGTCGAGGAGGTCCGCGCCCGCGGCGCCCAGACGATCGCGATCGCCACCGCCGGCGGCGACCGCGCCGCCGAAGTCGCCGACGAGACGATCGAGGTGGCCCGCACCGACTGGATCCTGCAGCCGATCGTCGCGATCCTGCCGCTGCAGCTGCTCGCCTACGACATCGCCCGCGCCCGGGGGCTGAACGTGGACCAGCCCCGCAACCTGGCGAAGACCGTGACCGTCGAGTGACGTCGCTAGCATCCGCGCCTGCATGAAGGTACGTCTCGTTCTCTCCCTCGCCGCGGCGATCATGGCCCTCGCCATCGCCGGCTGCGGCGGCGATGACTCCAGCTCGGGCCCGGCGGCCGTCGCGCCGCCCAAATCGCCCCTGTACATCGAAGTGACGGTGCGCCCGGAAGGGGAGCTGAGCTCGAACATCGATTCCCTCGCCAAGAGCATCGCCGGGGTCGACGACGTCGGCGCCCTGATCGTCTCCGAACTCGAATCCTCGGCCAGCGACTCCGGCGAATCCCTCGACTACGCCAAGGAAGTCGAGCCCTGGCTGGGCGAAAAGGCCGGCATCTCCTTCGAGCAGTACGACGGCGAGGACTTCACCGGCTACGGCATCGCGGTGCAGACGACCGACGCCGACGCGACCCGGGACTTCATCGACAAGCAGGCCAAATCCGACGACGGCCCCGCCGAAGAGGGCTCCTACGACGGGGTCGACTTCAAGGTCGAACGCGACGACGGGATGACCATCGGCGTCGTCGACGACCTGCTGGTCATCGCCGAAGACGAAGCGACCTTCGAAGATGCGGTCGACGCTTCCGGCGGTGACTCGCTGGCCGACGAAGACAACTTCGCGAGCGCGGTCTCCACCGCGCCGGACGGCAGCTTCGCCGACGTATTCGTCGACATCGGAGTCCTGATCGATCAGTCCGGTGGCGCGATCGACCCCGAAACCGAACTGTTCCTCGAGAGCTCCGGGCTCGAACCCGAGGAAGCCACCGCGGTCGCCAGCCTGATCCCCGGCTCCGACCAGATCGAGATTGACATCAGCACCGACGTCACCGGGGAGAACCCGCCCACCGGTGATGCCTCCGTCCTCCTCGGCTCCCTTCCCTCCGGCTCCGTCGCGGCCTTCGCTTCGCCCGAATTCGGCAAGCGCGTCGGTGAAGCGATCGACCGGATCGATCGCAGCGGCATCCCGGGGCAGATTCCGCCCAGGAAGCTGAAGAGCACCCTCGAGGAAGCCGGTATCGATCTCGAACAGATCACCGCCTCGATCGGCGACGTCGGCGCCTTTGTCGAAGGCAGCAGCGAAAGGACCCTGGACGGGGCGCTGGTGCTGGGCACGAAGAACGCCGGCGAGGCCAGGAACACGGTCTCCAACCTCGGCCTCCTGTTGCGCGCGAGCGGCACCCCCGGCGTCACCGCGATCAGCGGCAAGGCCAGTGGATTCTCGATCCGCAGCCTGGAACTCGGCCGCAAGCCGGTGGTCGTCGCGGCGCAGGGCGAGAAGATCGTGATCGCCTACGGCCTCGCGGCCGCGGCCAAGGCACTCGCGGCGAATTCGGGCGCGACCCTCGCCGACAGCCCCACCTACAAGGAAGCCGTGGCCGCCCTCGGCAGCACCCCGATCACCGCCTTCGTCGACGGCCCCTCGGCACTTCGCCTGATCTCCACCATGGTCTCGCCCGGCGACGAAGGGTTCCGGGAAGCCAAGCCCTTCCTGGCGAAGATCGACTACGTCGCAGTGGGCGCGGGCAGCTCCGGCGACCGTGCGACCGCGAAGCTGATCGTCGGCGTCGGCGAGTAGACGCTCGATCGATGGCCACCGGTGTCGGCATCGACCTGCTCGAGATCGAGCGGATGGAGCGCGCCCTGGAGCGCCATCCGCGCCTGGCCAACCGTGTCTTCACCGACGCCGAGCTCGACTACGCCGGCGGCAAGGCCCGCCCGGGACGGCATCTCGCGGCGCGGTTTGCGGCCAAGGAGGCGGTGGTCAAGGCGCTGGGGCTGACCGGTGGGTTCGGGTTGCGCGACATCGAGGTCGTGGCGGGGGAACCGCCTACCGTCAAGCTCACCGGTCGAGCTGCTGAGGCCGCAGCGGGTCTCCGAGTGGATATCTCGCTGACGCATTCGCGGGACAACGCGGCCGCCGTCGCTGTGGTTCACCAGTAGACGGGGACGGGACACCCCTCTCACTCAACTTGCTCGGGTGGCTCGGTTGCGGCCGTCCGAGGGCCGGACAACCGAGAAGTACAAGCCGTTCGAGGGGTGTCCCGTCCCCGTCTCCCGAGAGCCGGGCTAGGCTGCCCGGATGGAGCCCTGGCTGCAGCCGTTGTATGACGCGGAAGGTATGCGGGCGGTCGATCGGTGGGCGATCGAGGAGATGGGGGTTCCGTCGCTGGAGTTGATGGAGGCGGCCGGAAGGGCCGTGGCGGAGGCGGTGGCGGAGCTGAGCCCGCAGGGGCCGGTGAGGGTCGTCTGCGGGAAGGGGAACAACGGGGGGGACGGGTTCGTGGCGGCGCGACACCTCGCCGGAATGGGGTTCGAGGCGGAGGTCTTGCTGCTCTGGCCCGGGGACGAGCTGAAGGGGGACGCGGCAGTGAGTCTGGGACGGGTCCCGAGCGAGCATGTGACCGGCGATCTGGATTCACGATTGGCGGACTCCGGGGCCGTTGTCGACGCGATCTTCGGGACGGGGTTCGAGGGAGCCCCACGGGAGCCGGCGGCGGCGGCGATCGAGGCGATCAACCGTTGCGGGGCGCCGGTGGTCGCCTGCGACATCGCCTCCGGGGTCGACGCCTCGAGCGGGGAGGTCGAGGGGCTTGCGGTCGAGGCCGACGTCACGGTGAGCTTTCACACCGCCAAGCTCGGTCATCGGATCGCCCCCGGCAAGTGGCATACGGGCGAGCTGCGGGCAGCACCGATCGGGATTCCAAGTGGGGCGCCGTCCGTACCGGCCGGGGGCACGATCGACCCCTCCGTTCTCGCCCTGGCCCCGCGGCGCGGTCCGCGGTCGACCAAGTTCAGCTCCGGGCAGGTGACGATCGCCGGCGGCTCGCGCGGGCTCACCGGTGCGGTGCGGATGGCGTCGCTCGCGGCGATCAGGGCGGGCGCCGGCTACGCCACGGTCGCGGTCCCCACCGACCTCGAGCTGGTCTTCGAGCTGGCCCAGCCCGAGGTGATGTCGGCCGCCTGCCCGGGCGGCGACGGCTGCCTGGCACCCGTCTCGGCCAAGGCGGTGCTGAGGGCGTTCGAGCGGGCGGCCGCGGGCGTCCTCGGGCCGGGCCTGGGGCGCGACCCGGGCGCGCTCGAGCTGGCCCGCGAGGTGGTTGGGGGGATCGGGTGCCCGCTGGTGATCGACGCCGACGGGCTCAACGCCTTCGCCGGCCGGCTGGACCGCCTCGCCGCCCGCGAGGCGGCGACGATCCTGACGCCGCACGCGGGCGAGCTGGGGCGGCTCCTGGGGCGCGAGTCGGAGGAGGTCGCAGCCCACCGGCTCGCCGCGGCTCGCGAAGCCGCCGAGGCCAGCGGCGCGGTCGTCCTGCTGAAGGGCGACGACACCATCGTCAGCGACGGCGCCCGCCTCGCCGTCAACGCGATCTCCGCCCCCGGCCTCGCCACCGCGGGCAGCGGGGACGTGCTCTCCGGCGTCATCGCGGCGCTGCTCGCGCGCGGCCTGGAGCCGTTCGCGGCCGCCTGCGCGGCCGTCGTCGCGCATGCTCGCGCCGGTCGCGACGCGACCGCTCGCGTCGGCTCTGCCGAGTCGGTGATCGCGACCGACGTGATCGACTCGCTGCCGGTGGGGATGCTTCCCGCCGGTCTGGTCGAATAATCTCGCCATATATGAAGACCGCAGCCGACATCATGGACGCCGACGTTCCGAGCGTTTCCCCTGACGACGAAGCCCGCACCGCGATCGACCTCCTGGCCAAGACCGAGCTGGGCGCCGTGCCGGTCGTCGACGAGGAGCGGCGGGTGATCGGCATCGTCAGCGAGTCGGACCTGATCCTCAGCGAGGAGGAGTCCGACCTGCACCTTCCCCACTACCTGAACATCATGGGCGGGATCGTCTTCGTCGGCTCGATGAAGGGCTTCGAGGAGCGCCTCAACAAAGCCTTCGCCACCAAGGTCTCCGAGCTGATGACCCCCGATCCGATCGTCGCCCACAGCTACGAGGCAGCCGATCGGGTCGCGAAGAAAATCGCCGACAAGCATCACAACCACCTTCCTGTCGTGGACGCCGACGGGCGCTTGGCGGGCATGGTCACCAGGGCCGACGCACTCGCCGCCCTCGTCGACGACGAGTAGCTCGATGGAGCGCGCGGTCGCTCGGATCGACTTCGACGCGATCCGAGCCAACTGCACCAGGCTGAAGGCGGAGCTGGGCGAGGGCGCCGAGCTCTGCGCCGTGGTCAAGGCGGACGGCTACGGGCATGGCGCCGACGGTTGCGCCGGTGCGGCACTCGCCGGCGGCGCCACCCGGCTCGCCGTTGCCACCGCGGTCGAGGCCGCGCAGATCGGCCGCCGCTTCCAGCACATCCCCCTGCTGACGATGGGAGCGCTGACGGCGGAGGAGGTCGACATCGTGCTCTCGGCCGGATCGGAGCTGGCGGTGTGGCGGGAGGGCTTCCGCGGCCTGCTCGCCGAGCGCGCCCGGGCCCAGGGCCGCCCGGCGCGGGTCCACGTCAAGTACGACAGCGGCATGGGTCGCCTCGGCAACCCCGAACCCGAGGAGGTGCTCGCCCTGGCGCGGGCCTGCGACGCCGACCCCGATCTCGAGCTGACGGGCGTCTGGACTCACTTCGCGACCGCCGACGAACGGGACTCCACGTACTTCGACGATCAGCTCGACCGCTTCGACCGGGTCGCCGCCGCCGTCAGGGCCGAGTTCCCGGGGGTGATCGCGCACGCCGCCAACAGCGCCGCCGTCTTCCGCGACCATCGCTCCCACTACGACATGGCGCGCTGCGGCGTCGCCGTCTACGGGCTCGACCCGTTCCAGGGCGACCCGGCCGAGCGCGGCCTGGCGCCGGCGCTCTCGCTGCGTTCCTACGTCGCCGACGTCAAGCGCTTCGCCCCCGGCGCCAGCGCCGGCTACGGCCAGCGCTGGGCGGCGCCGGCGCACACCTGGGTCGGCATCGTGCCGCTCGGCTACGGGGACGGCGTCCGCCGCGGGCTCAGCAACAACGGCGAGATCCTCGTCGGTGGGCGCCGAAGGCCGCTGGTCGGGACGGTCTCGATGGACAACGTGACGATCGACCTCGGTTCCGAGACCGAGGTCGAGCCGGGCGAGGAGGCGGTGCTGATCGGCGCCCAGGGGGAGGACCGGATCTCCGCCGAGGAGGTCGCGGCACGCCTCGACACGATCAACTACGAGGTCACCTGCGGGATCTCGGCCAGGGTGCCGCGCCGGGCGGCATGAGCCTCTCCGAGCGCCTCGGCTCCTCGCCACTCGTCGCCGCCGCGCGGCGGGCGCTCGGCGACGCCGACGGCGTCTGGATCGTCGGCGGCGCCGTCCGCGATGCCGCGCTCGGCTACGAGGTCGAGGACCTCGACCTGGCAGTGGCTGGCGACCCCGAGCCGGTCGCCCGAGCCGTCGCGCGCGAGCTCGGTGAGCACGCCTTCGAGCTCTCGGCCGAGTTCGGCACCTGGCGGGTCGCGGGGGCAGGCGGGCACGGCCAGGTCGACGTGACCGCCCTGCGAGGTGACGGGATCGACGCCGACCTCGCCGAGCGCGACTTCACGATCGGCGCCGTCGCCGTTCCTCTCGGCGCCGGCGAGCCGATCGATCCCTTCGGTGGGCTCGCCGACCTCGAGCGCCGGCTGCTGCGGGCGGTCGGCGAGCGCAGCTTCGCCGAGGACCCGCTGCGGCTGTTGCGGGCGGCGCGCCTGGCGGCCGAGCTGGAGCTCGAGGTCGACGCCGGGACGGCGCGCCTGGCGCGTGCTGCCTCCGCCCCCGCCGCCGCCCCCGCCGGGGAGCGGCAGCTGGCGGAGCTGCGGCAGCTGCTCGGAGGACCCGATCCGCTGCGCGGGCTCTCGCTCCTCGACGAGCTGGAGCTGACCGCCGTCGTCCTGCCCGAGCTGGAGGGGCTGCGGGGGGTCGAGCAGGGCCCCAACCATCACCTCGACGTGCACGGGCACACGCTGGCGGTGCTGGAGCACACCCTCGAGGTCGGGGCCGACCTCGAGCGCTTTGCCGGAGAGCACGCGGCCGAGGTGTCGGAGCTGCTGGCGGAGCCGCTGGCCGACGAGATGAGCCGCGGCACGGCGCTGCGCTTCGGCGCCCTGTTCCACGACATCGGCAAGCCGGCCACCCGCAGCGAGCAGGGCGGCTTCGTCGGCTTTCGGGGTCACGACCAGGTGGGGGCGGAGATCATCGGCGGCATCTGCGCCCGCCTGCGCGCCAGCCGGCGGCTTACCCAGCACCTGCGCGCGCTGACGCTCCACCACCTGCGGCTCGGCTTTCTCATTCCGGAGATGCCGCTGCCCGCGCGGCGGGTCCATGACTACCTCCGCGCGACCGACCCGGTCCCCGTCGACGTGACCCTGCTGACCGTCGCCGATCGGCTCAGTGCCCGCGGCGCCGGCCCGCTGGCCAGCCCCGAGATGGTCGAGGCGCACCTCACGCTGGCCCGCGAGATGGTCGGCGCCGCCCTCGACTGGCGTCGCGACGGCCCGCCCCCGCCGCTGGTCCGCGGCGACGAGCTGGCGACCGAGGTGGGAATCGAGGAGGGGCCGCAGTTGGGGGAGTTGATGGCCGAGCTGGAGGCGGCGCAGTACGCGGGCGAGGTCGCCGATCGTGCCGCCGCGCTCGAGCACGCTCGCAACTGGCTTGCCTGGAGCGGGCGCGAAGACTGACCCGTCCGCTACGCTCCCCGCCGCATGGCCAAAGAGGAAAAGATCGAAATGGAGGGAGAGATCACCGAGGCTCTCCCCAACACGATGTTCCGCGTCAAACTCGACAACGGGCACGATGTGCTCGGCCACATCTCCGGGAAGATGCGCCGTCACTACATCCGCATCCTCCCGGGCGACCGCGTGAAGATCGAGTTGTCGCCCTACGACCTCGACCGCGGTCGCATCACCTACCGCTACAAATAACCGTCTGGCGGTGTCCTCGGTCGTTCGCCTTAGGGTCACGCACTGGAGTGCGCTCCCCTCGTCTCACTCCCTGCGTCCTTGCCAGCCGGCTATTTGAAGCGGTAGGCCGGATCCGCTAGCTCGGCGATCAGGGCGGACCAGGCGAAGTCCTTGGCGCCGAGGCCCTTGCCGGTGCGGGGGTCGTAGTACTCGCGCAGGCCTTCGCGGGTGACCGCGGCTATCAGGCCGTCCGCCAGGTGCTGCGCCTGCTCCTCGTAGCCGAGGCGCCGCATCCCCAGCCAGACCAGCCAGGCCGAGTTGACCCAGGTCGGCCCGCGCCAGTAGCGCCGGATCGGGCCGTGGCCGCCGTCCGGTTCGTAGCTGGGCTCTGACGCGGCGACCGACGGCGGCGCCACCGGGGTGAGGAACTCGCACTCGTTCAGCAGGTGCTCCTCGACCAGCCGCCGCCCGATCGCCTCCGGTAGGTCCGGCAGGGCCAGCGGGGCCAGGGCCGCCCAGGTGAGGACGCCGGGCCGGACGCCGCCCGGCTGCGCCTCGTCGAGGAAGAGGCCGCGCCCCTCGTCCCAGAGCCGCTCTACGAGGGCAGGCGTCGCCGAGGGCCTGCCCATCGCCTGCAGTGAGAGCGACCACATCGTGTTCACCAGCGTCTCGCAGAGGACCGGGCCGCCGCGCTCGCGAATGCGGCGGGCGTCCCACCCGAGCCGGCGGTTGTGGCGGACGAGGAGCGGGAAGCCGATCCGGCCGTTGGAGCGCCGGCCCCAGACCGGTTCGAACTTGGGCGAGGCGTCGAGCCCCGACTCGTCCGGCTGCACGATCCAGAGCAGCCCGTCCCCCTCGAGGTCGCGGTTGGCGGCGAGCCAGTCCATGTGGGTCGCGATCCGCGGCTCCAGCGCCGGGTCGCCGACGGCGATGCTCCAGGCCCAGGCCAGCAGCGGCGGCTGGATCGTCTCGGTCTGCAGCGAGCTGCGCGAGGCGACGTTGTAGAAGGCGAGGCGGGCAAGCGAGACCGGGTGGCGCCAGAAGATCGTGTGGCCGATGAAGCCGTTGGGACGCTGCGCCGCCAGCAGGCTCTCCAGCTCCCTCCTGGCGCGGACCGGATCGAAGCGGCGCCACACGATCGCCGCGAAGCAGGAGTCCCAGTACCACTGCCACGGATACCGCCCCGGGCTCGGCTGCGTATACGCGTATGCCGGACCGTCGCGGCTGCCCGCCACCCAATTCCGCCGCAGCACCCGCTCCGCCAGTTCCACCGCCGACGGGCCGATATGTCGCCCATGGAGAGACATTTCGTCCCGTCGGCGGGTGGTCACAGGGCGGTGCGGCGCATCTCGCGCAGGGCGAGGGCGCCGAGGATGGCCAGCAATCCCACCAGCGCCAGCAGTCCCGGCCAGGTATCGGCCCAGGTGACGCTGCCGACGAAGCCCTGACGCGCCGCTTCGAGCACCTTGGTGACGGGATTGATGCGGGCGATGTCCTGCAGCCAGCCCTGCAGCAGCGCCAGCGGCGCGTAGGCGGTGGTGGTGAGGATCAGCGCCATCATCCCCGCCTGCATCAGCGGCGCCGCCGACTGGCTCTTGAAGCGCAGCGCCAGGAAGGAGCCCCAGCAGGCGGCGACGGCGGCCATCGCCGCCACCATCGCGAAGCAGATCAGTACGCCGTCGATGCCGGGGAAGCCGGCGCCCAGCGCCAGGGCCATGGCGAAGACGAAGGTCCCCGGGATCAGCGAGCGGGCGCTGGCGGCCAGCACGGTGCCGGCGAGGAGGACCCAGCGCGGCGCGGGGGAGACCAGGAGCCGGTCGAGCCAGCCCTGCTCGATGTCGCGGGCGAGGTTGACCCCGGCCGCAGCACCGGTGAAGCCCGCCCCCTGGAGCATGCTGACGGGGACGATGAAGCTCTCGTAGGTGCCGGTGCTGAACCCCTGCAGCTGGGTCAGGGCGCCGAAGACGCCGTTGAGGCCGAGGAAGAAGATGGTCGGCGCCAGCACGCCGGGGATCGCCGCCCCCGGCACTCGCACCAGCTCGTTCTTGGCGCGGGCCATCAGGGCGCCGATCGTCGCCAGGTTCGAGCGCCAGGCCGGGATCTCCAGCGTCGCTTCCATCAGCCCACTCGCAGCCGGTGCCGCAGGGCGCGGGCGCTCAGCAGCAGTCCGAGGACGACGATGCCGAGGATCGCCAGGATCGCGTAGAGCGTGTCCGCCGCGTCGATGCCGGAGATCATCGGCTCGCGGATGCCTTCGACCACGAGGCTGAGCGGGTTGTACTCGGCGATCGTCTTCGCCGGCTCGATCATCAGCTCCTGCGGGAAGAAGGAGGAGGAGAGGAAGAGGACGACCAGGACCAGCGGGAAGAGGCCCTGGACGACGCTGGCGCTGCCGGTGCGCAGCGCGATCGCCGCCCCGAGCCCGCCGACCGCCAGCGCCGCGGTGGTGACCAGCACGATCGCGAGCAGGGCGGCGGGGACGCCGCCCTCGATCGTGGCGCCGAAGATCAGCCCGATCGCGAGGAACCAGAGCGCGGCGAAGAGCCCCAGCGCCGCGGTCCCCGCCAGCCGCCCGAGGACGATCGCGAAGCGGGGGATCGGGGCCGAGAAGAGGCGGTCGGTGAAGCCCATCTCGATGTCGACGGCGAGGGCGATGCCGCCGCTGTTTCCGGCCAGCATCAGCGCCTGCATCATCGCCCCGGCCAGCATGAATTGGAGGAAGCTCTGCACCGGGGGAAAGCCCGGCAGTTCGACCGCCGATCCGGCGCCGCCGGTCTGGATCGCCAGCAGCAGCGTCGGGAAGACGATGATCGGGGCGATCAGCTGCGGCCGGCGGAAGGTCTGGCGGATCGACCGCATCCCCAGCGCCTTGACGACCCGGATGTTGGTCGCGAAGGAATTCATGCCTCGATCGGCTCCTGCTCGTCGCTTTCCTCGCTCTCCTTCTCGAGGTGGTGACCGGTCTTCTCGACGAAGACGTCGTCGAGCGTCGGCCGCACCAGCTCCAGCGACTCGACCGCGATCCCGGCCTCGTCGAGGGCGCGGACGACCAGCGGGATGTCCGCCGCCCCGTTCTCGACCTCGACCAGGACCTTCCGGCCGTCCTTGGGGGGAAGGAGCTTGCCGATCCGAGCGCAGATCTCCTCCGCCTCGGCGACGGACCCGCGCTCCAGCTGCAGCTGGATGTGGGGGTTGCCGATTTCCGCCTTGAGCGACTCCGGCGTTCCCCGGGCGACGATCCTGCCGCGGTCGATGATCCCGACGTTGTCGGCGAGCTGGTCGGCCTCCTCCAGGTACTGGGTCGTGAGGAAGACGGTGGTGCCGTCGTCGTTCAGGGCCCGCACCTCCTCCCAGATGGTTTTGCGGCTGACGGGGTCGAGGCCGGTCGTCGGCTCGTCGAGGAAGAGGACCCGCGGCTCATGGACCAGGGCGGCGGCGAGGTCGAGCCGGCGCTGCATGCCGCCCGAGTAGGTGCCTACCCGGCGGTCGGCCGCGGCGGCGAGGTCGACCCGCTCGAGCAGGTCGTCGGCGCGCCGCCGGCCCTCGGCGGTGGGGATTCCCTGCAGCGTCGCCTGCAGGCGGATCAGCTCGCGCCCGGTCATCAGCGGGTCGAGCGCCGCT
Source organism: Solirubrobacterales bacterium (assembly GCA_040900615.1). Lineage (GTDB taxonomy): Bacteria > Actinomycetota > Thermoleophilia > Solirubrobacterales > 70-9 > VAYN01. The sequence goes on along the minus strand of JBBDYP010000069.1, from coordinate 61,114 downwards.
TCCTGAAGGGCGACGCCGATCGACGCGCGCACCGCGCGGGCCTCACCGATGACGTCGTGACCGGCGACGCTGGCGCGCCCGCCGGTCGGCAGCAGCAGCGTCGTCAGCATCCGCACCGTCGTCGTCTTGCCGGCTCCGTTGGGGCCGAGGAAGCCGTAGATCTCGCCCTCGTCCACGGCCAGGTCGATGCCCTGCACGGCGAGCACCTCGCCGAAGGCGCGCTCGAGCCCCTCGGCCACTATCGCCGGCATGCTCAAACCTCCGCGGTCTCGGCCGCCCGCGCCAGCGGCGGCAGCGAGTCGACCCAGCGGCGGCCGTTGGCCCGCTCCAGGGCCTCGGCCGCGTCAAGCAGCAGCTCGTCCCGTCCCCAGCTCGCCTGCAGCTGCAGCGCGATCGGCAGGCCTTCGGAAAGTCCGACGGGGACGCTGACCGATGGGATGCCGGTGAGGTTCGCGAGCCCGGCGCCGCGCACGTTGGCGGCGTCGGCGGTGAGCGTGCCGGAGGGCAGCTCGACCAGCGGCGCCTCCAGCGGCGGCGCCACCGCCGGCACGGTCGGCCAGGCGATCACGTCGACCTCCGCGAAGGCGGCGGCGAGGCGCCGGCGCATCAGGGCGCGCACCTGCCCGGCCTTGATGCTCGCCGCCGCCGGCAGCAGCATCCGGTACTTGAGCAGGCCACGGCCGATCGGGCTCAGCTCGGGGTCGAGCTCGTTCAGGCGCCCCGGGGTGATCCCGTTGAGGCCCTCGGTGTTGGCGATCAGGACGGTGGCCATCGCCGCCGGCTCGATGCCGTCAAGCTCGATCTCCCTGACCTCGCCGCCGGTCTCCTCCCTGAGCGCGTCGATCGCCTCCTCGCAGGCGGCGCGCACGGCCGGCGCGACGTCCTCGGAGACGCTGTCGCGGACGAGGCCGATTCGCAGGCCGCGGGCGTCGCCCTCCGGCAGCGGCTCGCCGAACAGGACGGAGCCCAGCAGGCGGCAGTCCGCAGCGTCGGCGCAGAGCGGCCCGGAGACGATGGTGGTCGAGATCCCGGCCATGTGGTGGCCCTCCATCGCCGCGCGGCCGAAGGTCGGCTTCAGCCCGGTCAATCCGCAGTAGGCGGCGGGGAAGCGGATCGAGCCGATCCCGTCGGCGCCGACGGCACCGGCGACGAGACGGGCGGCGACCGCGGCGGCGGGCCCGCTGGAGGAGCCTCCCGGGCAGCGCTCGGTGTCCCAGGGGTTGCGGGCGGGGCCGTAGACGGAGACGTTGCCGGTGCTGCCGGCGCCGAGCTCGTGCATGTTGCCGACGCCGACGATCGTCGCGCCGGCGTCGCGCAGGGCTCGGTAGGGGCCGGACTCTCCCGGGGTGGAGGGCGCGAGCATTTCGGCGGCGCCGAAGCGCTGCGCCCGCCAGGGCAGCGGCCACTCGTCCTTGATCACGACCGGGACGCCGCGCAGCGGCCCCTCGGGGGCGGCGTCCAGCATCTCTCGCGAGCGCTCCGGGAAGGTCTCGACGATGGCGTTGAGGGCCGGGTTGCGAAGCTCGATCCGCTCCAGGGCCGCCTCCAGCAGCTCGACCGGGTCGGCCTCGCCGACGGCTACCGCCGCCGCCTGGCCGCGCAGGGAGAGGTCGAGAGCGTTCACGGCGCTACCGGCGGTTGGGAGAGATCCGCGGTCGGCTCCGGGCCGGCGCCGCTGGTGTCGAGCTCGAAGAGCTCGAGGATCGCCGGCCAGAACATCGCGTGGGCGGCGCCGATCACCGCCAGCTCGACCTCGTCGGCCTCGATTCCGAGGGAGGCGAGACCGGCCGGGATGAAATCGTCTGCGCGGTTGAGAGCCTCCATCTGGCGCTGGCAACCCTACAGCCCGGGATTGGCCGGGATCGTGCAAGCGGGGCGGGGCGGCGGCATTCCCGGGCCGCGAAAGGCACAATCCCGGCGCAACTGGGGTTCTGACCCCGTGTTGCCTAGTTTCGATGACGCTCGCAGAGAAGAACAACCGATCCGGCCGCGCCTGGGCGCTGATGGCGGCGGCCGCCTGTGCGTTCGCGGCGCTGGTCGCCGCCGTCGCTCCCGGCGACGCCGACTCGGCGCCGCTGCGCGTCGTGGTGCTCGGCCAGACCGCCGAAACCCCGCCAGCCTCCTGCCCCGGCAAGATCGTCAACAACGTCGAGATCACGCCCTGCCGGGTCGAGGGCCACGTGACCGGGTTTCAGGCGATCGCCGGCGGCGTCCCCCGCCCGTACGAGGCGCCGTTCGAAGGCAAGGTCGTCGCCTGGTCGATCACCCTCGCCAAGCCCTCGACCAAGGAATCGGACACGACCACGGATGAGGTCGGGTTCTTCAACGACTTCCTCGGCGCTCCCTCCGAGGCGAGGATCGGCATCCTGCGCCCGGTCGAGGATTCGAAGCCGCCCCGCTACACCCTGGTGCGGCAGAGCCCCCTGGAGGTCCTCAACCCCTACTTCGGCAGCACCCCGGTATTCGCCCTCGATCACCCACTCACCGTCCTCAAAGGCCAGGTCGTGGCGCTGACGATCCCGACCTGGGCGCCGATGTTCGCCTTCAACGTCTCCGCCGACAACACCTGGCGCGGCAGCCGCCTGCCCGAACACTGCTCCTCCAAGGAGGACATCCAGGGCGGCCACCCCCAGCAGGGCGTCGGCAAGATCAAGACCTACGGCTGCTACTACAGCAACGCCCGCCTGCTCTATACGGCGACGCTGGTCAAAAAACCGTAAGGGTTCGGGGCCGGCGCGTGGGGGCGAGCGTCGGGTGTCCCTCCTCACTCGGTACCTCGTCGAAGGGGAGTTGAACGGCTGACACCCGGTCCGCCGCGCTCCTCCTCCGCAAAACGTTCGGAGGGACACCCGACGCTCGCCCCCAGATCGACGGTTCCGAAGCACGGGAGCTCTAGAAGGGCGACGTCGGCGACTGTCCTCCACCGGCGTGCCCTGGTGTAGCGGGCTGTTGAGCAAACGAGGGACGGGCGTCGGTAGGCCCTCCGAACGTTTTGCGCGGGAGGAGAGCAGCGCTCCGAGGCGCTAGCCGGGGTTCGCCCCAACGACGAGTTGCGAGTGAGGAGGGCCTACCGACGCCCGTCCCCCCGCCTGTTTAAAGCGCGCTCTGCCTGAGCCCGCAGTAAGGGCAGTCGCTGACGTCCAGCCCGATCAGCTGGTCGCAGCGACGGCAGGCCCGGAGGTTGGCCGGGGTGCGGGGCAGGGAGGAGGCGGACGGCGCCAGGGGCAGGACCATCGCCACCGGCTCCATCTCCTCACCGGTCTCCCGATCGACGTAGACGGCGCCCGGCTCGGCCTGGGCGATCGCCTCGCGGCCGGAGGCCGGGGCGCGCATCCTGTGGAGCTGACGGTCGTTCATCGCCGGGAAGACTAATAGCTTGGGCGGCAGCGATGCGTGTCCTCCTCTTTCACGGCTACATGCTGCGCGGCACCGGCAGCAATATCTACAACGCCAACCTGGCCCCGGCCCTGGCCCGGCTGGGGCATGAGGTCCACCTGCTCTGCCAGGACCGCGAGGTCGAGCTGGAGGGCGTCGAGATTCACAACCCCGACATCGGCGGCCTGCTCCCCGTCTACGTCAAGGACCCCTATGAGGGCTTCGAGGTCAAGGCGTTCCCGGAACTGACCGACGAGGAGCTTGACCGCTATCTGGACGCCAACGTTGCCGCGGTCCTGCGGGTCGCTGATTCGGTCGGGGGCTTCGACGCGGCTCTCGCCAACCACCTGGTCATGGGGCCGGCGATCCTCGCCCGCGCCGGGGTCTCCTCCTTCGCCGCCAAGATCCACGGCTCCGCCCTCGAGTACACGGTCAAACCGCACCCCCGCTTCCTGCCATACGCCGAAGAGGGCATGCGAGCGGCCTCCGGCGTCCTCGTCGGGTCGGGGCACACGGCGGAATCTTTGTGGACGGCACTGCCAGACGTGCCTGACCTCAAAGCCAAGACCCGCCTCGGGCCCCCCGGCGTCGACATCGACGCATTCCGCCCGTTGGAGACCGGTGATGGGGGTCCGAGAACGAAAACCTCGCCCGCAGGACCCCCATCGCCGGGCTCACGGGACGGTCTCGTCGTCTATGTCGGCAAGCTGATCGTCTCCAAGGGCGTGGATCTGCTCATCGCGGGGTGGCCGCTGATCAGGGCAGCGCACCCGGAAGCACGCCTTCGGATCGCTGGGTACGGCGAGTACGAGGACGGCCTGCGGCGGTTGCTGGCCGCGCTGGAGCGGGGGGACCTGGAGGACGCTCGCGAGGTGGCTCGACTCGGATGGGCGCTGGAGGGCGGTGAGGAGAGGCCGCTGTCGATCCTCTCGGCGTTTCTCGCCGATCCTCCGGCTGGATACCCGGAGGCCGCGCGGGCCGCCGCCGGGTCGGTCGAGTTCATCGGCCGCCTCGAGCACGACGAGGTCGCCGAGCTGTTGCCGCGGGCGGAGGCGCTGGTGATGCCGAGCACCTTCCCGGAGGCTTTCGGGATGGTTGCCGCCGAGGCGGCGGCCTGCGGTGCGCTGCCGGTCTCGGCGGGTCACTCCGGCATGCTCGAGGTGTCGCGTCAGCTGGCGACGGACCTCCCTCCCGGGGTCGCCGACCTCACTTCGTTCCCCGTCGAGCGGGGCGCCGTCGAGGCGATTGCGGAGCGCCTCGATCGCTGGCTGGGGCTGCCGGAAGCGGAGCGCGAAGCCGCCCGGCCGGCGCTGGTCGCCACCGTCCAGCGGCTCTGGAGCTGGGAGGGGGTGGCCCGCGGAGTGCTCGCCGCCGCGGCCGGGGATCTGGGGGATCTGCCCTCTCCCGTGTAGCTAGTGCCAAGCGTCACCCGGGGTCGGAAAACCTCCGGCCGCCGCTTCAATAGAATGCCCGCCGCCTCATGTACGGTCGCCTCCCGATAGTGAAGATGCTCGCCGCCACGGTCGCTTCGACCGCGGCCATCTCGGCGGTGATGCTCTCGATCAACTGGAACGGCCAGGAGGCTTCGACGGCGGCACCGAAGATCGACGATCTCCTCAACGTGATGATCGTCCTCTCGTCCTTCGTCTTCTCGCTGGTCGTCGTGTTGCTCTTCTACGCGCTGTGGAAATTCAAAGCGAAACCCGGCGACGAGTCCGACGGCGAGCCGCTGCACGGCAACACCCGCCTCGAGGTCGCCTGGACGCTGATCCCGACCGTCATCGTCCTCTTCGCGGGCGGCTACAGCTGGGCGGTGCTCGACGAAATCGAAGAGCCGGCCAAGAACCCGCTCACGGTCGACGTCTTCTCCCAGCAGTTCGCCTGGAGCTTCGGTTACCCCGGCAAGGACCTGGCCTGGTCCGAGGGGGAGCTGCATGTCCCGGTCGACCGCCAGATCCACTTCAAGATGCACTCCCTTGACGTGATCCACTCGTTCTGGGTGCCGGAGTGGCGGATCAAGAAAGACAACGTCCCGGGCATCACGACGACGGCGATCGTCACCCCCGACAAGGTCGGGACCTATCAGCTGATCTGCACGGAGCTCTGCGGCTTCGGCCACGCCGCGATGCGGGCCAAGGTGGTCGTCGAGCCCCCCGGCCAGTTCCAGAAGTGGGTCGAGGGCCTGAAGGACAAGGTCCCGGACCCGCTGCTGGAGTCGATCAAGCAGGACACGGAGACGAACCCGGTGCCCGTCGGCGCGGGCGGGGCATAATGGAGGAGATCTGATGGTGGCTGCGATCAAGCGACCGGGTTGGACGCGAGGCGCAATCGGCGCCCTCGCCGCCGCCGCTTTCGGCTTCGGCCTGGTGATCGCCCTGCGGGCGATCTCCGACCTTCCCCTCTACCAGACCGAGCAGACCGGCTATCCCCACGTCGTCGTGCCGCTGATCCTCGCTCCGCTCGGCTTCCTCGCCGGCTTCGGCTGCTTCGACTACTGGCTGCGCTGGGCCGCCGGGATGCCGACGATCCCCGAGGACCACTCGGCGCACGGAGCGAAGAGCTGGCGCGACTACTTCCGCTTCAACACCGATCACAAGGTGATCGGCATCCAGTACATCTGCACCAACTTCTTCTTCTTCTTCATCGGCGGCCTGCTGGCGATGCTGATCCGGGCCGAGCTCGCCCAGCCGGGCACGCAGATCGTCGACCCGAGCACGTTCAACGGCCTCTTCTCGACGCACGCCGCGATCATGATCTTCGTCTTCGTCGTGCCCGTCTTCGCCGGGATCGCCAACTACGTGCTGCCGCTGATGATCGGCGCACCGGACATGGCCTTCCCGCGCCTCAACGCGCTCAGCTTCTGGATGCTGCCGATCGCCGGCCTCATGTTCGTCGCCAGCTTCCTCGCTCCGGGAGGCGCCTTCGACGCCGGCTGGACCGGCTACGCGCCGCTCTCGACCGGGGCCCCGCTCGGGCAGTCCTTCTTCAACCTCGGCGTGCAGTTCGCGGGTGCCTCCTCGATCGCGACCGCGCTCAACTTCCTGGTCACGATCATCACCATGCGTGCGCCCGGGATGACCGTCTGGAGGATGCCGCTGCTGGTCTGGGCCAACCTCTCGACCTCGCTGCTGGTCGTCGCCGCGACGCCGTTCATCGCCGGTGCCCAGTTCATGGTCCTCTTAGACCGCCTCCTCCACACCAACTTCTTCGACTTCGCCGCCGGCGGCGACGTCATCAGCTACCAGCACATCTTCTGGTTCTACTCGCACCCGGCCGTCTACATCATGATGTTGCCCGGTTTCGGGATCATCAGCGAGGTCATCTCGATCCATGCCCGCAAGCCGATCTTCGGCTACAGGCTGATGGCGCTGGCGCTGCTCGGCATCGTCGTGCTCAGCTACTCGGTCTGGGCGCACCACATGTTCGTCGCCGGCATGTTCAGCTGGCTGCGGGTGCCGATGATGATCACGACGCTGCTGATCGCGGTGCCGACCGGGATCAAGATCTTCTCCTGGCTGGGAACCCTCTACTTCGGGAAAATCCACACCTATTCGACCTCGATGCTGTTTGCGCTCGCCTTCATCGTCACCTTCACGGTCGGCGGCATCAGCGGCGTCATGCTGGGCATGGTGCCGCTCGACATCCACGTCTCCGACACCTACTTCATCGTCGCCCACATCCATTTCGTCCTCTTCGGCGGCTCGGTCTTCACGATCTTCGCCGGGATCTACCACTGGTTCCCGAAGATGACCGGGCGCATGTACGACGAGAAGCTCGGGCGGGTCCACTTCTGGGGTACGGTCATCGGGACCTGGGGAACCTTCATCCCGATGCACTGGGTCGGCATGGACGGGATGCCGCGGCGGGTCGCCGACTACGCGACCCAGTTCGGCGAGTGGAACCTGCTGATCAGCGTCTTCGCCTTCGTGCTCGGCGCCGTGCAGCTGGTCTTCCTCTACAACATGATCGTCAGCTGGCGCTTCGGGCCGAAGGCCGAGGCCAACCCCTGGCGCGGCAACTCGATCGAGTGGCAGGTCTCCTCGCCGCCGCCGATCTTCAACTTCGACGAGATCCCCCGCGTGGTCGGCGGTCCCTACGAGTTCGGCGTCCCCGGCGCCCGCCACGCGATCATGGCCGGCGAAGGGGCCGAGGTGCCCGCCGGCGAGCCGAGCGTGGTGGGCTCAAGGTGAGCGGCGCCGGCGAGGGTCGTCCGCTGCTGGTCTTCCTCAACGAGGTCGCCGGCGGTCGCAAGCTTCTGGAAGCGGTGCGCGAGCGCCAGGACAAGGTCTCTGGCGTCGTCGTCGCGGCACCGCAGAACCAGCCTTCCGTGGGCCAGCTGATCGACGCCGGCGAGGTGCGCGAGGCGGCTCGCGCCCGGGTCGAGGTGACGATGTCGGTGCTGGGCGAGTTCGGCATCGACTCCGTCGGCGAGGTGATGGACCCGGAGCCGTCGCTGGCGCTCGACGACGCCGTTCGCGCCCATGAACCCGGCGAGGTGCTGCTCTCCTGCCTCTACGACACCCGCTTCGGGTTCACCCGCAAGGACCTGGTCGAGTGGGGCCGGGAGCGGATCGAACCGGAGACGAAGCTCACCCACATCCCGGTGCGGATCGAAGACGACGCGATTCGCTGGGACCTGATCCACACGCTTGTCGTCGCCACCAAGACCGTGGCCGCGCCCGACCTGGTCAACCGACTGAAGGAGCGCGCCGCCGCCAGCCCTCACCGCTACACGATCGTCTGCCCCCGCAGCGAGGACGTCAGCGAGGCCGAGATCGTCAGCGACCTCGCCTCGACGCTTGCGCAGCTCTACCGAGCCGAGGTCGACGCCACCGGGCAGCCGATGAGCCCCGACCCCTTCCAGGCGGTCAAGAACGCGATCGAGCATTACCGGATCGACGAGGTGCTGATCTCGACCTTCGCCGGCGAGGGCTCGCGCTGGCTCGAGGACGACCTGATCGGCCGGGTGCGCGAGATCACCGAGAAGCAGGTCGAGCACATCGAGGTCGGAAGACCCGCCGCTGTGGTCGCCGCTGCGGTCGCCGAGGGAGGAGAGTCCTGATGGAGAGCGCGACGGTAGCCCTCGGTCACGGTCATGAGGAGCATCACGGCCCGCCGGAGGCCAACCAGAGCTCTCGCGTCGACAAACAGGTTCTCGGGATCCTCCTCTTCATCGTCTCCGAGGTGATGCTGTTCGGCGCCTTCTTCGCGTCCTACTTCTTCCTCCGCGTCGTCGTCGACCCGCCGAGCTGGCCTCCGCACCCCTACGAGCTGCCGGTCGCCGTGGCCGGCATCAACACCGCGATCCTGGTCTCCTCCAGCTTCACGATCCACTACGCGCTGGAGTCGATCCGGCGCGGGAACCGCAGTGGCCTGAAACTCGGCCTGCTGCTGACCTGGCTGCTGGGCGCGACCTTCCTCTTCATCCAGGTCAACGAGTACGTCCACATCGGCTTCAGTGCTCGCGATCTCGCCTTCGGCTCGATCTTCTACGGCCTCACCGGCCTCCACGGCGCCCACGTCTTCGTCGGCCTGTTGCTGCTCAGCTTCGCGACGATCCGCGCCTTCCGCGGCCACTTCGGGCCCAAGGCCGACGACCATCTCGGCGTCGAGGTGCCGGGGATCTACTGGCACTTTGTCGACGTCATGTGGATCATCGTCTACGTGACCGTCTATATCTTGTAGCGGCCGCTGCAAACCGGCGCATCTCGCGGTCCTCGGTCGCTCGGGATCGGGTCACGCACGAAAGTGCGCTCCCCTCACCTCGCTTCCTGCGTCCCACGACCTGCTTGGTTTTCGCGGCCGTGCGTGGGACAGGAGCAGATTTATGAGGATCAACGAGACCGCCGTATTCAGATGGGTCGTGATCGTGGGGGTCGCGGCGGCGTCGGTGATTGCGTTGACGCTGCTGACGCGGCCGCTGGTTGGGTCGTTATGGGGGCTGGTGCTGGTCGTCGCGGCGTGCGTTCATGGCTACCGCTGGGTTGCGCGCAAGCGGCGCGAGAGTTGAGACGCAATTCTTTCGTTTCGCGGACAAGACGTTACATCCGCCTGCCTAATATGGCAGCATGGAGGCCGTGAGAGATAGCTGGACCGACGAGCGGCTCGACGACGGCTTCCGCCGGGTGGACGAACGGTTCGACGAGGTCGACCGGCGGTTCGAGCAGGTCGACAAGCGATTCGAGCAGGTCGACCGGCGGTTCGAGCAGGTCGACAAGCGATTCGAGCAGGTCGACCGGCGGTTCGAGCAGGTCGACAAGCGATTCGACCGGCTCGAGGACCGCATGGGAGCTCAGTTCAATCGGGTCAACGATCGGTTGGATGCTGAGCTTGGCGCGATCAATGTCCGGCTCGATGGGGTCCAGCAGGCGATCATGCGGCTGATGGCGGTCATCGTTGCGGCGACGCTCGCCGGGATCATCAGCTACGTCGCGACCCATCTCTGAGGTCGGATCGCCCCACCCGGCCCCGGACTTCCAGCAACGCCAGCGTCAGCGCGATCGGCACCGTTGCCGGCAGCTCGTCGACGGCGAAGAAGAGCAGGTCGAAGCCGATGCATATGAGCGCGGCAAGGGCGGCTCCGCGCAGCTGCAGTCCCCGGTCGCGGGCGAGGATGGCGCCGAGCACGGCGGCTACGAAGACGTCTCCGAAGCCCATCACGGCAGAGCCGAAGGTGACGAACTGCAGGCGCGGCAGTCCGCCTCCGGGCGCCGCGGAGTTGAGCACCGCGTTCGGCCCCTGGAGGAGGTCGGAGCCGACCAGCCAAGCGTCGATCGCGGCCATCGCGAAGATGCCGAGCTTCAACCAGCGGTCGGCGACGACGGAGGCGAGCAGCCAGCCGAGGCTGATGCAGGCGAGGGCCGAGAGGGCGAGGGCCGCGGTCTCGCCGCCGAGAGAGCCCCGCGCCGCCCAGGCCAGAGCGAACAGCGGCAACGCCAGGACCGCCAGCGGCGGCCGCCCGCCGCGGACGAAGAGCGCCAGGGCCAGGGCCGCCAGCGGCGGTACGGCGACGAGGGCGAGATAGGTGAGGAACTGGGCGGTCGCCGACTCGAGCGCAATCGCGCTCACCACGACAGCGATCGAGAGCGGCAGGGCCAGCGCCCACCAGCGGCTGCGAAGGCGCTCGAGGAGGGGGCTGCCGGGCGCTCGGGGGGCCGCGACGAGCGCCGCCTGGACGAGGCTGAGTACGCCGATCGATAGCCAGAACGGGAGCATCGGAGCGGGCCGGCCTCGGTCGAGGCGGACCTAGACTGCGCCGGCCGCCCGGGCCGGTGAGGACTCGCTCCGTCCGCCGCCATCGCTGGGGGCGGACTGCTGCCGCGGCTCCAGCCGCCCGGCGGCAGCGACGGTCCAGAGCATTGCCAGCCAGTTCCCGGTGGCGAGCGCGACGTGGACCCAGACGATCTCGCTCGGCAGCTCCAGGGCCCACTGGAGGCCGCCTACGGCCCCCTGGAGGACGAGGAGAGCCAGGACAACCGTCAGGGGCCGCACGGCCCGCCTGTCGCCTCCTGGGCGGCGCAGGAAGAACCAGACCGCGATCGCGGCGAAGCCGTAGACGGCCGCGATCACCGAGTGGCGCTGGACGACCCACGCGAGCGTTTCGCCGCCCTCGAAGGTGAAGCGGTGTACCAACTGGCCTTCGTGGGCGCCGGCGTGGGGGCCGGAGGCGGTCGCGATGGTGCCGGCGAGGATCGTCAGCTGGCCGAGCGGGATCAGCGCCCGCACCGCCCAGACCCCGAGGTGGTCGCTCGAGCGGCGCCGCTCCCAGGGCTCATAGCGCGAGCACCAGGCGAGCGCGAATGCGGCGTCGAGCAGGATCATCGAGAGGATGAAGTGGGACATCACCAGGCCGGGGGAGAGGTGGTACTTGACCACCAGGGCGCCGAGGATCGCCTGGCCGACCACACCCAGCGGCAGCAGCGCGCCGAACAGCGCCAGGTGCCAGCGGTAGGGCTGGCGGAAGAAGGCGAGCACGCAGGCCGCGATCACGGCGATGCCGACGAAGCCGGTGAAGAGCCGGTTCCCGTACTCGATCACGGCATGGGATTCGATCGGCGGCACGGTGCCGCCGTAGCATTTGGGCCAGTCGGGGCATCCGAGCCCCGAGCCCGTGAGGCGCACGGCGGCGCCGGTGAGGACGATCAGGGCGAGGGCGGCGAGGGCGACCGCGGTCACCTGGGCATAGCGCCGTGGAGAGATTTCGAGGCGGTTCTTGAGGCGTTCCCGCATCGTCAGGAAGATCATGGCAGCGGCCGGGGGGCCGCTGGAATCAGCCGCCCTTGCCGGCGGGCGAGTTTTCGATCAGGTACTGGACGAGCTCTTCGATTTCTTTCTTGGAGATCGTCTGGCCGAAGTTGGCCGGCATCACGTTGGCCGGGTATCCCTTGGCGATCTCCGCGTTCGGGTCGACGATCATCTCTTCGATCGCGGCGGCGCTGTCGCCGGGGGCGAGCGATTCGTCGAGGTTGGGGCCGGTGACTCCTCCGGACCCGGCGGCGGCGAACGCGTGGCAGCCGCCGCAGCCGTTGTTGGCGAAGACCTGGGTCCCGAGGCCGCCCGGTACTTCGGGCGGCGCAGCGCCGGGCACGCCCGCGTAGAGGCCGACGTAGGCGGCGATGTCGTCGAGATCCTGGCCGCTGACGATCTCGGCCGGCATCGAGGCGGCCGGGTTGCCGTTTTCGGGACGCGGGTTCTCAACTTGGGCCTTGACGATGCCTTCGACCGTGTCGTCGTTCTCGCCGACTTCGCGGGCGGCGGCGAAGGCGTGGTCGAGGTCCGGTCCGATCTGGGCCGTCGTGCCGGCCTGCGCGAGGGTGTGGCAGGTGCCGCAGTTCTGCACGAACAGGGTCCGGCCGCGGGTCGTGTCCGCGCTCGTGGTGCCGCATCCGGAGGCGGCCACGGCGGTGGCTGCCAGGGCGGCGAGGGCGAACAGCGGGCGGATGAGTTTCGAGCGGCTGGGCATACGGCGGAACGCGGGCGGGAGTCTATATGTCGAGGCGCCCTGAAAGCGTCCTGTCGCGCCTTGCGAATCGGGTAGTCTTGAGGCGATCCGCACTATCTCCAAGTTCGCCAGAGGAGGACGCCGATGCAGGTGAGGGACGGGATGTCAGAGGTGTCGCTGACCGTGGGCCCCTCGCACACGCTGCGCGAGGCGGCGGCGCAGATGGTGGACAAGGGGACGGGGGCCGCCCTCGTCAGCGACGCGGACTCGCCGACCCCGGGGATCGTCACCGAGCGCGACCTGCTGATCTCGGTCGGCGCAGGCGAGGATCCGGACAAGGAGCTGGTCGGCGACCACATGAGTGAGAAGGTGATCGCCGCCGCGCCGACCTGGAGTCTCGAGCGGGCGGCGGCGGAGATGTCCCGGCGCGGCGTCCGCCACCTCGTCGTCTTCCAAGGGCCCGATCCGGTCGGCGTGCTCTCGATGCGCGACATCGTCCGCGTCTGGACCAGCGACGGCGCCACCTCGGCAATGACGCCCGGCTGAGGGCCTGATACCGGCGCGTCTCGGCGTCCTCAGTCGGCTGCCCGCGGGTCACGCACGCCAGTGCGCTCCCCTTGCCGACCTCCCTGCGTCCGCCAACCTGCTTGGTCTCAGTCCCTCAGGGTGATCGTCTCGACGGGCAGGGCCGCGCCGGGGACCCGCTGCCTGCGGGGCAAGCGGAAGTAGTCGCGGACGGCGCCGCGGACGAGGCTGCGGAAGGCGGCGAGGACGAAGATCGCGCCGATGACCGCGTAGATGTAGGGCGAGAAGATGAAGCCCGCGGCGAAGGTGCCGCAGATCAGGCCGACCGCGCCGATCGCGAGGAAGGCCGGCGCCCACGACGGTCTCGGCGCGTAGACGGCCTCGCCGGGCTCGGGGATTTGCCGGTGCTCGTTCACGCTTGGGCGATGTAGAGGAATGCGGCGATGAAGCAGAGGGCGAAGATCGCGGCTGCGAAACCGCCGGCCACCAGCCCGGCGGACATGTTCTTCCTTGCGGTCTCGCGATCCACGGCCGGATTTCTATCAGGCCGAGGCGCGGGGCGGTGGGGAGGGCCGGATGCCCCTCCCACAGAGGCCGTCGCGCAGCTGGGCCGTTGCCCGGGTTTGGGTTGTCTGCCCATGAGCCTCTGTGGGAGGGGCATCCGGCCCTTCGGCCACAGCCCAGACCCTGCGCGGCAGCTGGCAGGCCAGCACTACGCGAAACCCCGAGTTCACAGAAGCTCTGGGCCCCACCGAAGCTGCCGAGCTATCGAGCGCGGTGGAGTGTCGTGGGGAGGGCTGGGGTGTCCCTCCCCCGGAGGCTCATGGACAGACGCCTCGAACCGCGGCAAGCGACCCAGCTGCGCGACGGCCTCAGGGGGAGGGACACCCCAGCCCGCCTCGGGCCAACTCCCCCCGCAACCCCGATGGGGCTTCGGCGCCTACGCGTTCGCGGCGATCGCGATCGAGAGGAAGAGCAGCGCCAGGTAGGCGAGCGAGAACAGGTAGGTGCGCAGTGCCCAGCCGCGGTCGGCCGTGCGCAGCAGCTTGACCGAGAAGTAGATGAAGACGGCGCCGAGCGCCATCGAGGGCACCAGGTAGGCGACGCCGAGGCCCCCGGCGCAGAAGGGCAGCTGCGTGACCGCATAGAGGAGGACCGTGTAGAGGAGGATCTGGCGGCGGGTCTCGTCCTCTCCCCGGACCACCGGCAGCATCGGGATGCCCGCCTTTGCGTAGTCGTCCTTCATCAGCAGCGAGAGCGCCCAGAAGTGCGGCGGGGTCCAGAAGAAGACGATCGCGAAGAGGTAGAAGGCCATGCCGCTGAGGCCGCCGGTGACGGCCGCCCAGGCGACCAGCGGCGGCACCGCGCCGGCGGCGCCGCCGATGACGATGTTCTGCGGCGTCGAGCGCTTCAGCCAGAGCGTGTAGACGAAGACGTAGCCGAGCAGACCCGAGAGTGACAGCGCCGCCGCCAGCGGGTTGACGGTGAGCGTCAGCAACGCGAAGGAGGAGCAGCCCAGCAGCGCCCCGAAGGCGATCGCGGCGGCGGGGGAGACGCGACCCGAGGCGACCGGGCGGTCGGCGGTGCGGCTCATCAATCGGTCGATGTCGCGGTCGACCGCGTGGTTGATCGCCCCGGCGCCGCCGGCGGAGAGGGCGCCGCCGAGACAGGTGAGGAAGATCAGGCCGGCCGACGGATCGCCGGCGACGTACATCGTCGTCACGGTCGTGAACAGCAGCAGCGACTGCACCTTCGGCTTGGTCAGCGTCAGGTAGTCGCGAAGGACCGTGGTCGTGGCGGAGCGGGGGGCGACCGCCGCCGCCGTCGGGTTGGGCGCGGTCTGCGCGCCGGCGCCGGCTTCCATGCCGCTCAGGCTACCGGCTGCGAAGCGCGAGCCGGCCGCTCGGTGCCGCTGGTGCGATGGGCGACCGCGTCGCGGATGTCGCGCATCGGACGGGCGCTGCGGACATCGGGCAGCACGTCGAAGTTGTGGGGCTCGGGGGGCGAGAGGGTGAACCACTCGAGCGAGTCGCCGCCCCAGGGGTCATGCCCGGCCGCCGGGCCGTTCTCGCGGCTGAGGATCGCGTTGACGAGGGTCATCACGATCCCGGCGGCGAGGACGAGGGTCCCGATCGAGGCGATCAGGTTGTAGGCGTCGACCCCGGTGCCGTCGAAGAACTTGTAGGCGTCGATCACCTGACCCTGCTCGCCGCCGGCGAAGAACAGGGGCACGAAGGCGAGCAGGAGGCCGATCCCCATCGTCCAGAAGGAGATGCGGGCGAGGTTCTCGCCCATGGTGCGGCCGGTCATCTTCGGGAACCAGTAGTGGAGGGCCGCGAAGCCGCCGAAGACGGCGCCGCCGACCAGTGCGAAGTGGGTCGCGGCGGTCGAGTCGGTGGTGTTCTTGAGCTGCCAGGCGGCGGCCACCATCGAGTGCGAGATCTCGGCCCCGAGGCCGATCGAGATCGAGGAGATGGCGCCGACGGCGAACAGCAGCGGCGCCCGCATGTGCAGGGCCCCACCGATCATGGTCGCCAGCAGGTTGAAGACGATCAGGCCGAAGGGGACGATCAGCGCCAGCGACATCAGCATCGCGAAGTACATCCAGCCGAGCCCGATTGGTGCGGTCATCATGTTCTGCATCCAGGCCAGCGTCCCGATCACGGCGATCGCCGCCAGGGAGCCCATCACCACGCCGCGGTTGACGAGCGGCCTGCCGGAGAAGGCGGAGACGACTTCGGCGATCACGCCGAAGGCGAAGATCAGGATCAGCATGTAGGCGCCCGAGTAGAAGATCCAGCTCAGGTGCTGCCACAGCAGCGGCGCCCCGCCCGAGCCGTCGGCGAAGAAGACGCCGTCGTAGTTGCGGTCGATCATCAGCATCGTCAGCGCGGCGAGGAGAACCGGGCCGATCGTCAGCAGGAGCCAGCAGCTGACCGTGGCGCCCCAGGCGAAGACCGGGACCCGGCGCCAGGCCATCCCGGGGGCGCGCATGTTGCGCAGGGTAGTCAGCAGGTCGATCGCGATCAGGACGAAGCCGAGCGTCGCCAGGCCGGTCGCGGTGGCCCAGGCGTCGACGCCGTTGTTGGCGAGGAAGGTCAGCTCGCTGAGCGGGGCCAGGGGGTTGACCCCGGCCTCGGAGGGGGTGAAGAGGAAGCCTGCGTAGAGCACCGTCGCCCCCGCCGCGTAGAGCGCCACGCCGATCTGCCCGAGCCGGGGCAGGGCCGTCCCGCGGGCCCCCACCTGGAGTGGCGTCACGTAGTAGAACAGGCCGAGCACGAGCGGGATCGCGAAGAGGAAGACGCCGGTGGCGCCGTAGCTGGAGAGCATCCGGTTGAAGACGACGGGGGTGAGGAAGCTGTTCTCCGGGATCGCCAGCTGCAGCCGCATCAGCAGCAGCTCGATCAGGGCGAGGAAGAGGAAGCCGAGGGAGCTGCAGATGAGGATCCGGCCCAGGTCCTTGTGGTCGGCGCTGGTGGCCAGCTCGATCCAGCGCGGCCGGCGCCGGGGATAGCCGTCGACGACCAGCTCGGGCCGCGGACTCTCACTCATGGCGTCTCCCCGCTTTCGATCAGGTCGACGACCCGTTCCTGGGCCGCCTCGATGTCGGCTTTCTGCTGCTCGACGAATTCCTCGTAGGCGTCGGCCGAGACGACTTCCACCGCGGTTTTCATCGATGCGTATGCCTGGCCGGAGAGGGTCGCGGACTCGCCGTCGTAGACGCCTTCCTCGTCAGCGCCGAAGACGACCTTGTTGACCTTCCCCGGGACCGCGTCGCGCTTGCCGGAGAGGTCGGCGACGTCCCAGGTGTGGACCACGTCGGTGGAGACGAGTTCGAGCACGACCGCGGTGTCGACCGGGACCACGAGCTTGTAATAGGAGAAGGCGCCGTTGGGGTAGTCGTAGCGCCACAGCCATTGCTGGCCGGTCGCCTTGATCGTCAGCGGCTGGCTCTTGGCGGAGGCGAGTCCGGCGGAGCCGGTGGCCGGCGTCTCCCGCGCCTTGCCGGTGAAGACGATGCTGAGGATGAAGATCGCGGCGGCGAAGACGGTGAGGACGGCGCCCACCCGGAACTGCACCCGGCGGCCGCCCCCGACCTGGCGCGGCTCGACGCCCCGCTCGGCGCGAAAGCGGCGGACGGCGTAGATCAGGGCGACGTTGACCGCGACGACGACGATCGCCGCGGCGACGAAGCCGATCCAGAGGAGAGTGTCGATCTGGTCAGTGCCAGGGGAGTGCGGGGCCAAAGCGCGGCCATTCTAATCACGCGGGGCGGCGCGCCGTGGCTCCCGTGTCGTGCGCCTACCTATACTCGCCGACCTTATGAAGAGGCGCCCCCGGTCATCCAGTGCGCTTCGGCTTGCGGTCCGGGCAGGGGCGGCCTCCGTCGTGGGGGCGGCGATAGCGGTTCCGCTCGTGCGCCGGAGGCTGCGCATACCGGCCTCGATGACCGTCGTGGCGTGCGCCGCCGGGCCGCTCGCGCTCGCGGTTCTGGAGCCACGCTCCAAGAAGCGCGACGTCGCCCTCTTCGCGCTGCAGATGTGGGCGTTCACCGTGGTCCACGAGATGCCCTACGACGATCCGGAGCGCCTCCGCGCCCGTCTCCGCACTCGCTATCCGATCGCTGTCGACCGCGCGATCGGTCGCGGCAGCCTGCCCAACGTTCGCCTCCAGCGCGCCCTCGCCCGGCTGCCGCGAGTCGGCGCCGTCGACCGCGTCCTCACCTGGACCCACTGGCTCTGGTTCGTCGAGCCCTACCTGGCCCTGACCCTGATCCTGGTTCGCGACAACGAGCGCTTCCCCCGTGCCGCCCGCCAGATGGCCGCCGTCTTCGACATCGGCTGCGCCGCCTATTTCGCGGTGCCGACGGCGCCGCCGTGGTGGTCCTCGGAGCAGGGCCTCACCGGCGAGGAGGTGCGGCGGATCATGGTCGAGGTCGGCGAACCGACCTGGGGCTCGGCCTGGGAGACGATGTACGACGCGCTCGGGGGCAATCCCTGGGCGGCGATGCCCTCGCTGCACTTCGCCACCTCGGTCGCCGCCGCCCTCTCGCTGGCGGAAGCCGGCAAGGTCGAGGGGGCGCTCGGCTGGAGCTACGCGCTGACGCTCGGCTTCGGGCTCGTCTATCTGGGCGAGCATTACGTCACCGATCTCGCCGCCGGAGCGCTGCTGGTGGTCGCCGTGCGGCGAGGCGAGGTTTTGGCGGAACCTCTAGTTAGCAGGGTCAACGGAGCACTTCAGCGCCTGGAGAGGATCGCGAGCGGGTAGCGTCCCAGGTGTGTCTGACGGAGATTCGGCTAATGGCCACCGAACCGCCGAAATGCCGCTCTTCACGACGCGGCGCATAGTCCAGACGGTCGTCGTCGTCCTGGTGCTGCTCGGCAGCGTCTATTTCCTCTTCCCCAAGCTCGTCGGCCTCGGCGACGCGATGAGCAGGATCGACGAGGCCGACCCGCTCTGGATCGCGATCGCGATCGGCTTCAACGTCCTTGCCTACGCCACCTACATCGCCCTCTTCAAGGCGGTGGTGAGCGGCGCCGCGCTGCGGCTGTGGTGGACCGAGACTTACGAGATCAACATGGCGGGGGTCGCCGCCACTCTGCTCTTCTCGGCCGGCGGCGCCGGCGGCATCGCCCTCACCTACTGGGCGCTTCGCAAAGCCGGGATGCGACGCCGCGACGTCGCCCGGCGAATGGTCGCCTTCATCAGCCTCCACTACGCCTTCTACCCGCTGGCGCTGATCCTCTTCGGCGTCCTGCTGCGGACCGGGGTGCTGCACGGCAAGAGCTCGGTCGAGCTGACGATCATCCCCGCCGGCATCGCCGGGGCGATGCTGTTGCTGGGCGTCCTGATCGCGCTGATCCCGGCCGACGTCGAGCGGCGGCTGGCGCCGTTCGCCCATGGCGAGAAAGCGAGGTCGTTCCTCCACAGCGCCGCCAAGGTGCCGGCCACGGTGGGCGAGGGCTTCCGCTTCGCGATCGGCCTCTTCGCCCACCCGTCGCGCGGCGGGCTGGCGGTGCTCGGGGCGGCCGGGTTCTGGGCGGCCAGCATCGGCGTGCTCTGGGCCTCCTTCCACGCTTTCGGGGCTCACGTTCCCCTCGCCGTCGTCGTCCAGGGCTTCTTCCTCGGCATGGTCGCCAACCTCTTCCCGCTCGCCCCGGCCGGGGTCGGCGCCGTCGACGCCGGCATGATCGGCGCCTTCGTCCTCTTCGGGATTCCCGAGCAGACCGTCTTCCCGGCGGTCCTGACCTTCCGCCTGATCGCCTTCTGGATGCCGATCCCGCCCGGCGTCATCGCCTTCTTCCAGCTCCGCAAAACCGTCCACCGCTGGGAATCCGAAGGACTGCCGATCGATCGCGGCGGCACCGCGAAGTCGGACCTGGAGCCGGTCGTTGGCTGATTGCGCCCGCCCGGCGGGGCGGTACTATACAAAGTAAAGTATTAGACTCCAGGCGGCGAAAATGACGGACAGCAAGAAGATCGAGAACGTAATCATCATCGGCGGTGGCCCCGCCGGCTATACCGCAGCGCTCTACACGGCGCGCGCAAACCTCGAGCCCCTCGTCTTCGAGGGATTCCAGTGGGGCGGGCAGCTGCAGAACACGACCGACGTCGAGAACTACCCGGGCTACCCCGAGGGGATCATGGGACCGGAGATGATGAGCCAGTTCCGCGCCCAGGCCGAGCGCTTCGGGACCCGCTTCGTCACCGACGACATCGACCGGGTCGAGCTCTCCGACGGCGGCGTGCAGAAGGTCTTCCTCGGCGACGAGGAGCACCGCGCCAAGACCGTGATCCTGGCAATGGGGGCGGAGCCGAAACGGCTCGGCATCCCCGGCGAGATGGAGCTGGGCGGCCGCGGCGTCTCCACCTGCGGCGTCTGCGACGGCGCCTTCTTCAAAGGCGAGCGGGTGATCGTGATCGGTGGCGGCGACTCGGCGATGGAGGACTCGATCTTCATCTCCAAGTACGCCAGCCAGTTGACGATCGTCAACCGCCGCGACGAGTTCCGCGCCTCGAAGATCATGTTCGAGCGCGCCCGCGAGCAGGACAACATCAGCCTCAAGACCCCGTTCATCCCGGAGGAGTTCGTCGCCGGCGAGGACGGGAAGCTGGAGAAGGTCCGCGTCCGGCACGCCGAGACCGGCGAGCAGGAGGAGATCGAGACCAGCGGCGCCTTCGTCGCGATCGGGCACATCCCCAAGTCGGAGATCGTCCGTGGCCAGGTCGACACCGACGAGGACGGCTACATCGTCACCGAGCCGGGCTCGACCCGGACCAACCTGGCTGGCGTCCTGGCGGTCGGCGACGTCGTCGACCACACCTACCGCCAGGCGGTGACCGCCGCCGGCACCGGCTGCATGGGCGCCCTCGACGCCGAGCGCTACCTGCGCGACAGCCCGCCCCCGGTCGAAGCCCACTGGTTCCCCGGCGGCGAGCCGGCCGAGATCGCCCCATAGCGGGTGTGGAGCGAAGCCGGGTCGCATTCGGCTTCGCCCGTCCCTGACTCTTCGACTTCCCTTATGTTGAGGCGATGGGCGAGCGCGCCAGCACCCTCTTCCCGTTCGGGATCGCCGTGGTCCTGCCACCGGCGGGCCTGATCCTCGGGCTGCTCAACCTGCAGCAGGGCGACCGCGACACGGGCATCCGCCTGATCGTCGTCGCGCTGCTGGCGGCGGTCGTCTGGGTTCTTCTCTTCGTCAGCTGAGCATGGCCACGGAATGCACTCACCTCGACTCGGTGCGCGTCCTCGGCGGAGCCGGGCGAAGACTGGAGCTGGTGCTACGTGGACGAGTTGATGCTCCGCCTCAGCGGCCCTTGAAGTCGGGCTCTCGCTTCTCGAGGAAGGCGTTCATCCCCTCGACCCGGTCCTCGGTGGTCATCGCCTCGTCGAACAGGCGCCGCTCGGCCTCCAGGCCGGCCGAAATCCCGACCTCCTCGGCGGTCAGGACCGCCCGTTTGGCGAGCCGGGTCGCGATCGGCGGACGCTCGGCGACCGTGCGCGCCATCTCCAGGCCCTCGTTCAGGTACTGACCCCGTTTCACGACTTTGTTGATCAGGCCCCACATCGAGGCCATGCCGGCGTCGAAGTGGCGGCCGGTGAGGACGAACTCCATCGCTCGCTGCTTGCCGATCGCGCGGGTGAGGCGCTGGGTTCCGCCGCCCCCGGGGATGATCCCCAGGGTTATCTCCGGCTGACCGAAGCGGGCGGTTTCGTCGGCGACGATCATGTCGCAGGCCATCGCCAGCTCGCAGCCGCCGCCGAGCGCGAATCCGGCGACCGCGGCTACGAGGGGCGTCTCGATCGCAGCCAGCCGGGTCCAGAAGGCGGCGCCCTCGGGGTCGGCCCGCGCGTCGAGGGGCCGCTCGGCGAGCGAGCGGATGTCGGCGCCGGCGGCAAAGATCTCATCGGAGCCCGCGATCACCATGCAGCGGACCTCGGGGTCGCGATCGAAGCGCTCCAGCTCCTCGATCAGCTCAGCCTTCATCTGTGGCGAGAGCGAGTTGCGGGTCTCTGGGCTGTTCAGCCGCAGCAGCGCGACGTGGAAGTCGTCGACCGAGGTCTCGACCAGCTCGGGCACTAACTGTCCTCGAACGGCAGCATCGCGTTGATCCCGGTCGCGGCGCGGCCGATGATCAGCTTCTGGATCTGCGAGGTGCCCTCGTAGAGGGTGGTGACGCGGGCGTCGCGCAGGTAGCGCTCGACCGGGTAGTCGTCGACGTAGCCGGCGCCGCCGTGGACCTGGATCGCGAGGTTGGCGCATTCGACCGCCGACTCGGTCGCGTAGAGCTTGGCGATCGAGGTCTCGGTGGTGTTGGGCTTGCCTTCGTCCTTGAGGGCCCCGGCGCGGTAGACGAGCATCCGGCTGGCGTCGCGCTTGAGGATCATGTCGGCGATCATCTCCTGCACCAGCTGGAAGCGGGCGAGGGGGACGCCGAACTGCTTGCGCTCTTTCGAGTAGGCGATCGAGGCCTCGACGCAGCCGTCGCAGATGCCGACGCAGCCGGCGGCGACGCTGTAGCGGCCGTTGTCGAGGGCGCTCATCGCGACCTTGAAGCCGTCGCCGATCTCGCCGAGCATCGCGTCCTCGCCGACCTCGACCCCGTCGAGGGAGATCTCGCCCGTGTCGGAGGAGCGCAGGCCGAGCTTGCCGTGGATCTCCTGGGTGGTGAACCCCTCGCTGTCGGTGGGGACGAGGAAGCAGGCGAGCCCGCGGTGCTTCTTCTCGGGGTCGGTCTGGGCAAAGATCAGCGCCACCTCGGAGTAGTTGGCGAGCGAGATCCACATCTTCTGGCCGCTGATCGACCAGCCCGAGTCGGTCCTGGTCGCGCGGGTGCGCAGGTTGGCGGCATCGGAGCCCGTGTCCGGCTCGGTCAGGCCGAAGCAGCCGAGCGCCTCCCCCGAGCAGAGCCGCGGCAGCAATCTCGTCTTCTGCTCCTCGGTGCCCCAGCGCTCGATCGAGCCGGCGACCAGCGAGGTCTGCACCGAGACGACGGTGCGGGCGGAGGAGTCGCCACGCCCGACCTGCTCGACGATCAGCCCATACCCGATGTAGTCGAGGCCGCGGCCGCCGTGCTCTTCGGCGACCGGGGCGCCGAGGTAGCCGACCTCGCCCAGCTTGCTCGCCAGCTCGCGGTCGAAGCGCGCGGCGCGATCGTTGTCGCGGACCCGCGGGATGATCTCCTTGTCGGCGAATTCGCGCGCCGCGTCGGAGATCAGCTTCTGCTCGTCGCTCAACTGAAAGTCCATCTACCCCTGTCCCTTCCTCTTGTTCTTCAAAGTTCGCGGAGCTCGCGCCCGAGCGTCTCCGCGAATGCCTCCTGGGCCTCGCGGGTGCGCGGGCCGGGGGCGGCCGGGAGCTCGGTCAGGTCGACCGCCGACACCGCCTGGATCTCCCGCGTGGTCGAGGCGAGGAAGGCCTCGCTGGCGGCGCGAAGGTCGTTGACGTGCCAGCTGCCCTCTTCCACATGCAGCGCCTTGACCAGGCGGTCCCGGGTGATCGACTCCAGGACCCCGTCGTCGAGGGCCGGGGTGCGCAGCTCGCCTTCCGGGGAGACCCAGAAGATCGCCGAGGTCGGTGGCTCCAGCACCGTTCCGTCGGGCCGGATCAGCACCGCCTCGTCGGCCCCCTGGCCTTTCGCCAGGCGACTCGCCTGCATGTTGGCGGCGTAGGACAGCGACTTGACCCCGTTGAGGATCACGGTCGGGCAGTAGATGACCGTGGCGAGGGTGAGCGTCTCGGCGTGGGCGGGGATCGGCTCGGTCGCCGCGATCCGCCGGCCGCCGCGGGTGACGATCAAGCGCAGCTGTCCGTCCACCGGGCCGGCCTCGCCGAGCAGGGCGTCGACCTCGCGCTCGAGCGCGGCGCGGTCGAGCTCCAGCTCGATCGCGGTGGCCGAGCGCTCGAGCCGGTCGAGGTGGTCGCCGAGCGCGAAGGGCTTGCCCTCATAGAGGCGGATCACCTCGAAGGCGCCGTCGCCGCGGTAGAGGCCGTCGTCCTTCAGCCCGATCGTCGCCTCGGCGGTCGGGGTCACCCTTCCGTCGACGCTGGCCAGCTCTGTAAGGCCCGTTGCCATAGTGCCGCGAGGCTACCTGAAGACTTGTGGTGCCTATCGGCACGAAAATCCTTCAGCCGGTTGGGGGGAACGGGCGCCGGACGTATCCTTGGCAGGTGCTGTTCGTACTGGGGACGCTTGCGGTACTGGCCTTCATGATCGGCGCGCTGCTGATCGTGGGCCATTTCTACCCCGGCGCCTCCTCCGACCTGGTCGACTGGAAGCCGACCCGCTCACCCGAGGTCGAGGCGCAGAACGAGATCGACGACGTGCGCCAGATGCTGGAGGCGCAGAACGAGATGCGCAGGCGGCGCGGCGCCCCGGAGATGACCGAGGCCGACCTCCATGCCGGGGTCGCCGAGGACGAGCGGCTGCGGTTGCACGGGCGCGGGCCGTTCGAAGCCACATAGGCGCGCTTGGGGCGCTTTCCTCCCGCACGGTGGGGAAGAAAGCGCCCCGCCTAGACTGCCGCCATGGCGCGCGCACTCATCGTCGGTTGCGGTTGCCGCGGCCGGATGCTGGGAGAGGGGTTGCTGTCCGCGGGTTGGGCGGTGCGCGGGACCAGCCGCCGGGTCGAGGGTGTGGAGGCGATCGAGGCGGCCGGGATCGACGCCGCGCTCGCAGACCCTGACCGGGTGGGGACCGTTCTCGAGCTGGTCGGCGACGTGGCGGTCGTCTACCTGCTGCTCGGCTCGGCTGAGGGCGAGCCCGAGGCGCTCGCCGCGATCCACGGGCCGCGGCTGGAGCGGCTGATGGAAAGGCTCGTCGACACGCCGGTTCGGGGCGTCGTCTACGAGGGGGCGGGCAGCGTCGACCCGAGCCTGCTCGAGGCCGGGGCGGAGATCGTCCGCGCCGCCTCCCGCACCTGGCGGATCCCGGTGGCGATCATCGGCACCGAACCGAATGACCCTGCCGGGTGGTCTCAGGAGATGGTTGATTTGGCTTTGTGGCTGCTCTCTCCGGCCCGCAAAGTCAAATAGCTAAACTCGGATAGGAATTTAGGTAGATCGCTGACTGTCGAGACTTGGAGGTTGCGGATGAGCTATGCGAAGGACGTGCTGGTGGAGACCGATTGGGTCGCCGAGCACCTGGACGACGACTCGATCCGCATCGTCGAGGTCGATGAGAACCCCGCCCTCTACGCGGAAGGCCACATCCCCGGCGCAATCGGGTTCAACTGGAAAGACGACCTGCAGGACCAGGTCAAGCGCGACTTCCTCGGCCCCGAGGACTTCGGCGCGCTGATGGGCCGGCGCGGAATCTCCAACGACCACACGGTCGTCCTCTACGGCGACCGCAACAACTGGTTCGCCGCCTACACCTACTGGTACTTCCGCTACTACGGCCACGACAAGGTGAAACTGGTCAACGGCCCGCGCGAGAAGTGGATCGCCGAGGGCCGCGAGACCAGCACCCAGGCCCCTTCCCACCCGGAGGCGACCTTCACCGCCGCGGCCGGCGACGAGACGATCCGCGCCTACCGCGACGAGGTCCGGGCCGCCCTTGGCGACGGCACCAGCCTGGTCGACGTGCGCAGCCCGCAGGAGTTCTCCGGCGAGCTGATCGCGATGGCCGGCTATGAGCAGGAGGGAGCGCAGCGCGGCGGCCACATCCCCGGCGCCGCCTCGGTCCCATGGGTGCAGGCCGTGAACGAAGACGGCACCTTCAAATCGGCCGATGAGCTGCGGGAGCTGTACACGTCGAAGGGCGTCCTCGTCGGCGGCGCCCCGGTGGTCGCCTACTGCCGCATCGGCGAGCGCTCGGCCCACACCTGGTTCGTCCTGCACGAGCTGCTGGGCGAGGAGAACGTCAAGAACTACGACGGCTCTTGGACCGAGTGGGGCAATCTCGTCGGCGTCCCGATCGAGAAGGATGTCTAACGAGCCGATACCGGCGCGGGGCGGCGTCCTCGGTCGCTCACGTGCGGAGCACGCTTCGCTCCCTGCGTCCTTGCCCCGCTTGGTCTCGCCTCGTTAGATCCGGGCCAGCAGGTCGCCGAGGATCCGCGCCGTGGCGCCCCAGATGAGGTGGCCTTCGACCTCGTAGGTGGGGGTGTGGATGGGGACGCCGCGGCGCAGGAGGCGGCGCATCTCATAGCCCCCGCGCAGCAGCTCCAGCGAGAAGGTGAGCACGGTCTCCACCTCGGCCGGGTTGGGCTCCAGCCCCAGCTCGGCCGGGTCGGCGACGAGGCCGACGAAGGGGTGGATGCGGTATCCGGTGACGAAGGTCGAGGTCGGCGGCAGGGCGCCGCTCAGCTCGACCGCCACCGGGTCGAGCGCGATCTCCTCCTGCGCCTCGCGCAAGGCGGTCGCGGCCAGGTCGGCGTCCCCCTCGTCCCGGCGCCCACCCGGGAACGAGATCTCCCCCGCGTGGCGCCGCAGATCGGCTCGACGCTCGGTGAAGATCAGCCCCGGCTCCTCCGGCCATCCGTAGATCGCCATCAGCACCGCGGCATCGGTCCCGCCCCGCGCCTCCATCGCCGCCGCCTCCTCGGGGGTGAGCAGGAGTTTCGCCAGGTCGTTCACGACATCATCATTGTCGACCGAGGGGGGCGAGAACCAAGCCTGGGTAGGACGCAGGGAGGCCGGCGCCGGGAGCGCACTCTGTGCGTGACCAAGCCGACCGACCGAGGACACCCCCAGGCGCCGGTTCGCAGCCGCCTCAGATGATGATCTGGACGGTGCCGCCGTCTACGGACCAAGCGGCGCCGCTGACGTAGGAGGCGCGCTCGGAGCAGAGGAAGACGATCGCCGCGGCGATCTCGGCGGGCTCGGCAAGGCGGCCGATCGGGCGTTTCGCGCCCGCTGCCTCCAGCGCCTCCTCGCGGCTGGCGGCGCCGGAGAGCGCCTGCGACTGGTCGAGCATGCCGCCTGGCGCCATCCACATGTCCGATTCGGTCGGGCCGGGGCAGATCGCGTTGACGAGGACGCCGCTCCTGGCGTATCGATCGGCGAAGAGGCGCGAGAGGGAGAGCTCCGCGGCCTTGGCGACCGAGTAGGCGGCCATCGCCGCCGAGGGACGCTTTCCGGACGTCGAGCTGACGTTGACGACTCGGCCCCAGCCGCGCTCGGCCATCGGCGGGCAGGCGGCGCGCATCGCCCGCAGCGGCGCCATCACGTTGACCTCATACTGGGCGCGCCAGTCCTCGTCGGGGACGTCGTCGAGGTCGCGCCAGCTGCCGAAGCCGGCGTTGTTCACGAGAACGTCGAGGCCGCCGAAGCCCTCGGTCGCGGTGGCCAGCATCCGCTCGCCGGCGTCATCGACGGTGACGTCGAGGGCGAGCGGGATGGCTTGCCCGCCTAGCGTCGCCCCGGCGGTGGCGGCCTCCTCGACCGCTGCCGCGAGCCGCTGCTCGTCGCGGCCGACGAGCAGCACGCTCGCTCCCTCGGCGCAGAGCTGGACCGCCGTCTCGCGGCCGATGCCGCGGCTGGCGCCGGTGACCACGCAGGCGCGTCCGGCGAGGCCGAGGTCCATCTAGAGGGTCTCCACCCGCTCGGAGACGGTGACCGGGACTTCGCCGGCGATCACCTTGTGCACGGGGCATTTGCCGGCGATCACGACCAGCCGCCGGCGCTGCTCGTCGTCGAGCTCGGCCGGAAGGTGCAGCGTCACCGCGAAGGACGTCGGGTTCGCCTTCTCGAAGGCGACGTCGACCTCGACCTCGAGGGCGCCCAGGTCCCATCCCTTGCGCTCGGCGTAGAGCTCCATCGTGATCGCGGTGCAGCCGGCGAGACTGGCGGCGAGCAACCGCGTCGGGCGCGGCCCGAGGTCGCTCCCGCCTACCTCGGGCGGCTCGTCGACGACGATCGTATGGCCGCCTTCGATCTCGACCTCGTGGGCGAACGCCTCTGTGCGGCGGGCAACTACCTTCACCGCTGCCTCAGCCCTTGCCCCGGCCCTCGAACAGCGCCGGGTCGTCGACGTCGGCGAAGCGAGCCATCGCGTAGGCGAGGTCGGAGGCACGGTTGACGAAGTGGATCACGGTCTCGCCGCTCAACTCGCCGGCCTCGTTCAGGGCGGAGATGTGGCGCTCGGCGCGGCGGATCGTCGTGCGGGCGACGTCGAGCTGGGCGGAGAGCTGGTTGCCGCCGGGGATGACGAACTTCGGCGGCAATTCGACCTCCGCCATGTAGCGGTCGATCAGTCGCTCCAGCTCGGCCACCATCTCCTCGGTGGTGCGGCTGATGCCGTCTTCGAGCCGCTTGGAGGCCTCGGGCGCGGTCGCCAGCTCGGCGCCGGCGACGAAGAGGTCGTCCTGGAGCCGGAGGATGTCGGCGGCCAGCTCGGCCTCCTCGGGCCCGCAGAGCGCACGGGCCACGCCCAGCTCCGAGCAGGCCTCGTCGAGGGAGCCGTAGGCCTCGGTGCGCCCGTGGTGCTTGGGAACGCGCCCGCCGTACCAGAGCGAGGTGGTCCCGTCGTCGCCCTTCTTGGTGTAGATCTTGACCACGGCGTGATCCTACGCCGCCGCGCTCAGCCGACCGGGTTGAAGACCATCCCGGTCATCACCTTGGGGAAGAAGTAGGTCGACTTCGGCGGCATGTTCTCGTCGGTTTCGGCCACCGCGCGGACCTGCTCGACCGGGACCGGGCGCTGGATGAAGGCGATGTCGTAGGCGCCGCCGTCGACCATGGAGATCGCGTCGCCGACGCTCTTCGCGTACTCAAGCCCGCGCCTGGCGTCGATGTCCTCGTCGCTCATCCCGGCCAGGCCCTTCAGTACCAGCGTCTCGAGGATCGCTGAGTCGAGGCGGCGGTAGGCCTCCGGCTTGCCGGCCAGCCGCCGGTCCAGCTCGGCGACGTCCTTCAGCCGCAGCCGGTAGGCCTGGTGGTGGAAGCTGTCGTAGAGCCCGAAGACGCCGACGCCCTCCTCGCCGACCGGGTCGATCTCGGAGGCGTCGATCTCGCTCACCTCGAACAGCTCGCGCAGACCGCTGCCGAGGCGGCGCTGGCGCTCGGGGTCCTCGGCGAAGCCGGAGAGCAGGCGGTGGGTGGGGAAGACGGTGAGGCCGGGGTCGTCGAGCCCGGTCAGCGCCATCAGGGTGAAGTTGTGCGGGCCCTCGCCGCCGACCTCGTCGCGGAAGGCGCGGGCGGTCTCGTAGCGGTGGTGGCCGTCGGCGATCAGCAGTTCGGCGCCGGCGAGGCGCTCGGTCACGGCCGCGAGGATCTCCGGGTCGGCGACTCTCCAGACTCGGTTGACCGTGCCGTCCTCGTCGGTCGCCTCGCCCCACGGCTCGCCCTGGACCGCCGGCTCGACCAGCGGCCAGGCGTCCTCGGTGCTGAGCGAGAAGATCGGCGAGAGGTTGAGCAGCGTCGCCCGGGTCAGCTCGAGGCGGTCCTGTAGCGGGCCGGGGTGGGTGCGCTCGTGGGGCCGCACGGTGCCGGTCTCGTAGTCCTCGACCCGGACCCGGGCGAGGATGCCGTGGCGGCTGTGGGACGAGCCGTCGGGGGCTGTGTAGTCCTGGGTCAACGCCCAGATCGCCGGCTCGGAGTCGGCGACAAGCACCCCCTCGGCGCGCCAGGCGTCGATCGTCTCCGCCGCCTCCCTGTAGGGGTCCCCGCTCGGGTTGCTCGCCGGGTCGGCCGGGTCGAACGGTTTCGGCAGGTCGATCGCCACGGCGTTGTAGGGCGAGCGCCGCAGCAGACGCGCCCGGCCGGCGGCGTCGATCACGTCATACGGAGGCGCGGCGACGGCGTCCAGCGAGCCGACCTTGTCGAGGTCGTAGTGCAGCGCATCGAGCGGGCGGACGTCGGCCATGGCGCTGAAAGCTAACGGCTGGCCCCGCGGAGTCCGGTGCCGCCGCGCCGCCCGGCTCTAGACTGACCCGGTCGGGGCGTGGCGCAGCCTGGTAGCGCGCGGCCTTTGGGTGGCCGAGGTCCCCGGTTCGAATCCGGGCGCCCCGATTGCAGGAAACCCGCTCCGGCAGCGGGTTTCCTGCATTGTGGGGGGTCACCCAGGTAGCAATGAGGTAGCAATTCTCTGAGCCTGTCGAACATCCGCGTTCACCGTCATCTCCCCGGCCTCGACCTTCTCCAACAGGTCGGGGCGCTGCTCGGCTACCGTGCGGGCACGTTCGACGGAGGTACGGGAGACGCCGAACTTCTCTCCGGCCTTGGCGGTGGCTTCGGTTTCGTGCGAATCAGCTTCCCCCTCAGTTGTGGGGGAAGCTGAACCCTGGCGGATCTGTCCACCCAGCTTCTGACCTTCTGCCTGCCGCTTCCCCGCCTCCGCCTTCTCGTAGTCCAGGAGCTTCAACGCAGCGGCAGACCGCTGTCCCGTCGTCAGGTGGCGGCGGTGGAGATTTAGCGAGATGACGTAGCTGGCCGGATCTTCATCCGAGGGGCAGAAAGCGAATTATTAGTCCTAATAATTCCGAGCCCGAGGAAGTCATCGACGCCGAGGTTGTTGAGGACGACCCTCTGCCGGCGCCGCCCACCGAGCCTCCCGTCTCCGGCTCAGCCTGCGCCGCACCACCCACCAGGGGCGTGCGCGGCCCGCAACACCAGGCCCAACTCATTACTTGACCGACACGGAGTTCGCCGAGCTAAAGGCCGACATCGAGGCCAACGGGCTCCGCGAGCCGATCACCATGTACGAGGGCAAGATCCTCGACGGCCGGCATCGGGCGCGAGCGTGCGAGGAGCTTGGGATCGAGGTTCTGACTCGCGACTACAGCGGCGATGAGCCGGTGGTGTTCGTCGTCTCCATGAACGTCCACCGCCGCCATCTACATGCAGGCCAGAAGGCGGAGATAGCGCGACGGGTTCTTCCGCAGCTACGCGAGGAAGCGAAGAGGCGGCAGTCAGAGGCGGGTGCGAAAGCCGCACCGGGTCGGCCCGCCCCGAAAGGTCCGGACACAGGTCCGGAAGTTTCAGACGGCGAAGCCCGCGAGCAGGCTGGAAAGCTGGTGGGTGTCTCGGGGCCGATGCGGGTTGCCATCATGGACGCGGGATAGATAGCTCCGCGCAGAACCGCGCAGAGCTTCTTGTTCCCCCGCGCGCACGGGCGCGAGCACGGCCTCGAAGTTCGACAGCTCGTTGGTCTCCTTGTTCCCCCGCGCGCACGGGCGCGAGGCAAGGGTGCGCGGTTCTGCACAGGCTTGTTCCGTGCGCACGGAAGACCTGAGCCGGCGTAGTCGACGAACTGCGGGCCAAACGACGGTGGGGGGGGTTGCTTGGGCCGGCAGAGCCCGGAGGAAATGGCGCCAACCAACACAGACCGAGCAACGTTACGGACGGTAACGAAGCTCTTCCGGATGCCTCTCGTGTCGAGCAGCACCGCGCCCGCAAGCTCGCGGCGGTCCCCGAGGAAATCTTTATCGCCGCGCTCACCGCCGGCGGTCCCCGTCTTTAGCGCCACGAGCGCGAACGCCTAGCGCGTGAGGCGCTGCAACTCAGCCCGAAGGGGCGCGACGTAGCGGTCGACCTGAGCGTCTAGACGGGGGTCGCACCAAGTCTCGGTCGGAAGCGGCGCCTCCTCCTGCTCGACGGCGACGATCAGCGGTGCACGCTCCCAGCGGCGCGGTAGCTCGGCAGCGTGCACCGCCCGCTGCCGCTCTGCGAGTTCGTCGGCGTAGGCAAGAGCGCCGCGGCGTCGCAGGGAGTCCCGCTCCCGCCCGAGGCGACGGGCGATCTTGTCATCGCTCAGCCCGAAGCGCCGCCAGGAGAAGACCCACGCCCCCAGCGCCTCGCGCGTCAGGCGTCGCTGGCCGGCTTGACGTGGCCACACGTCTAGCCCGAGCCGCCAGAAGGCGTAGTGCGCCGGCCAGTTCCAGCCCCGCTGTAACTGCCATACGTCCGCGAACGTCGCGTAGTGGTCATCGTCCGGAATCAGCGCGCGGTAGGGATTGAGCGCGCTGCCGGTTACGAGCAGAAGCGGACCCGGACACTCCGGGGTCGGGATGCGTCCGGATCGGTGGTCGTCGGTGATGCTGGCCTGAGTGGTGAGCACTAGTACCTCCAACAATGACTCTGCGGGCGGTCGGATTCGCCGGCTACGGCGCGCCGCCGGCCTCACTCAGGCCGACCTCGCGGCGCGCGCGGGCATCTCCCGCCGCGCCCTCGTGAAGCTGGAGACGGGCGGGGCGACGCCGCAGCGGTCCACGGCGATCCTGCTGGCTGCCGTCCTCGACTGTCGGCCCTCAGACCTACGGGGCCAGCGGCGATGAGCTGGCAGGCCGTCGCGGACGTGCTAGAGAACTCGCCCTCCTACGGTGTCGATCGACTCGTCGAGATCGCCATCGCCGAGCGCGCCGACGAACAGGGCGAAAACTCGTACGGCTCGATGGCTGACATCGCCCGTCGAGCGAACCTGACCCGCTTTCGGGAGGCGAGCAAGAGCGCCGCCGACTACCACACCAAGTACGACTGTGCGACCCGCGCAGCCCGGCGCAGCGTCCGCCGCCTGGAGGCACTTGGCCGGGTGATTGCCAACGGCACGACAACGCGCGGAGTCGCCATACATCGCATCGTCATGGGTCACCCCGGACACTGTGTCCCCCCGGACACCATGTCCGGGGTGGAGGAGTCAACCCCGGACACCATGTCCGGGACCCCGGACACTGTGTCCCCCCCACCCCGGACACCATGTCCGGTCACCCCGGACACTGTGTCCCCCAAACCATCCCTTAACCACCAAACTAAATCTCAAAATAGAACCGAACAGTCCTCTCTCTCAAAAAAGCAACAGATCGAAAAAGCAGCGGAGGAGGTCGAACGTCGCGAACTGCGCGACGAGCTCGCGAAGCTGGAGGCCCAGCTACGGCGCAAGCCAGACCACGGCCCCACGGTCCGGGCGCTGGAGCGAGTGAGGACGGAGCTGCTGACCCTCGACATCGATGTCGGGGCCGAGCGAGACGACCTCCAGGCGATCGAGCGCGAGGTCGGTATGTGGGAATCGCGCTTGCGCCTCGCCGATGACCCGGCGGCGATCTGCGGCGAACTGGCGGTGGCAGCATGATCGCCCTCACCGCCGACGAGATGCGGACTGAAATCGAGCGACTTCGCGAGGCCGAGCGCGAGGCCCGCGGGATCGTCGTCGGCACCCCGTTGACCAAGGCGTTCAACGTCGCGCGAGCGGAGCGTCAGGAATTGGAAGCCGCCCTGCGCGAGATCGAGGGCGGCGAGCGATGACCGCGCCGCTGCTGAACGCGGCCGGCGCCGCGGAGCTGCTCGGAGTTCCTGAGACTTGGGTAAGGGCCGAGGCTCGCGCCGATCGCATACCGCATCTGCGGCTTGGTCGCTACGTTCGTTTTGACGCCGCCGAACTGGAGCACTGGCTTGAGGGTCGCCGACGCGGGCCGAGAGTGAGGGCGGCGAAATGAACAACGCACTCGTCCCTTGCTCTACCCGTGGCTGCCCGGCCCGTGTCGCCGCCGGCGTAGGCAAATGCAACAACTGCCGCCAAGGCAAGGCACCCCGACCCGCACCCCGCCGGCCGCGCTTCCTGACCCTGCCCTTGTCACCTACCTGTCGCGGGACTGGCCCGCAGAAGGATCGCCACGATGACTGAGACCGCAGATCGCTCCAAATGGAGCGCTTACGACTATTTCGCATATGCGGCCAACGGCCGCCTACCCACCCCGGAGGAGATCCCGCCGGGGATGGACAGCTCTGTTCTAGACACCACCAAGGAGGAGACCAACACCATGACGGACATCTCGCCTGGCGAGTTGCGTCGACACCCCATCAGCGCAACCCTCCAGGCCGCAGCCGCCGGGCACTCACCCACTGAGCGCGAACTTGACGCGCTGGCCCTTACCCCGGCCGCTCGCCGCAGGGTCGCCGACGCCGCCAAGGCAGCCGCCGCGACCCACAGTGACGGTGAATTTCAGGCCGCCCGCCGCGGTGCCGAGGAGGCCGCGCACGGGATCGTCAGCGCCCTGCCGTCCGATCAGCGCGACGCCGACTACTTGCGCCCGCCCGAGCCTGACATCACCGACCCAGCCGCGCTGGCCGAGCAGGTAAGCGGCTGGTAGCCCAGTCCCACACGAACAGGAGGACTTCACCATGCGTACCACTTCACAATTCGACCCTGAGATTTACGGCAAGCCGGAGCGGCTGGAAGGCCCCGCCGAACACCTCGCCTACCTGACCGGGCTGCGAGACCTCGCAGCTACGGCGCAGGTCGACGTACCCGGACTCAGCGAGGCCATCGAGGCCGTCGAGTCGCGACGCCGAATCGCCGACGATCTCCGTCAGCGCCGCGAGGACCCGCGAGCCGCTGCCCGCCGCATCGCGGATCAGCTTCTCAGCGGTGACCTCGACCTCGACCGGGCCGCTGCCGAGCTGGCAGCCGCGCAGCAGCTCGCGCCCGATAGCCCACTAGCCAGCGCCGTTCGCCTGGCCACGGAACGAGCGCCTGGTGCCGCCTTCGCCCAGTTCGCCGAGGCCCTCGACGCCGACGTGATCCTCGACCAGGCCCGAGGATCGGCGATCGAGACCCGCGAGGCGATTAGCAAGCTGCGGTCACGCCTCGACGGGATCGCCAGCGCTGACGATGCAGTCGCAGCCGGCGCCAAGACCGCCAGCGCCTGGTCGACCTATGCGGTCGATCTCATCCCCCGTTGGCGCTCCTGCCAGCAGCTCATCAGGCGCCTGCGCGACCTTCACCTAGTCTCGCCCCTCCCGCTCGACCTCAGGCCCTACGCCGAAATCGGCCGCCCCGATCTGAGAGATCACGACGTGAAGGATGCCCGCCGAGCAGGCCGGCCCGTCAGGCTCTTGCTCGATCCCGAGTGCGATGCCTGGGTACCGACCGGGCCCCACACCGAGGACGAGGCCCGCACCTTCGCCGCCGAGACCCGCGAGGCCGCGGCCGAGGCCGATCAGCGCGACGCCGAGGTGGCCGACAACCTGCGAGGAACCGGCCTCGGCAGGAGTGAGCCCTCGATGGACCGTGCGGTGGTCCGGGGGTGACCGTGACTATCGCAACTTCACAAACCTCGCCGCCGGACCGTGGCTCAGCGTGGCCGGCATTGCCGGCTGGCCGGCGGAGGGCCGCTGCGTGTCGCCACGGTGCGCGCAGCGGCCCGTCGAGGGCCGTTCTATCGGTGACCGGGCAGCAGCGCGTCCAGCGCGACAACCCCGGCCGCCAGCACCGGCTCGCCCAGCAGCAGCAGGGCGCCAGCGGCCAGCCAACCGGTGAGAGACATGCGGTAGGCGACGAGCACAGCGAGCTTCAGCATGGCTCCGACCCTACCACCCGCCGCCCCCCGGCACAAGCCGCATTTGGCTTGCTAGAGCGGTTTAGTACCCCTGGGGGGTACCCCCTTCGACCCTCGCTCCTAGCCGACCGGCGCTTTAGCGGCTGCCATCCCGGATGCGCATCCGGGATGGCGTTTTTTCCGCGCTGTGGGGGTGTGCGGTGACCGCCGGCGCCGGGTTCGCGTCGGCAAAGGCCGCCGAGCTGGCCGGGGCGCTTGGCCTCGATGCCGAGCAGATCACCGGCACGGGTCGAGACGGCGCGGTGACGATCGAGGACGTCCGCAGGGCCGGTCCCGAGCCCGCTCCCGATGACCTGGGACCGGCGGGGCGGCACTTGTGGGACGGCATCACGGGCGAGTACCAGCTGCGCGCCGACGAGGCTGCGCAGCTTCTCGCCGCCTGTCGCCTCGCCGACGAGGCGGCCAGGATGGAGGCGGCGCTCGACGGAGCCGACGTGGTTACCACTGGTTCAAAAGGCCAGATTCGGCCTCACCCGCTGGTCGCCGAGCTGCGCGCGCACCGGCTGGCGATGGGACGGCTTCTCTCGGCGCTCGGGTTGGTCGACCCGCCGCTCGAAGGCGAGGGCGAGATCGCCGGCAGCGTCGCCGGCCGCAAACTCGCCCGTGCCCGGTGGGATAGGAGGGCTGCCTGATGGCGCGCCCGCGACGTCGGCCTAGACGACCGGATCGGCAGGCCGAGGAGGCCGAGCGCGACACCATTGTCGCGCTCTGGTCGATGGGCGCCCGCATGCACGCGCGCGGGCTGGTTCCCGACGACCCCTGGGGCGGGGTGGTGGAAGCGATGAGCGATCCCGAGCTGCGGCGGGTCGCCGAGAAGGCCCTAGACGACCCTGCGCGCCGCGAGATCGGGCAGAAAGTCATTCACGACCTCGACATGGCCGCTGCGGCTGAGCGGGGTGAATTATGAGCGCCACCACCCTCACGCCGCCCCCCGGCTACGAACTAATCGAGCATCCGGAAATCGGTCCTATGTTCATTTGGAGGGAGCGGACGTGCACCCTGCCGGACGGGGAGACCGGCTACTGGATGACCGCCACTGGCGGCGCCTGCCTCGAGGCCGCGCTGGCCACGGTCCTACGACGGCCGATCGAGTCCATCTCGCTGCCGGGCCTGGAGGCCAGCCACGTGATGACGTGGGGTGAGGCGAACGGCTACACCGTGAACATCCGCCAGCCACGGCAGGGGCCGCGGCCGATGGGATCGGCCCTCGGCTTTTTGGGCGCGCGGGCCGATCGGGTCGACCGCGGGCGGGCGCCGGCCGGTCATACCGTCGCCCTGCTCGACGGTTACCTCTATCACGACCCCGCGCAGTGCTTTCTCTGGCCGTCAGGCCAGCCGCCCGCGCCGGTGCGACCGGCAGACATCGAATTCGTAATGACCTTCACGCGAAAAGGAGACACACCATGTTGACCGAGCCTTATAACCCTCCCGTGGCTGACGCGCAGGAAACGAAATCGCCGGGGACGGTGGCTACGAGCGAAGAATCCGCCGAGCAGCCAAATTGGACGAGTCCCGAAAATGCCAAAAGCTCGAATAACTTCTATGCCACCTGCCTCCTAGAACCGATCCTCAACCCAGTCTATTCCGAGCTCCTGCTGGCGAGCAACCTCGGCTTTGCGTTGCCCGAAGGGGCGACGGCGCTCGGGTGGCTGGCGACGGTCGAGAAGAAGGCATCGTTGGGCACGTACCTAACCGATGCGTGGGTCTATCCGATCAAGGGAGGCGTAGTCCAATGGACGGCGGTCAACCACGCGTCATCGATCCCCTGGCCCACGAGCGATACCGTCGTCTCCTACGGCGATGCGAGCGACCTCTGGGGACTGGAATGGACCCCGGCGGAGATCAACGCGAGCGGCTTCGGCGTCGCGATTAGCTGTAAGTCGGCGAGCGCTGAAGTGACCGCCAGCGTCGATCACGTCACGGTCACCGTCTACTACACCGAGGCCGAATCCGAGGATCAGGTCTGCTTCACCACCCGCTCGATCGAGCTGCGCTCCGACGGTGTAGTGCGCCAAGCCCGCGAAGACGACGTATGGGGCACGGTGATCCCGGACGGCTTCCTCCCCTACACGTCGCCGGGTGGCCTGGAGGGTCGCCCCAGCCGCGGGATCATCATCCCGACGCAGGGTGACCTGAGGGCACTGCCGGACTCAGGGACGCCGAACAAACTCAGCGCTACGGTCAAGCAGCGGGCGGGGTATCACTTCGCCAGGGAGGCGGGCGAATGACCGGGTTCCTCGAGCCACCGTCGTCGCACCCGGCCGAGCGGATTTCCTACCTACCACCAAGGAGATGCGATTCTGCCGGAGCTAGTCACAGCCGCAGAAGCCGAGTGGAGCTGATCACCGTAGAGCCGGGACCGCTGCCGGAGGGGACGTTCCTGCGCCGCCGGGAGCCCGCGCAGCGGGGTAGTCCTGCCGGGAGTCCACCGAGGGCGCGTGAACGCGTTGAGGGGGCGCTGAGCGGGGCACTGGTTGCGCGCGGGGACGATCGCGGCTACCCTGCGCAGGACATAGAAAGTGGGGCCGCGCGCTGGAGACGCCGGCCCCGTGGCGACCGGCTCAGTTCCCACCGAGGCCGGCCGCACCGGGGAAGGTATCGCCTCCGCGGCCTCAAAAAAGCGGCGACCCGCCGCGGGTTGAAGCGCGAGCGGGCCGCCTGAGACACAAGGAGGCATCGCTCCCCATGTCCTGCACTCAATCTACGGACACCGGCCGCGCCGTGTCCCTATCCCTTCCCATCGACGCCGGGGCGTTCTTGAAGCGCACCGTCACCGATTGCCTGGAGGGTCTACGGC
Organism: Solirubrobacterales bacterium; assembly: GCA_040900615.1. GTDB lineage: Bacteria > Actinomycetota > Thermoleophilia > Solirubrobacterales > 70-9 > VAYN01. The sequence goes on along the minus strand of JBBDYP010000069.1, from coordinate 23,698 downwards.
ACGATCTCGCCAACCACCCCGACGACCCCGCAGCCGAGCGCTGGCAGCGTGACGTTGATGCCTACCTGACCCTGCTCGGCGCGCTCGACGGCGGGCGGATCGTCATCACCGATTCGATCCGCCGGGTAGTCGGCGCTTTGGCGGCGAGCATCGACATGAGCAACGAGTACAGCCGCGTCACGTTCGAGCACGGGGCGCTGGTCACACTGGCCGACCAGCTCGCGGGCGAGCGGGCACCCGAGCCGACCGTCACCCTCATGATCCCCGCCGAGCACCGCGCTTGGATCGAGCGGGCGGCGTTGCACTGGCTACATGACGACTCCGCATCCCTCGCCGAGGACGTCGACCGCTTCCTCGAGAAGTCGAGGGCCGCAGCCTTCATCGCCGGCCTCGGCCTGGAGCCGGGGTCCGATGCTCGTAGCGCCGATGCTGCCCGTGAGGACGTTCTCGGGCTGTCCCGGCGCCTGCGCGATCTGCTTGACGTTGCCGTGGCGCTCCTGGGCGGCGCTGAGGAGGTCGAGGGCGATGTCGGCGTGTTGGCCTACCTGCTCGACAGCTTGACCCGGCGCGTCGCCGCTGACGAACTGAGGGAGATCGGCGACCCGTTCGAAGCGGACCATTGGGCGGGGCTCCCCCAGTGCTTCGAGGCGCTCGCTTGGGCGGCCGGTGAGATGGAGCGGCTGCGGATGCTCGACGCGGATCGCCGGGGGGTGGCTGCCTGATGGCCGCCACCGAGGCCGTCGCCCTGCGGTTCGGCTCTAACCTGCTCCGCGCCCGTCGCGACGTGGCGCTCAGCCAGGAGCAGGCTGCGCTACGGGCGGGGCTGCACCGAACGGAGGTTGGGCTGTTGGAGCACGGCGGCCGGACCCCTCGCATCGACACGCTGCTACGCCTCTCAGCGGCGGTCGAATGCGACCCGGGCCGGCTGCTGTATGGAATCGAATGGGCGCCGGCGGCTGAGTCCGCCGCCGGTGCCTTCTACATCATGGGAGGGGAGTAGATGGCGATACGAGGGAACTGCTTTCAGTACGCAGGCAAGCGCATGTTGGCCGAGCCTGAGGACACGTCAGCTCGCGTGGTTCACGGCACGTATGAGCTGTGGCCTGGGCATCGCGATATTCATGGGTGGTTCGAGAAAGACGGCCTCGTATGAGACTGGCAGACCCACGGCATGACGCCAGGGGGCCGCTCCCGGTACAAGGTGACCTCGACCACGCCGGCCCCGGTCCCCCGTGAGGAGTTCTACCGCACGCGGAAGGTCGAGGTCCGATGCTCGTTCACGCAAGAGCAGATGGTGCAAGCGATGAGTGCTGCCGGGCATTGGGGGCCTTGGTTTGACGACGACGCCGAGCGGGAGGGGATCTGATGGCGAAGCACAGGGACAACGCCGTTGGTCAGGAGGGGCCGGGGGAGCCGCCGCAGCATCTCGTCAACGCAGCTCGCACCCTAGAGCGAATCCTCGCCGCCGAAGATCCCGATCACGTCTACACCGTCGAAATCCTGCCGCCAAAGGAGGATGACTGAAATGGCCAAGCGCAGCTATGGCAGCGGCAGCCTGTACGTCCGCAAGGACGCCGCCGGCAACGAGTCCTGGTACGGGCACTGGCGACACAACGGCCGCCAGGTCAAGCGGCGGATCGGGCCGAAACGGGCTCCGGGGAGCCGCGAGGGTCTGACCCGCAAGCAGGCCGAGGCCGAGCTACGGCGGCTGATCGGCGAGGTTCAGGTCAAGCCACAGGCCGGGGAGGCGCTGAGCGTAGCCGAGGTCTCCGTGCGCTACGTAGCCCACGCGAAGCGACGGGGCCGCAAGCCGTCGACCATCGCCAACATCGAGTCGGAGACGAGAGTTCACCTGGCGCCGTTCTTCGGCGAGCGCTCGATGGACTCGATCCGGCCGGCGGATGTGCTCGACCTGATCGGAACGCTGGAGGGCAAGGGACACTCGCCGAAGACGATCCGGAACGTGGTCGCGACTCTCTCGGCGCTGTTCAACTTCGCCAAGGCCCCACAGCGCCGCTGGGCCGCCGAGAACCCCTGCGAGGGCCTGGAGCTGCCGGCGGTGCCCGAGTCGACCGAGATTCGCTTCCTGAGCCTGGAGGAAGTCGGCGCCGCCATCGCCAACGTCCCCAAGGGCATCTATCAGGCGATCGACAGGGCGATGATCCTCACCGCCGCGATGACCGGCCTGCGTAAGGGCGAGCTTGTGGCGCTGCGCTGGCGGGACATCGACTGGCCAGCGGCGCGGATCAGGGTCCGCCAGAACTACGTCCGCGGCCAGTTCGGGACGCCGAAGTCCAAGCGCTCGACGCGCTCGGTGCCGATGGCCGACGAGGTTGGGGGCGAGCTGGAGCGGCTGTTCAAGCGCTCCCGCTTCCAGGGCGACGACGACCTCGCGTTCACGCTGACGGGGGAGCCGCTGCCGAAGGCCAACATCACCCGCCGGTTTCGCAAGGCGTTGAAGGCCGCCGGCCTCGATGACTCTCGCCGCTTTCACGACCTGCGGCACACGTTCGGCACCCGGATGGCGGCGACTGGTGAAGTGCCGATGCGGACCCTGCAGGAGTGGATGGGGCACCGCGACCTCGCCACCACGCAGATCTACGCCGACTACGCGCCGAGTGTGAACGAGGGACAGATGATCGCCCGCGCTTTCGCCCGAGGTAGCAATCCAGGTAGCAATTTGAGCGAATCTGAGGTGATCTCAGAGAACGTGAAAGCACCGATTAGCAGGGGAAACGATTCGGCGTAATCCCGTTGGTCCGGTTCGAATCCGGGCGCCCCGATGATTTTCCGCAGCACGTCTGTCCCGGACCCGCTTTGACGCACCTCGCCCGCGGCCAGCCGACAGAAGCAGAAGCGAACGAGGCGGGAGGCGTGGGTGGTGGGCGATACGCAAGAGCTCTGGCGAGCGCTTGGCGTGCTGTCTCCCGGGGATCGAAGGGCAGCTGCCCAGCTCGTCAAAGCTCGGATTTGCAGGATCCGATTCCTGTGGACATTTGTACAGTCGGGTTCGTTGGGCCTGCGCCCGATAGTGGGGGGGATGATGAGCGAGGGCGACCAGATCGAGCGGCGCGTCGAGCGCGCCGCCTTCGAGACAGACCGGCAGGTCCTCGTCGGCGACGTGACGCTTCCGCCCGCCGGCTACCAGAGCCGCTTCTCGGACTTGCTCAATCGCGGCGATGTCGAGTTCGTGGCGCTGACAAACGTCGAGATCACTTCCCTGGTGGACGGCAGGGTCATCGAACGGCCCTTCGTGGCCGTCGCCAAGAGCCACGTCCGATTCGCCTACACGGTAGGCCCCTGACGCCGGCTTGAGGAAAGCCGATCAGGCGCGGGCGGAGCGGCCGCGGCTGGCGTAGGAGGCCAGGTCGGCCAGGAAGGCGAGGCCGACGATGAACCACTCGAAGCCGTAGACGCGGTCGGAGCTGCTCCACATCACCGCGTAGGCCAGCGTCGTCCAGGGCAGCAGGAAGAAGCCGAGGAGGGGCACGAACCAGCTGTCGAAGGAGCGGCTGAGCAAGTCGGTGAAGAGCCACAGGGCGAACAGCGCCAGGCGTGGCGAGATGAAGGCGAAGAGGACGAGCAGGCAGCCGATGGGAAGACCGTACCCTTTCGCGCGGGCGGCAGGCCGGTCACTCTCGGCGCCTGGCCGAGCGTGACGTTGACCCTGGTGCCCGGGGCGAGCGTCTTGCCGGGCTTGGGGCCCTGCTGACAGGCGAGCCCAGTTCACAGATTCGTTAGGTCGCTGCCGTAACGTAGACGGCAGGAGGAACACAGATGAACAGACTTGGAAAGCTGATGACGATGCTGAATCCCGAGAAGACCCGGATGCCCTCGCCGGAGGAGGTGCTGCCGGGACGCAGCGAGCCCGCCTTCGAGGTTCCCGACACCCACGCGGTGCTCGGCACGCCGATCAAGCCGCCGTTCCCGCAGGGGGTCGAGACCGCCTACTTCGCGCTCGGCTGCTTCTGGGGGGCGGAGCGCCTCTTCTGGGGGCTCGACGGCGTCTACACGACGGCGGTCGGTTACATGAACGGGACCACTCCCAACCCCACCTACGAGGAGGTCTGCTCGGGGGAAACCGGGCACGCCGAGGCGGTGCTGGTCGCCTTCGAGCCGGCGAAGATCTCCTACTCCGACCTGCTCAAGGTCTTCTTCGAGGAGCACGACCCGACCCAGGGGATGCGCCAGGGAAACGACGTCGGCACCCAGTACCGGTCCGGCATCTACTTCGTGAACGACGCCCAGAAGGCGACGGCCGAGATGGCGAAGGAGGCCTACGACGAGTCGCTGCGCGCGGCCGGCCACGAGCCGACCACGACGGAGGTCGAGCCCGCCGGACCCTTCTACTACGCCGAGGATTACCACCAGCAGTACCTGCACAAGGTCCCCAACGGTTACTGCGGGCTGGCCGGCACCGGCGTCTCCTGCCGCATCCCCGCTGCCGCGTCCTGACCGCCGCCGGGCGCGGCGAATAGCATCACGCGCCCGTGGCGCCCTCCTTCGGTTCCTACATAGGCGGCTGCCTGGCCGTGATCGGCATCGTCGCGGCCGTCGGCCTCGGCGGCTACTGGCTGCGCCGTTGGATCGCGCCCGAGTTCTCGGGGGCGCTGGCGCGGCTCGCCGACGCAACCATCGCCGTCGCTCTGCTGGTGCTCTCGCTGGAGCTGCTGGGAACGCTGAGCATCCTGCGCTTCGGCTGGATCGTCTTCGTCTGTATCGCCGTCGGGCTGGGAGCCGCGTGGCTGGGCTGGTCCAAAGCGCCGCGCGACGCCGAGGAAGTGAAGGCGCCGAGGGTGCAGACGATCGCGCTGCTGATCGCCGTCGCCGTCGCCTCCTTCACGGTCGCCGAGTGGACCTTCCCGTCCCAGCTCAGCCTCGACCAGGGGATGTTCGGCGGCGACACCACCTGGTACCACATGCCCTTCGCGGCGCGGATCGCCCAGGAACACTCGACGGTCCACCTCCACTTCACCGACCCGCTGCGGCTGGCGGCCTGGTTCTACCCGCAGAGCACCGAGCTCGTCAACGGCGCCGCGATCGTCCTCTTCAAGAGCGATTGGCTGGCGCCGCTGCAGAACCTCTTCTGGCTGGCGATAGCCCTGCTGGCGGCGTGGTGCGTCGGCCGCCCCTACAAGGTCGGCCCGGCGACGCTGGTCGCTGGCGCGATCATCCTCGACTCCGGGGTGATGATCGAGACGCAGCCCGGCGAGGCGCGCAACGACATCATGGGACTCGCCTTCCTGCTCGCCTTCGCGGCGTTCCTCATCAACGGCCACCAGAGACGTGCGCCATCGGCCGGGGCGGTGCAGGACGCGCCCGAGAGCGACGCGCCGCTGCTCGACAAGGGGCCGCTGGTGATGGCCGGCCTCGCCGCCGGCCTCGCCGCCTCGGTCAAGTTCACCTTCCTCGTCCCGGTGGTGGCGATCACCGTCGGGGTCGTCCTCTTCAGCGGCAGGGGCCGGCGCTGGACCACCGCCTGGGTGATGGCGGTGCCGATGATCGCGGTCGGCGGCTACTGGTACCTGCGAGCGGCGATCAAGACCGGCGGCAACCCGATCCCGATCACCAAGTTCGGGCCGCTGAACCTGCCGACGCCGGACCAGATGCCGCTCGACCCGCGGCCGCGCTTCGCCGTCGCCCACTACCTGACCGAACCGACGATCTACCGCCGCTGGTTCTTCCCCCAGCTCGACAACGCCTTCGGGGGGCTGTGGCCGCTGATCCTGATCGTCGCCGTCGCCGCCGCGGTCTTCATCGCCTTCCGCTCACGCAACAAGATCCTCCGCGTGATCGCGGTCGGCGCCCTGGCGACCGCCGCCGTCTACATCTTCACGCCCCTGACCGCCGCCGGCCAGGAGGGCGCGCCGACCGGCTTCTTCACCAACACCCGCTACCTGGTGCCGGGGCTGGTGCTGGCGATGGTGCTGCTGCCGATCGCCAGGCCCCTGCGCGCCCCCGACCGGCGCGCCTGGCAGACCCTGCTCTTTCTCGTCGCCGTCTATGCGATCACGGTGCTGGCGACGCCGCGCTGGTACCCGGGCTTCATCGTCGGCACGCTCTTCCTCACCCTGGCGCTGGTTTGGGCGCCGGCGGCGCTCGGCCTGGGACGGGTGCGCGGCGAGGTCAGCCGCGGAATGGTGGCGCTGATCGGCGGCGCGGTGCTGCTGCTGGCGGTCGTCCTCGGGCGCGCCCAGGAGGTCCAGTACGCCGACCACCACTACACGAAGCCGACCCTCTTCCTGCAGGAAGGCGGTCCGCAGAAGGCCTACGACTTCGCCCGCAGGCAGCACGACCAGCGGATCGGGATCGCCGGCTCCAGCGAGATCATCTTCGGCCAGTTCGGGTTCTACGGCGCCGACCTCTCCAACCGCGTCCAGTACATCGGCGTCCCGGGGCCGGACGGCACCTACCGGTTGGCGACGACCTGCCGCCAATTCCGCCGCGAGATCAACGCCGGCCACTACGACTACCTGATCCTCAGCCAGTACACGCAGGACTCGCCCGAGGCCGAATACTGGTATCCGATCTACGCCTGGGTGAAGACCGACCCGGCGCTGAAGCTGGTGATCGAGGAGCCCAGCATCGTGCCCGAGCCCGACTACGTCTACAAGGTCACCGGCAAGCTCGACCCGAACGGCTGCGAGGGCCTCGGTCAGGGCTGAGGCGCCGCGCCGCCGTCCGCGGCGGAGGCGAGCGCGTGGCCCCGGATCAGCTCGGCCGAGCGCTCGGGCTGCTCCCACCAGAAGAGGTGTCCGACGCCGTCGAGGGGCTCCAGCCGCGCCCCGGGAATGAGCGAGGCGATCAGCGGCCCGTTGGGGAAGGGGAGGACGCGATCCTCGCTGCCGTGGATGGCGAGCGTCGGGATCGTCAGGCCGGGAAGCCTGGAGCTGGTGTCGTGGGCGACGATGGCCCGCAGCTGGAACTCGATCGTCTCGCGGGCCACCGGCAGCGCCGCTGCCATCTCGGCGAACTCGGCGTAGCGGCCCTCGTCCTCGCGGAAGGCGGGGGAGAGGTTCAGCTCCCACATCGCCCGGTACACCCGGTCGCGGTCTTCGGAGGCCATCGCTTCGGCCAGGCCCTGGAAGTCGGCCGGGTCCATCAGCTGCGACCCGGTCCCGCCGCAGTAGGTGCAGCCGAGGGTGAGTGAGCGGAGGCGATCGGGGTGGGCGAGGGCAAGCTCCTGGGCGATCATCCCGCCCATCGAGATGCCGAGCACGTGGGCGCTCTCGATCTCCAACGCGTCGAGCAGACCGACCGTGTCGTCTGCCATCTCGGCGATCGTGAACTGCTCCGTCACCGGGCCCGAGAGCCCGATGCCGCGGTTGTCGAAGGCGACGCAGTCGAAGCTCGCCTCGAGCAGCGAGCTGAAGGGCCGGCCCCAGGCGAGGTGGGTCCCGCTCATCCCCTGGATCAGCAGCAGCGGCTCGCCGCTCCCGGCGCGCTCGTAGTGAATCTCTCTCCCTGCAACCCCCGCGGTCGCCACGGAGCGATGGTACGCGATCAGCCGGGCTCATTCGGCATGCGGGGCCATAATCTTGGAGCCGAGCCCCCGTAGCTCAGTGGACAGAGCGGCTGCCTTCTAAGCAGCGGGTCGCAGGTTCGAATCCTGCCGGGGGCGCTGATCTTGATGGTGGTCGAACGGACGGCAAAGAGAAGAAAGACGGGTAGATCTCCGCGCGGCTGACGACCCTGCTCTCATCGACCATCGATTGCAGCAGCGCCTTGCGGGTCGGCGGATCGTCGCTTTCGATTACCTCGCGAAGGGAGCACGTGCATCGGTTTACCTCCCCCGTCCCGAGAAACGGCCGGAAGCTGCCAGCCGTGGGCCGAGCCCCGAAGGTACGGATGGGCAGCATGCGATGTCGGCTGACGGAAGGTCCTTGTGGTGGCCTTTCTCCTCGTGTGCTTCTGCGCCCTGAAGGTGACCCGCTGGCTGGCAATGACAGCTATGCCGCTGTGAATGGCCTGGGTCATCCTGATCTTTGCCGAGAGTTTTCGGTGGGCCTTGAGGAGGTGTCTGCCCGCCGCATTCAGGCCGATGCGCACGAGCCTGTGGCGTCCAGCATTGAGCCGCACCGACTTCTTGCCGACGACGACGGTTCGCTTGAAGGTCTTGGTCTTGCGCCTCCTCCTACGGTGGTGCGAGGCGAGCTTGCCTCGCCTCGGCCTCTTGGTGGCGCGCATGGACAGGGCGATCCTGCAAACGGAGCCGCTTGGGCCCCTGCATTTGAGCGGGACCGTCGCCGTCAGGCCCGCGACTCTGATGTGGCCAACGCGCACGGCGGTCAGATCCTCCCCTGGTGGCTTCGTTACGTCCAACGCGGGCGGGGATGAGCCGCTCGGAGACGGCGCTGGCGAGTCACCTCTATAGGTCAGCACGTTCCCGCTGTAGTCGACGGCGACGCAGAAGGACGACGATGGACACGAAACAGACGAGAGCTCTTGGCCCGGATCTATGGTCGACGGCGCGCTCCAGGAGCTGCCGTCGTAGGTCAGTGCTCGACCAGCTCGATCGACGGCAACGCAGAAGGCAGCCGAGGGGCAAGAGACCGCGGTCAGTTCGTGGCCGGCGTCGATGCTAGCGGGCGCACTCCAGGAGATGCCATCGTAGGTGAAAGCATTGCCTTCTTTGTCCACCGCCGCGCAGAACGACGCCGCGGAGCAGGAGACCGAAGTAAGCCGCGTGTCGCCGTCGATGTTGACTGGCGCGCTCCACGAAGTTCCATCGTAGGTAAGCGCTTTGCCCCAACCGTCCACCGTCGCGCAAAAGGAAGTCGAAGGGCAGGAAGCCGACGTAAGAGCGTAGGCGTAGAAGCTGCCTTCACCAGCCGGTGCCGTGTCGATGAAGTCCGACCAGCTCCAGGTGCTCCCGTCGTAGGTCTCGACGCGCCCATCGCCCGTCGCCACGCAAAACGACGCTGATGGACACGACACGGCATAGAGGTTGCCACCTACCGAAACGGGACCGCTCCAGGAACTGCCGTCGTAACTCAGTACTCCCCCCCCTCTTTTGCCCACTGCAATGCAGAAGGAGGCCGACGAGCAGGACACTGAGACAGGAGGCCATGAGAAGCTAATCCCGCGAGGGTTGCTCCAGGCGCTGCCATTGTAGGTGAAGGCGTTGCCGACTCCGTCCACCGCGGCACAGAACGACGCAGACGAGCAGGACACTGCTCTGAGTTCATTGTTCCCATCGATGTCGTTGAAGCCGTCGATGCCTTTCCAGCTCCAAGAGTCGCCGTCGTATGTGTAGGCATAGCCGATTTCGGCTACCGCGACGCAGAAGGACACCGAGGGACAGGACACTGAAGTGAGGTCCTTCGAGTAGGCCACCCACACGGGTGCGCTCCAGACCGCGCCGTTGTAGGTGACTGCATTTCCTTCTTCGTCAACCGCAGTGCAGAAGGACGCCGATTGACAGGAAATTGCAGGGGATTCACGACCAATTGAGATGGATTCACGGTCGGGGTTGAGTTCCGTCCGTCCGCTCCATGAGCCGCCGCCAAAGGTGCGGGCATACCCACGCTCCTCGACCACGGCGCAGAAAGACGCCGAGGGACAGGAAACGGAAGCAAGTCCGTACGTGGCGTCAACGAGGGTAGGAGCGCTCCAGGCGCTGCCGTCGTAGGTCAGCGCGCGTCCATCCCAATCGACGGCCATGCAGAAGGAAGGCGAGGGGCAGGACACCGAGGTGAGTTCGTGACCAATGTCGACACCATCCGGAGCCTTCCAGGAACTGCCATCGTAAGTCACTGCGTTGCCTTCCCAATCCACCGCGACGCAAAAGGACGGCGAGGAGCAGGACACCGAGGTGAGCGCTTCCGTGCCGTCCATATCGACAGGCGCGCTCCAAGTGCTGCCGTCATAGACGAAAGCCTTGCCCACTTCGTTGACCGCGACGCAGAAAGATGCTGAAGGGCAGGAGACCGACGTGAGTTCGTGGCCAAGGTCGACATCGCTCGGGACGCTCCAGGAGGTGCCGTCGTAGGTCACCGCACGTCCGTTTACGTCGACCGAAGCGCAGAAAGACGTCGTGGGGCACGAAACCGAGGATGGATGAAACCCTTCCTCGATATTCGTTGGGGCTGACCATCCGCTTGAGGCAAACGCCGCAAAGGGAGCGAGAAGTCCAATCGCTCCGATCAGCGTCAGGACGCTCGCCAACCGTGGCGAGAACCGCCTTGCCAGGGTCCCGCAGGACGAAGTCCGACCTACGAATACACCTTTGCCCTGCTGCTGCATCCCCGCTCCCCACTCCCGACGTTGGTAGATACCTCGCCGTTCCGCACTAAGTGCGTAATGTACCGAACCTTGCCGGGGGTGTACGCCGCGTGCCCTCGCGTGTATCCTCCGGGACATGGCTGAGAGGAACCGCCGGATCAACGTGACCCTGGAGCCAGACTACGCGCGAAAGCTGGCGAGTCTGGCGGAGCGGACGCACGTGCAGGAGGGCACTCTGGCGCGGTCGCTTCTCTCCAGCGCGCTCGATGAAGCCGATCCGGATGCGTCGCGCATCACCGGAATCCTTGACGGGATTCCCGGAGCATGGGAGCGGGCGCAGGAGTCGATCGAGCAGGCCCGGCGCGGCGAAACCGTGCCGCTCTCCGAGCTCTAGTCGATGCCGGCTATCGAGGTCACGCGCCAGGCGCGTGATGAGCTTCGCGAGCTGATCGAGAGCCGCCAGCTCCCGACCGACACCCGGGAGCGTGTCTCGCGCTCGCTGCTCACGTTGGAGGAGTTCCCTCGGGCTGGCAAGCAGCTCTCAGGCGTTTGGCGAGACTGCCGCGCTCTGATCGGGCCATGGGGTTGGCTGATCGTCGTCTACATGTACATCGAGTCCGGAGATCGGGTTGTCGTCATCGCATTCCACGACGCTCGAACTTCGGACGCCGCAATCGCACGGTCCTGAGGGAGGGTCCCGCGGCCATCTCAGGCCGTGGAGAACTTGGTCTCGAAATTGGTCCCCGACTCCACTGAACTCAGCGGAACTCCTTGGACGGGATCGGAGTCGGTGGGCCAGACTCGCCCGCTCGGACCCGTTCCGGCAGAACTTCTAATCCGACGGTCGCTGGTTCGAATCCAGCCGGGGGCATTTGTCGGGCGGGGTCCAGTCAGGAGCGCGCGATTAGCTCCACCCAGAAGTTCGGAATCGCCAGAGGTCCCTTGGGGAGGACTGTGAGCCGGGTCTGACGGCGGCCGCCGGCCTCGCGCAGCAGCGCGCGACCGGCTCGGTTGATGCGCAAGGTCAGCACCGCGGAGGAGCCGCCCGCGATCGAAAACGGCGCCGCGCCGAGGAGACGGTCGGCTCTCCAGGAGCGCTTCTTGGCGACCGCCCTGAGGATCCCGGTGCAGGTCAGAGATCCAAGACAGTTGAGCTTTACCTTCGCGATCCCGGTGCGGCTTACCGCGATGCGCTTGCTGGCGAGGCCTACCTGCGGAATCCCCGGGAAAGGTGGGGGCGGCGACGTGCTCGGTGGCGCTTCCGGCTCGACGTACCACGGCGGCACATAGCGATTGCCCTCAGGGGTGACGCGGCCGATTGCGCTCGTCTCCCCCCAGTCGGCGAACCAGAAGTTTCCGTCCGCGCCGAGGACGATCTCGCGGGGCCATGAGCCGGGATTAATTCCGACGTTGTATTCGTCGACCTTCCCGAGTGGCGTCACCCTGCCCACCGCGCCGTTGCCCGGGTCTTCGAAGCGGGAGGAGGTAAACCAGAGGTTGTTGCCCGGACCGAACGCGAGGTCTTCTGGGTAGCGGCTTTCGCCGTTGCCGGGCGTTTCAAACCAGTCGACCTCGCCGCTGGGTGCGATCCGGTTGAGCCCCCAACCGGTCGACCAGATGTTGCCATCGGGCCCGGGGACGAGGGAACCTCGAAGGTTTGGGGCGTCGAACTGGGTGATGCTGCCGTCCGGCGTCACCTTGCCGATCGCGTCGATCCAGGGGTCGGTGAACCAGAGGTTGCCGTCGGGGCCGAGGGCGATCTCGCGCGGGTCGCTTTCCTCGTGCAGGCCGTTCCGAAAGTAGGTGATCGTGGTATCGCCGGGGTCCTCCGGGCTGTCGATCCTCGCGATCGCCGCCACTGAGCCTTCCCCGTAGGTGAACCACATATTCCCGTCCGGCCCAGCGACGATGTCGCCGGGCCAGGTGGGGAGGTGGATCTGAAGGATCACTCCGCCTGGTTTAACGTAGCCCAGGCCCGGCCTCGAGCCGCTGTTGGAGACGTACCAAATCCTGCCCCCCGGGCCCACGGTCAGTTCTTCGGGATCGGTTTTCGAAGTGAGCGTGGCGACGCGGGTTATCTCTCCCTGTGGGGTGATCTTCCCGATCGCCGGACTCGAGGTTTTGCTTCCGCCGATGCCGAACCACAGATTTCCGTCGGGCCCGACGACGAGTGACTGCGGATAGCCCCCGCCAAGGCCCTCTCGGAACTCCGTGATGACGCCGGCGGGGGTGATGCGGCCAACCGCTGGGCCCACTCCTTCATTGCCGTAGTGGGTGAACCAGACGTTCCCGTCCGGGCCGGCTACCAAGCCCATTGGTTTGCTGCCGGGAGTGAGCCCGCTGTTGAACTCGGTGATGATCGCCTCTGCGGCGTCCACCCGTAAAGTGGTCAAAGCCAGCGCCAAGAGCGCCAGCAGCAATGAGAGCGGCTTTCCGAGCTTCAAAGTGGTCCCCCGTCCACGCAAGTGAAGCGCCTCAATCTCAGGTGGCGAGGTCCAGACGGGAACCTGCGACACCGCGAGTACGAGCCGCGCAATCTACCGGAGAACCTTTAGGCGAAGGCGGTCGCAGGGACAAGGGAGGCCACCCTGACGTCATGGGAGGGGGCGCAAGTGGAACCCACCACGAAAGGCCTTCTAGCGATGCAGTGGCTGCGGGGAGTCAAGCGTTGGCGCCTTTTCGCCGACCTCGCCGGGACCCTCCCGTGCGCAGGCTCGGCGCAGGCCAAGGCATTCAAAGCTGCCGAGGGACCACATTCACGAAAGCCATCACCCAACGCCACTACACCCATGTGCTCGATGGCGAGCTCAGCCGCGCTCGCGATCTGCTCGACGACTTCCTCGCCCTGGGGGGATGGAGGCCTTTTAAGCCGCGCGTCGCGGGTTCGAATCCCGCCGGGGGCACTGAACCTGACGGTGGTCGAACCGCGGGCAAAGAGAAGGACGGGTAGATCTCCGCGCGGCTGACCACCCGGATCTCCTCTACCAGCGATTGCAGCAGCGCCTTGCGGGTCGGCGGGTCGCCGCCCTCGATCACCTCGCGTACGTGGGCGACCAGCAGCGCCACGTCCTCGTCGCTCAGCGGCTCGCGCTCCTCCGGTTCCTCGGCGCCCAGCTCCTCGCGCCGGGCCTTGAGCCCGCGCAGCTTGCCGCTCAGCTCATCGATTCGCGTCGCGCAGGCCGACTCGGGCATCGCGCCCTCCTCGAAGGCGCGGAAGTAGCGGTCGAGCGCTTCGCCGGTTCGCTTCGCCTCGGCGTCGATCCGGGCGATCTCCTCCTCGCGCTGGGGCTGCTCGGCCTCCAGTTCCTCGAAGGCCGATGAGATCGCTTCGCAGACTAGTGGCTCGCGTTCGAGTACGGAGAGGAGCTGACCCAGGATCGCGTCCTCTAACTCATCCGCTGGGAGCCGGTCACCATTGCAGGCGTCCTTGCCGTAGCGCTGGCGGGAGAAGCAGACGTAGTAGCGGTAGCGCCCGCCGTTGCCTTTGGCCGAGGCGCCGACGTAGCGCTTGCCGCAGCGCGCGCACTTGATCAATCCGGTGAGCAGGTAGTCGCTGCGGTTCGATCTCCGCAGCGAGATGTCCTCGCTGCGCTCACCCAACACCTCCTGGGCGCGCTTGAAGAGATCGGCGTCGACCAGCGGCTCGTGCGGAGCGGAGTAGTGGGCGCCGCGAAAGAAGATCTCGCCGACGTAGGCGCGGTTTCGCAGGATGCTGAGCACTGCGGGGACGTTGAACGGCTTGCCGTTGCGGGTGCGAAGGCCGCGCTCGGTAAGCCAGGCCGCGAGCGCCGAGGAGCCCTCAAGGCGCTCGGCGTAGCGGCGGAAGATCTGCGGCACGACTGCGGCCTCGGACGGCTCGGGGACGAGAAAGCGCCGCTCGGAGTCCAGGCGATAGCCGAAGGGCACCGAGCCGCCCGTCCACTCGCCCCGTGCCGCCTTTCTCTCCATGCCGGCGATCGTGCGCTCGACGATCGAGGAGCGCTCGAACTCGGCGAAGACGCCGAGGAGCTGGACCATCATCCGTCCCGCCGAGGAGGTGGTGTCGAAGGGCTCGGTCGCCGAGCGGAAGGAGACTTTGGCCTCATCGAGGCGAGCTAGGATCTGCGCCAGCCCGCGCACCGAGCGCGAGAGACGATCGACCCGGTAGACGAGGAGGAGATCGAAGCGCCCGGCCTCGGCCTCGCGCAGCGCCCGTTCCAACCCGTCTCGCTCCAGGATCGCTCCCGATGCCTGGTCGGTGAAGCGCCGCACGATCTGCCAGTCCTCTTGGCTTTCGACGTAGGCGTCAAGCCGGGTCGCCTGCGCCTCCAGCGAGTAAGGCTGGGTCTCCTCGTCGGTCGAGATCCGGGTGTACGTGGCGATCCTCATCGTGGGCTCCCTTGCTTGCCTGGCTTCTGCGTACGTCCACGACACCTCGACGCGCGCAAGCAGTCAAGTCCGCCGCTCGCCAGGTAGTCGCGGTAGAGGACGCGAAGCGCCCCACGCAGCTCGGTCGCCTGCTCACCAGAGCGGCGGATCAGCTTCGCCGGGCGGACCCCGAGGCGATCGGGGCCCTCCTCACTTCGCTCCTTCGTTGGGCGTTGCGCGACCGCGACCAGGGGCGGCTCCCGTCTTCGTCAAGCTTGGCCAGCGTCGAACCGCCGCAGAAGTGACAGCTGAAGGCAACGTCGGGGCGAGCGCGTTCGTATCGCGCCCGCTGGGGATCGGGATAGGCGATCTCCTCGCAGCTCGGGCAGAGCCGAAGCGAGCGGCGGTCGACCTCCGCCAGGAACGTCTCCGGCCCGTTGCGCAGGCGGCCGGCGATGCCCTGGGCCTTGGCCAGTCGGTGCGCCTCTTCCTCGCGCAGCTCCAGGTAGGCACGATGGAGGCGTTCCTGCTCGCCGCGCGAGCGCTCATCATCGGCGGCCCCGAGCTTGAGCTGTGAGACATCGGCCTTGTCGAGCAGCAGCTCCACTGCTTCGAGCTTCCTTCGTGCCTTGCGCAGGGCCGGGCCTTCGCCGAACTGTTCGGCGAGGTCGCCGATCCAGTCGAGCTGCTCGGCGCGGCACTGATCGATGAGGCCGTCAAAGGCGCGGCGCTCTCCGGCGCTCAGCTCGCGGTCGGCGAGCTGAAGGTCGAGCGGGTCGGCGAATATCCCGCCGAGCGCCAAGAGCGCCCGGCGCTGCGGATCTGCCAGCTCGTCCTCGGAGTCGAGCGTGAGCACAAGCGCCGTGGCGGCAGGCTCGCCGAGGCGTCTCATGCCCCAGTCGCGGTGGCGCCAGCGGCGCAGATGGTCGCGCAGCGCCTCCGGGTCTGTGCGGAGCAGCTCGCGCTCGTCGTCTTCCTCGCGGCGCCTGGCCGCGCGGCGCTCTCGCGCTTCGTCGAAGGGACGCCGTGCCTCGCGCAGCGCCGCCAGGAGGTCGACCGCTTCTTCGTCCTCGGGGCCGAGCAGCCAGCGCCGCTCGGTCGCGCAGCGCTCGATCGTCTGCGCCAGGTCACTGGCGCAGGTCAGCAGCAGCGTGTCGCGCTCCAGCTCCTTTTGCATCGCGGAGAGGAAGGAGCGGGCGCGCTGCTCGGTCGTGGTGAGAAAGAGCAGCGCCGGGCAGAGGCGGTGGTTCTCGCGCCAAGCGGCGGCCTTCGCGTACTCCGCGTAGCCTGCCGCCTTCTGCCTGAGGCGGCGGTGGGACATGGTGCCCATGTCCAACTCGATGAAGGCGAGCAGGGCGCGGTCGTCAAGGTCGGAGATCTCGATGAAGACGTCGGGGGCGACGGCGCGCTTATCGCGCCGCAAGGTCTCGAACGGCTCGCGCGCATCGGCCTCGCGCTCGAAGCGGGCGAGCGTGACCTCGGCGGGGAGCGTCGTCGCCAGCGCGACGTAGATCTCGCTCAGCCCAGCCGCATGGGCAAGGAAGAGCGGGTTCGGCTCACGTCGCTCGCCGCCGCGCGGCGGCGGCCCGCCGCAGGCGAGCGCCTCGCCCTTGCGGGTCGGCCAGAGGTGGTGCGGTGCCGAGCCTCGTTCACGGTAGGGGCGGGTGCGGCCGGCGAGGCCGAGGCGGGCGAGGCGCGCGCAGCGGTAGCGCAGAGTTCTCGCCGGCGTCTCGGGGTTGATCGCGGCGAGCTGGTTCTGGGTCAGCACCCGGTGGTTGGTTAGGAGACCGAGGATGCGGAGATCGAGATCGGAGAGCGCCGGGACCTTCGTCTGAGAACGAGAACGAGTGCGGCGCGCGCCAGCACTTGAAGTCTGGCGGGTCGTCAAGCAGCCTCCTGTCGCGCGGACGCGCCCGCTGTCGCCGATCGCAGCCCTCCCGCTACGTCACCGCCGTCTTCGATGGCGGCCGGCCGTGCGCGCCGGTACGGCGCCGAGCCGCTGCCTCCAGCGCGGAGGAGAGAGGCCGCTGCGTTCCCAGCGCGGAGGGAATCGCGGTCGCGCCTAGTGTGATCGGAGCAGCCGAGGGTGTGAGCGAGCGCGGGATAGCCGGCGCGAGGGCGAAGCCGAAGGCGCCGAGCGCGAGGGACGCGAGCCGGGGTGCGGCGATTGGCACCAGAGCGAGATATACCCAGCGCTATATGACCGCGAGCGGAGTGGGGAGAGAGTCGGGCGCGGGCGAAGGTTCGGAACCTCGCGTCGTCAAGCGAGAACGGCGCAGTCACACCTTGCCAGTCAGGGTCTGGGCGGCTGGCAAGGTCGGAGGCTCCGAGGCAGCGGAGACCCCGCCGAGTCTTCGGTTGCCCTGTTGTCGCTATTGATGCGTGAAAGAAGCGCATGCGCCGACGACTAGCTCGACGTTCGGAGGAAGTCAAGTCGCATACCCGGGGATGCGCGGGGATGTACTTGGTTTCCGGGGTCAAGCGAGATTCCGCTCATCCCTGTGGGTCAGGATCGCAACCCATCGGGTCAGGCCGTCGGGCCTTCGGAAGGATCTGACCGGCAACAGTGAGAGCATCGGATCGTGCCTGATACGACGAATACGACCGATGTTCTCCAGACCGTCTTTATAGGTGGGCAGCTCCTCTACCTCAGCTTGGCAGCCGTCCTCGGGTGGCGGCAGCTTGCCCATGCGAAGGATCTTCGGGACGCGCAGACGCGGCCGTTCGTTGGTTGACCTTGGAAGCTCTCGGCAGGGCTTCTTCGATCTCGTCGTCACGAACATTGGCTCAACGATGGCCCGGGACGTGACCTTCGAGTTTGACCCTCCGATGGCGACCTCAGAGGCACACGGACATCTATGAGCTCAAGGCTTTCCAGCACGGCATTGCAACGCTGCCCCCCGGCAAGGAGTTCCGCACGCTTCTCGACTTCGGACCTGCTCGCTTCAAGGAGAAGCTTCCTGATCTGTATCGGGTCAAAATCACCTACCGGGGCGATCCTGGCAACCGGCCCTATTCAGAGGAGATGGATCTCGACTTCGGCCTTTATTGGAACCGACGGTTCATCACGCTCCGATTCCCCTCGGCTGCCGGGGCTCGCCATCCTGCTCAGGCGTGCTGGACGTCTTGCCTGCCCGACCCCTGCCAGAGCGCTCGTGGTCCTCGACCCGACTCGCCGTCGCCATGTCGCCGCGTGAAATAACCACCGCCCGGCGGGCACTACAGCTGATAGTGACCGACGACGGATCGATCCTGCAGGACGCGCTGGCCGCCGCTCGCTTCGAGGCGATCTTCCGCTCCTGCTACCCCCGCGTCCTCGCCTACGTCCTGCGACGGACCGAGGGTCGCGAGGTGGCCGAGGAAATCGTGTCGGAGACCTTCCTGATCGCCTGGCGCCGCCTCGAGGCGGTCCCGCTCGAGCCGTTGCCGTGGCTGTTGGGCACCGCCCGGAAGGTGCTGGGGCACCGCCACCGCTCCGAGCGTCGCCGTGCCGCACACCTGACCGTCTCCTCCCTGGAGGGGGTGGAGGTCGCCGACCCCGAGACCCCGGTCGCCGAGCGCCTGGCCCGGAGGGAGTCCCTCGCCGCGGCCTTTGCCGCCCTCCCCGACCGCGATCGCGAGATCCTCACGCTGGTCGCGTGGGAGGGGCTCGCACC
Source organism: Solirubrobacterales bacterium (assembly GCA_040900615.1). Taxonomy (GTDB): domain Bacteria; phylum Actinomycetota; class Thermoleophilia; order Solirubrobacterales; family 70-9; genus VAYN01. Next base: position 5,471 of record JBBDYP010000069.1, on the reverse strand, counting down.
GCGTGAGGGGGCGCAGGTCCTCGGCTGCTCGGCGGCCACCTTCTCGCTACGACTGCACCGCGCCCGCCGGCGACTCTCGAAAGAGCTTGCTGCCAACGGGCATTCATCAGGTGAGGACATACGACCAAGGGCTCATGCCCGGCACGGTGCCGCGGGGACCAGATGAACGAGAGGAGCGAAGACATGGTGATAGACGAAGTGCGGACCCTCGACCCGCTCGACCACGCCGAGCGGCCGGACCGACTGTGGGACTCGACCGCCGAGGACATGCTCGCCAGGATCCTCGCGTCCGAGAGGCATCCCTCCTCTGTGGCCCGCGCGCGGGCCGACGACGCAGGCCGCGGCCGGCGCCATGACCGGCGCCCCGGCGCAGCGCGTCCGCGCCGGGGCGCTCCGAAGCTCGCCCTGCAGGCGCTCGCGGCGCTGGCACTTCTCGGCGCGGCCCTCTACTCGGTGCCGGTCACCCGCGCGGCGATCGAAGGAACGGGGGAAAGCGTCGGCGGCGTCTTCTCCGGCTGGCTCGGCGGCGACTCCGCCGAGGCCCCCGGAAAGCCGCTCGAGGCCAGCGAAAAGCTGCCCGAATATATGGAATATCTCCACGACAGCAAGGAACCGCGGGTGATCGCCGAAGCCGGCGGCTACGAGCTCTATTCCTACATCAGCTCCTCCGGCAGCCTGAGTTTCCTCTTCGGTGGCATCGGTGTCGGCCTCGGCTATCCAAGCGCGGCGGAACTCGGTGACGCCCCGTTGCATCTCCTCGATCCGGGCGCGCGGCCTCACGCCGACGCCCAGGGCCATGTCCCACTGTTCGGGATCGCGACCCGATCGGTGGGCAGTGTCGAACTCACCTACGAATCGGGGCCGCCCCTCCGGGTCTCCGGGGTCGAAGGGGGCTTCGTCCTGCTCGCGGAACCGGGCCGCGGGGCGGTCGAAGTGATCGCCCGCGACGCAGGCGGCAAGGAGATCGGCCGGGAACCGATCGACTACCCACTGGTCGATGAATCGCCTGAAGCGCCGCCGCCGGGGATCGAAGGGAGCGGCCATGGGTCGTCGGGGAGCCAGGAACCCTGAGCCTCCCCAGGGCACGGCGCGGCCCGAGCTGCGCGGACCCGGCGCGGAAGTGCTGCGCCTGATCGGTTATCCGGTGGTCCGCGAGGTGTTGGCCGAGCTGGGGCGGCGGAGCCGCCGCCCCAGCCAGATCGGTGGCGGGTGCGGGGTCGACGTCAGCACCTTCCATCGCCATGCGCCCGAGTTGCTTGCGGTCAAGGCGATCACGCGGCGGGCCGTCCCCGGCCCGCCGCCCCCCCCCCCCGCGCCAAGTCTTCTACAGTCTCGGCCCCACGGGCGCCGAGCTCTGCGAGCTGATCGACGGGTGGCTCGCACTGCTCCCGGCGATGCGCCGAACCGACTGGCGGGCGCCGATCGGATTCGGAGAAGCATGGGCGGCCGGCCTGACGCAGGCACTCCTCGATGGCCCGCTCAGGCTCCCCCAAATCGAGATGAGCGTGCATCTGGCGCGACCCGGCGTCACCGCCCATCAGGTCGGCCGACTGCTGAGGAACAACAGCCGGGCCGGCTTCCTCCTTTCGGAGCGCCCGCAGGGTCACGAGAGCGAGAGCTACGAGGTCACCGACCGCGGGCGCCACGCCGTCGCCGAACTGGGAGCGAGCGCGCGATTCGAACGCCGGAACATGGCCTCGGTGGCGACCCCGATCGCGGTCGACGATGTCGTCGACGGGCTCCGGGCGCACCTGCCTCTGTTGGAGCTGCCCGCCGACCTGGAGGGGATCTGCGAGTTCGCCATCATGGCCGACCCCGGTCAGGAGTCCAGCGCCGCCATGGCCTGGGCCGAGGTGCGCGAGGGTCGGGTGGTGGCGAGCGGATCGGGGCGCCCATCCCGGCCCGGAGATAGCTGGGCGCGAGGGACGATCACGGAATGGATGGCGACCGTCATCGACCATCGTCGGGACGGCGTCCGTGTGGCCGGGGAGCGTGCTCTCGGACGGGCTGTGGTCGACGCGCTTCGCTCCCGGCATCTATCACCGCTACGGACCCTCGCGCTAGCTCATCCGGCCGCCGCGCAGTAATTGCAGTGCAACTACTGCGCCGCTGCAACTATTGGATCCCAAGCGGTCTGCGGCCACTTTCGCACAATATTGGCAAGGACGCGCCGACATGACCTTGCGGTAGCCGTTTCGAATGCTCAGTCGTCGTGATACACAGATTGGAAAGTCGATCCGGTCACGGGCAGGGGTGCGGCAAACGGCTTGAGCGTGTTGTTTTGCCGGATGTCGACTCGTACCCGGATCGAGGCGGCGACGGTCCCCCAGTAGGTCCCGGCGCCGGAGGAGACCGAGGTGCCCTCCCTTTCGGAAAACACCTCAGCAACGCAAAAGGTGGCGGGTCGGTTGACACCGACCCGGCCATAGACCAGCACACCCAAAGGAAGACTCAGATGAAGTTAGTTCGACTGTTTCTCATATCAAGTCTCGCCTTCGCTGCCTTTTCCGGAGTAGCGGCGGCGGCCGAAGTCCCGCCGCCACCGCCTTTGACGGCCGCGATAATGCCGACGGTGGTCAGTACGACGGTGTCGCCGGAAGGCAAGTGGACCACCTACTCTGATGGAATGCGACTCTTTGAACCCGCCTCGCCAGACTCGATAGGTGAATGCGGAGAACAGTGGTTTTGTCTCTGGGAAAACAGCAATTTCAGCGGTAGGGAGCTCCAGTGGCACGATTCAGGCTTCTGGCAGAGTATTCCTGCGGGCTTTGGGGCGTCTTCCTTTTACAACCACAGAAACAACTCCTCGCGTGTGAGCGGATCACCCGGAGTTCGATGCTTCCCCCCGGGCGGTGCGGGTAACTTCAGTGTGACCTGGAACGACAAACCGACGCAGGTGTTCCTGGACCAAGCCGTTTACTGTTAGCGTCATCTGCCGTCGATCCGCCGTCTTCGTCCCCGTAGGGCCGAAGAATGGCGGATCGACATGCCAGAGCAGATACGGTTAATCAAAGCCTGCCTCGGCGAGTTGAGCGGAGCGTCAAGCTCACTGCGCCGGCGGTTACTCGGGCCCGCGGGTTCGCATTGTGTTCTGCCGGGGGCGCTCAGATTTCGGCTCTAATAAGCGAAATATAAAAGTACGAAATCGCACGAAACCAGAAATCGGTACCCAATTGGTCCCGAACTTGAGCTAGAATCGGGCCATAAAGAGCCTGCCCCGCGCCCGATCTCCGGTCACGTCTTCAAACGGAAAGGCAAACGAGGGGCGGTCTGGTACGCGAAGGTGAGACTGGCCGACGGCCGCCAGATCAAGAAGCGGATCGGACCGCATTGGACCGCCAAGACGGCGGCGCCCGAGGGTCACTTCACGAAAGCCTCGGCGCAGGCCCAGCTCGATCGCATCCTCGCCGAAGCGCGCGAGCGAACCTTGCCCGGCTCGGTCCGAACCGGCAAGACGTTTGCCGAGGCGTCCGCCGAGTGGCTGGCCTACTGCGAGAACGTCCGCGACTGCAAGCTGTCCACGATGACCGACTATCGGGCGATGGTCGTGGTCCTCGACCGCCACTTCGGGACCAAGTCGATCGAGTCGATCAGCTCGGAGGAGATCGAGCTTTGGGTCACCTCCTATCCCGGCTCGAACCGGACGCGGCAGAAGTACCTCGTCTGCGTTGGCTCGATCTTCAAGCGCGCGATGAAGGTCTACGGCCTGCCTCGCAACTCGGCCGATGCGGTGGAGCGGCCGAGGATGCGTCGGCCCGCCACGATCGAGGTGCTGCGCCCGGACGAGGTGCTGGCCCTGGTTCGGGCGGCAGGCTCCGAGCAGGACGCGGCGTTGTTTCAGACCGCCGCGTTCGCCGGGCTGCGGATCGGCGAGCTGCTGGCGCTGCGTTGGCGCGACGTCGACTTCACCCGCCGGACGATTCACGTCCGCGAGAACTGGACCTACGGGGAGACGACGACCCCGAAGGGCGGGCGCGAGCGGGCGGTCCCGATGGCCGAGGACGTGGCGAGGCGACTGGCCCGCCTGGGTCAGCGCGACCACTTCACGACCGACGACGATCTCGTCTTCTGCACCGAGCGCGGCCAGCACCTCGGCTACAAGTCCTTGAAGCAGCGTTACCGGGCCGCGCTTCGCACCGCCGGCCTGCGCGAGGACTTCGGCTTTCACAACCTCCGCCACACGTTCGGCAGCACCGTGATCCGCCACGCGGACTCGCGCGAGGTCATGGAGTGGATGGGTCACGCGGACCCGGCGACCACGCGACGGTATCTCGCGTTCGTGGATCGGGAGGACGCGGCGATGCGAGTCTCCGAAGCCTTCGGGGTCGCGGAGTCGCACCCTCCGGCGGTACCGGCGGCGAGTTGAGGGCCGCGAAGCTCTTCGCCGCCGCATCGTGGTCTATCTGCGGCGGCGAGTCCCGTAGGAGTTCTCGCCGACCCAGAGTCGAGGGCCGCTCGCGTGAACCTCAGCCCATGGTCACCGATCCGTACGTGGGGGAGCCTTCTTGACGGCTCAGCGCTTTCGTCGCGCCCTTGGCGACTCAGTCGATCAGCGTGACTCGATACCGATCAGCGGCGTTCCGCGCGAGCGGTCCATCCAGCGTCCAGACCTCGCCGTCGATTCTCTCGGCCAACGCCAGGTAGGCGGCGTCGTATGCGGAGTGGCGCTGCAGATCGACGGCCAACTCGATCGTCCGCGCCAGATCGGACGGGGTATGGAACACGATGCCGAGGTCGTCGATGACCGCCAGTGCCTCGGCGGCGTCCTCGGCGGAGAACCCGCCGGTCGCGCGGTGACGGGTGAGGGCGCTGGCGACCTCGTAGTGGATGAGGAGCGGTGCGTTGAGCACCGCGCCCTCCGCGTCCCAGCGACGGATCAGGCTCTCGATGCGCTCGGCGTGGGGCTCGCGCAGGACGAGCGCAACCAGGAGGCTGGCGTCGAGGACGACCTGCACCGCTAGAAGGTGCGCCGTTCCAGCTCGTCGCGGCCTTCGCGGACGAGCACGGCTGCGTCCACAGTCTCGGACTGACGAGCCCGCAGGGCAGCCGCGCGCCGCAAGGCGTCGGCCCGCCGGTTGGGCTCCTCGGGGCGCGAGCCCTCCGCCGCGCGCAGCGCACGTTCGGCCTGCTCCTCGCTCCAGCGAGGGGCGTGCTCCAACACCTTTTGCTTGGCCGTCATAGACGAGATTCTACTGCGCGTTCTCGGGGGTTTCGGGACTGGCGTCCGGCGCGGTGCTAAACCCACCCCTGGTCGGCGGCGGCACTCGCCACTCGATCCCCTCAAGCAGTTCACTCGCCGGGACTTCGATGGAGCCGGCGAGCTTGACCAGGGTGTCGATGCGGGGGATGCGGACGCCGCGCTCAAGCATCCCGACCTCGGTTCGGTGCAGCGAGGCTCGAAAGCCAAGCTCTTCCTGGCTGATGCGTATCCGGTTCGCTCAGGCTGGTCCCCCGAGCCACGCGAGAGCCCT
>JBBDYP010000068.1:0-21370 GCA_040900615.1 Solirubrobacterales bacterium | reverse complement strand
AAGTCCGAGCAGGTCTACAACGAGCGCTACGACCACGGGATGCGGGTCAAGGCGGTGATCACCGACGTCTCCGACTCGACCAAAGGCCCGGCGATCGTCGTCTCCCGCCGCAGCCCCGAGCTGATCAAGAGCCTGTTCGAGCTGGAGGTCCCGGAGATCGCCGACAAGCTGGTCGAGATCGTCGGCGTCGCCCGTGAGCCGGGTTACCGCTCGAAGATCGCCGTCGTCTCCCACACCGAAGGGGTCGACCCGGTCGGCGCCTGCGTCGGGCCACGCGGCTCGCGGGTGCGGATGGTCGTCTCCGAGCTGCGCGGGGAGAAGATCGACATCATTCCCTACAACGAGGAGCCCGCCCGCTTCGTCGCCAAAGCGCTCTCGCCGGCGCGCGTACGCGAGGTGATCGTCGACGACGAGGAGCGCCAGGCGACCGTGATCGTCCCCGACGACCAGCTCTCGCTGGCAATCGGCCGCGACGGCCAGAACGCCCGCCTCGCCGCCCGCCTCACCGGCTGGAGGGTCGACATCAAGTCCGAGACCGAGTTCGCCTCCGAGGAAACCGAGATCGAGTACGAGGGCGAAGAGGTGTCCGACGGCCGCTGCATGGCGGTCCTCTCGAACGGCCGGCGCTGTCCCAACGCTGCCGTGCCGGGCTCCACCTACTGCGGCCTGCCGCAGCACCAGGCGCTGGCCCGCTTCGAGACCAGCCAGGTCGCCGTCCTCTCCAGCGTCTCCGAGGCCGAGGTGGCGATCCTCGCCGACCCGGGGGCCGACGAGGGGCAGGTTGCCGAGATCGTCACGCGAGCATCGGCGAACTTCGTCGAGGAGGAGCCGGAGGACGCTCCGCCCGCGGATGAGGTGCCGGATGAGGTGCCCGAGGCTCCCAGCAATGGGGAGCCGGCTGCCGAAGTAGTCGAGGAGGCGGAGCAGGCTTAGTGGCTAAGAAGCGGGTTCACGAGATCGCGAAAGCGCAGGGAGTCAGCAGCAAGGAGCTCCTGGACGCGCTCAAGGCCGCTGGGGTGGAGGCGAAGGCAGCTGCGTCCAGCGTCGAGGAGGCGGACGCCGTGAAGGCGATCGCCGCCGCGAAGGGGAACGGGGCGAAGGCGCCTGCGGAGGCCAGGCCGGCCGCGGCCGCCGCGGCGAAACAGCAGGCGCCCGCCGCGCCGCAGGCGACGACAGCCGCCGCCGCCACCGGGAAACCCGCCGCGGCGGCTCCGAAAGCCCAGACTTCAACCAAGCCCGTGCGCCCCGCCGGCGCACAACAGGGCGGTGGCGGTGGCGGGGCGAAAAAACGCCGCGTCGTGATCGACTCCCAGGCCGCCCGCCGCGACCAGATGGGCGGCCCACCCCCGCAGCGCCCGCCGCGGCGCCGTGGCGGGCGCCCGCGCCGGCCACTGCTGGAGGAGCCACCCGCAAGCCCGACGACGCCGGTAGAGCCGGAGGCGACCAAGGTCAACTCCGGCGCCACCGTGCGCGAGGTGGCCGAGTCGCTCGGCCTCGCCCCGGCTGAGGTGATCAAAAAACTGATGATGATGGGGGAGATGGCGACGCTGACGCAGACCCTCACCGACGAGTCGATCCGCGCCATCGCCGACGAGTACGACCGCAAGCTCGAGATCGTCACGGCGGCCGAGGAGGAGCCACAGGAGCCGCAGTTCTCCGACGCCGAGGGGGACCTCGCCGAGCGGCCGCCGGTGGTGACGATCATGGGTCACGTCGACCACGGCAAGACCTCGCTGCTGGACGCGATCCGCTCGACCGAGGTCGCCGCGGGGGAGGCCGGCGGCATCACCCAGCACATCGGCGCCTACCAGGTCCACCACGACGGCAAGACGATCACCTTCCTGGACACTCCGGGCCACGCCGCCTTCACGGCGATGCGGGCCCGCGGCGCCAAGGTGACCGACGTCGCCGTCGTCGTCGTCGCCGCCGACGACGGCGTGATGCCGCAGACCAAAGAGGCGATCGACCACGCCCGCGCCGCCGACGTGCCGATGCTGATCGCCGTCAACAAGATCGACAAAGAGGGCGCCAACCCCGAAAAGGTCCGCACCGAGCTTGCCTCCGAGGGCATCTCACCCGAGGAGTGGGGCGGTGACACGGTCTTCTGCGAGGTCTCCGCCAAGACCCACCAGGGCCTCGACAACCTGCTCGACATGATCCTGCTGGTGACCGAGCTGGAGGAGCTCGGGGCCAACCCCGACGCGCCCGGCTCAGGCACCGTGATCGAGTCCCAGCTCGACCCGGGCCGCGGCCCCGTGGTCACCGTGCTGGTCCAGCGCGGCACAATCAAGGTGGGCGACTCGCTCGTCGCCGGCCCCCAGTGGGGGCGGGTGCGGGCGATGCACGACTTCACCGGTGAGCGGGTCGAGGCCGCGGGACCGGGAATGCCCGTCGAGGTGCTCGGTTTCGACGGCGTCTCAGACGCCGGCGAGTTCGTCCAGGCGGTGGAGAACGACCGCCGCGCCCGCCAGCTCGCCCAGGAGCGCGCAAACCGTCTCAAGACCGAGGCTCTGGCTCGCCGCCAGGCGCGCAAGGTCAGTCTCGACGAGGTCTTCGCCCGGGTTCAGGAGGGCGACATCAAGGAGCTCGACATCGTCCTCAAGGCCGACGTCGCCGGCTCGCTGGAGGCGCTCCAGGACGAGATCGCCAAGGTCCCGCAGGAACGCGTCGCGATCAACATCATCCACTCGCAGACCGGCGGCATCAACGAGTCCGACGTGATGCTGGCCTCGGCCTCCGACGCGATCATCATCGGCTTCAACGTGCGCCCGCTCGCGGACGCCCGCCGCGCCGGCGAGCGCGAGGGCGTCGACATCCGCACCTACTCGGTCATCTACAAGATCACCGAGGACCTGCGCAACGCGATGGAGGGCCTGCTGGAGGCGGTCGAGGTCGAGGAGACGATCGGCGAGGCCGAAATCAAACAGACCTTCAAGGCCTCCAAGGTCGGTCGCATCGCCGGCTGCATCGTCACCGAGGGCAAGGCCGTGCGCACCGCCAGCGTCCGTCTGATCCGCGAGGGCACCGTCGTCTGGACGGGCAAACTCGGCTCCCTGCGCCGCTTCAAAGACAACGTGCAGGAGGTCGAGGACGGCCAGGAGTGCGGCATCGTGCTCGACGGCTACGCGGACGTCAAGGAGGAAGACGTGCTCGAGTTCTTCCAGACCAAACAGGTCGAGCAGACCCTGGAGTAAGGGGGTAACACTGAGATGGCCGGCGCTCGCATGCGGCGTATCAACGAGGTTCTTCGCGAGGTCGTGGGCTCCGCGATTTCAGGCGATTTGAGTGACCCCCGCATCGGCTTCGTGACCGTGACCTCGGTTGAGACCAGCCCGGATCTGCGCACCGCCAAGGTGTACGTCAGCGTGCTCGGCGACGAGGAGGAACGCGAGGCGACGCTGAGCGGCCTACGCTCCTCCCATGGCGTGATCCAATCGCGGATCGCGGCCGAGACCCGGATGAAGAGGACCCCGACCTTGACCTTCCATTACGACGACACGATCGAGCAGGGCGTGCGGATCTCCCGCCTGCTCGAGGAGGAGCCACCCGCCGGCCCGGAGGAGTCGCGATGAGCGACAGCACCGGCCTCGCCACCTCCGACATCGAGCGCGTCGGCGCCGAGCTTCGCGCCCGCGACCGCTTCCTCCTCACCGCCCATGAGGGGCCCGACGGCGACGCCCTCGGGTCGCTGCTGGGGATGCACCACCTGCTGACCCAGCTCGGCAAGGACTCGGTGATGTTCCTCGCCGCGAAGGAGTTCCCGCTGCCGATCGAGTACCGCTTCCTGCCCCTGGAGGAGGTCTTCCACGAGCCCCCGGCCGACATGGCGGACCGCACCGTCGTCTTTCTCGACTGCGGCAACATCGACCGGATGCCGGTCGACTTCCTCACCGCCGGCGACAACTTCACGATCAACGTCGACCACCATCACGACAACACCCGCTTCGGCGACGTCAACCTGGTCGCGGTCGGTGCCTCCAGCACGGCGGAGATCGTCTTCGACCTCGCGCACCTGTTGGACGTGGAGATCACCCGCGAGATGGCCGCGGCGCTCTACGTCGGGCTGATCACCGACACCGGCAAGTTCATGTACGAGAACACCAACGCCCACACCCACAGGGTGGCCGCCGAGCTGATCGACGCCGGCGTCGACGTCGACGACACCTATCGCCGCCTCTACGAGCACGTGCCGCTGGAGAAGCTGCGCCTCGTCTCTCGCGCTCTCGACGGGATCCAGCGCCACTGCGGCGACCGGCTGGTCCTCAGCTACATCACCAGTGCCGACTACGAGCAGACCGGGGCCGGCGAGGAGATGACCGAGGGGGTGATCGATCACCTGCGCTCGATCGAGGGCACCAAGGTCGCGGCCGTCATCCGCGACCTCGGCAACCGCGGCCGCGCCGCGCGCAAGGTCAGCCTCCGCTCCAGCGAGGGCGACGTCGACGTCTCCGTGATCGCCCGCAGGCACGGCGGAGGCGGCCACAAGCGCGCCGCCGGCTTCTCCACCGATCTCGAGCTGGACGACCTCGTCACCTTCCTCTGCGACGAGGTCACCGCACAGCTCGGCAGCTGAGCATGGCGCCGGGCGTAGCCGATGGAGGAGTGCTGCTCTACGACAAGCCGGCCGGGGTCACCTCCCACGACGTCGTCGCGAAGGTGCGCCGGGAGCGTGGCTGCAAGGCCGGGCACGCCGGCACCCTCGACCCGTTCGCGACCGGGCTGCTGCTGATCCTGCTGGGGAGGGCGACCCGCCTGCAGCGCTTCCTCGTCGGCCTGCCGAAGACCTACCTGGCCACGGCTCGGCTCGGCTGGCGATCCAGCACCGGCGATCCCGACGGCGAGCTGACCGAGACGGGCGAGGTTCCCGGCTCGTTGGAACTGCCGACCGGCACCGTGCGCCAGCGGGTGCCGATGACCTCCGCGGTGCGAGTCGGTGGCGAGCGCCTCTACCGCAAGGCCCATCGCGGCGAGGTGGTTGAGACGCCGCTGCGGGACGTCGAGGTCCACAGTGCCGAGCTGCTCTCCAGCGACGGCGAGTTCGCCCACTACGAGATCGTCTGCTCGGCGGGCACCTACGTGCGCACCCTGATCGAGACGCTCGGCGACGCCTACTGCTCGGACCTGCGCCGCACCAGGGTCGGCCCCTTCGCGATCGAGGATGCCGGTGAGGAGCTGGGCGTCGAGCGCGTCGCCGAGCTGGTCCCCGCCGTGGCAGAGGCGCTGCGTTGAGCCTCCAGGTGACCTCGCTCCCGGACGCCGAGCCGCGGCCGCGCAACGTCGCGATCGGGACCTTCGACGGCGTCCACCTCGGCCACCAGGCGGTGATCGAGGGCGCCGACACGGTCCTCACCTTCGATCCGCATCCGCTCGAGATCCTCCATCCGGCGGCGCTGCCGAAGCTGATCACGCCGTTCCCGGTCAAGCGCGACGTGATCGAAGGCCTGGGCGTGCGCGAGCTGGTCGTGATCCACTTCGATCGGGACTTCGCGGCGCAGACGGCGGAGGAGTTCATCGAGCACGTGCTGATCGAGCGGCTCGACGCCAAGCGGGTCTCGGTAGGCGAGAACTTTCGCTTCGGCGCCAAGGCCAAGGGCGATCCGGAGATGCTGGCGGGGAGACCGGAGTTCGAGACCCGGGTACTGCCGCTGGTGGAGATCGACGGCGAGACCGTCTCCTCGACCCGGATCCGGGCCCAGATCGCCGCTGGCGACATGGAGGGCGCCGGCCGCTGCCTCGGCGCCCCGTTCATGGTCGAGGGCCCTGTGGTCAAAGGCGACCAGCGCGGCCGCGAGCTCGGCTTCCCGACGGCCAACATCGTCCCCGACGATCGCCTGGCGATCCCGGGTCACGGCGTCTATGCCGCCTTCGCCGACGGCGTTCCGGCCGCCGTCAACGTCGGCGTCAGGCCGACCTTCGAGAGCGGACGCGGCGTCCTCATCGAGACCTACCTGATCGATCGCGACGAGGACCTCTACGGCAAGACACTGCGGGTCGCCTTCGTCGAGCGGCTGCGCGGGGAGAAGCGCTACGCCGAGGTCGACGAGCTGATCGCCCAGATGCGCCGCGATGTCGAGGACGCGAAGCGCGTCTGTGCTAGCTTCCAGCGGCCGTGACCCCCCGGGTGCACGGTTTTTTTGAGACGAATTCGCGATGAGCCTGACCAAAGAGAAAAAGAGCGAGCTGATCGGCAGGTACGGCCGCGCCGATGGCGACACCGGCTCCGCCGAGGTCCAGGTCGCGCTGCTCACGGAGCGGATCAACGAACTCACCGGTCACCTGCGCGAGCACAGCAAAGACCACCACTCGCGCCGAGGCCTGCTGATGCTGGTCGGCAAACGGCGCCGCATGCTGCGCTACCTCGAGCGGACCGACCTCGAGCGCTACCGCGCCCTCGTCGCCGAGCTCGGCCTGCGGCGATGATCTCCGCCGGGGTGCCGGCCCCCGGCTTCACCCTCCCAAACCAGGACAAGGAAGAGGTCTCGCTAGCCGACTTCAGGGGCCGCAAGGTTCTGCTGATCTTCTACCCGGCCGATTTCAGCTCGGTCTGCTCCGACCAGCTCTCGATCTACCAGGAGGTCAAGCCGGAGCTGTCCGAGAAGGGGGTCGAGCCGATCGGGATCAGCGTCGACGGGCCGAACGCCCACAAGGCCTTCCGGGAGAAGCTCGGCATCGACATCACGCTGCTCTCCGACTTCGAGCCCAAGGGCGAGGTGGCCCGGGCCTACGGTTCCTACCTCGACGGCCCCGGCGTCGCCAACCGCACCCTGGTCCTCGTCGATGAGGACCTAAACGTCGCCTGGACCTATGAGTCCCCGACGCCGGGCGAGTTCCCCGGCGCCAACATCATCTTCGACGCGCTCGCGTCCTAGGCCCACCGGGCCGCCATGGCCGAGCTGAGCAGCGCTCCGGTTCCGCCCGTCGGGCCCGACGACCACGTCCGCGGCGAAGAGGCGGGGCTGATCGTCTACGCGGATCTCGGCTGCCCGCACTGCGCGGCGACATGGGCGGAGATCGCCGCGAGGCCGGCCGGAATCGCCTTCCGCCACTTCCCGGTGGCGAGCAAGCACCCGCGCTCGCCGGCCCTGCACGGGGCGGCCGAGGCGGCGGGCATGCAGGGTGCCTTCTTCGAGATGGTCGACTCGCTCTACGCCGACCGCGGCCGGGTCGACGACCCGCACCTGTGGGAGCGTGCCGAGCGGTTCGGCCTCGACCTCGAGCGCTTCGAGCGCGACCGCCGCTCCGACGCGGTCGCGGCCCGGGTGCGGCGCGACTTCGAGTCCGGGATCCGCGCCGGAGTTGCCGGCACCCCGGCCATTTTCGATGCCTGTACCCTTGTGGCAGTTAGAGAACGAGAGTTCTGAAAGCGAATGGCCGCCAACCGGGCGGCCGGAGGTAGGACAACTAAATGAGCATGTTTGACGTAAGCCGAGTCTCGGTGGATGTCGGCGACAGCCAGATTTCCTTCGAGACGGGCAAGCTCGCGAAGCAGGCGGGTGGCGCGGTCGTGGTCGAGGCCGGCGACACGATGGTCCTCTGCACCGCAACCGTCGGCAGCCTGCGCGACGTGGACTTCCTTCCCCTCACCGTCGACATCGAGGAGCGGATGTACGCCGCGGGCAAGATCCCCGGCTCGTTCTTCCGTCGCGAGGGGAAATCGAGCGAGAAGGCGACGCTGACCGCGCGCATGATCGACCGGCCGATCCGCCCGCTCTTCCCCAAGGGCTGGCACTACGAGACCCAGCTGGTCGCGATCCCGATGTCGGTCGACCAGGTGCACCCCTACGACATCCTCGCGATGAACGGCGCCTCCGCGGCGCTGGCCATCTCCCCGGTCCCGGTCGCCCATCACGTCGGCGCGGTGCGGATCGGCAAGCTCGAGGGTGACTTCGTCGTCAACCCGCCCGAGGACCGCCACGAGGAGCTGGAGCTCGACCTGATCGTCGCCGGCACCGACGAGGCGATCCTGATGGTCGAGGCCGGCGCCGCGGGCGTCACCGAGGCCGAGATCCTCGACGCGCTCGACATCGCCCACGGCGAGATCAAGAAGCTCTGCGCGGCGATGGAGGAACTGCAGCAGAAGGCCGGCAAGCAGAAGATCGAGATCGAGCCGCCGCAGATCGACGAGTCGCTGCTGGAGGAGATCCGTTCCTCCTTCGGCGCCAAGATCGACGAGGCCACCTCGATCAAGGAGAAGCTCGCCCGCCAGGACGCCGCCGACACGGTCAAGAAGGAGGTCATCGAGGCGCTGGCCCCGGCGAATGCCGACGGCGAGGTCGACGAGGATCGCAAGGCCGAGGTCAAGACCGCCTACTCGGCGGTCGAGAAGGCGATCATCCGCAAGCGGATCGCGGTCGACAAGAAGCGGCCCGACGGTCGTGCCCAGGACGAGATCCGGCCGATCGAGTGCGAGGTCGACATCTCCCCGCGCGTCCACGGCTCCGCCCTGTTCACCCGCGGCGAGACGCAGATCCTCTCCAACGTCGCCCTCGGGACGACGCGGATGGACATGCGGATCGACACGCTCGGCCTGCAGACGACCAAGCGCTTCTGGCACCACTACAACTTCCCGCCCTTCTCGGTCGGGGAGGCTGGCTTCATGCGCGGCCCGAAGCGGCGTGACATCGGCCACGGCGCGCTCGCCGAGCGGGCGCTTCTGGCGACTATCCCCGACGAAGAGTCGTTCCCGTACGTGATCCGGGCGGTCTCCGAGACGCTCGAGTCCAACGGCTCCTCCTCGATGGGCTCGGTCTGCGCCTCCTCGATGGCCCTGCAGGCCGCGGGGGTACCGGTCTCGGCCCCGGTCGCCGGAGTGGCGATGGGCCTGATCAAAGAGGGCGACGACTACATCGTCCTCACCGACATCGCCGGCGTCGAGGACCACCTCGGCGACATGGACTTCAAGGTCGCCGGCACCGAGGACGGGATCACCGCCCTGCAGATGGACATCAAGATCACCGGCGTCACCTTCGAGATCCTCGAGGACGCGCTGGAGCAGGCCAACAAGGGCCGCCTGTTCATCCTCGGCAAGATGGCCGAGGCAATCGACGGTCCGCGGGAGGAGCTCTCCCAGCACGCCCCGGCGATCGAGGCGATCAAGATCGACCCGGAGAAGATCGGTGCGGTCATCGGCAAAGGCGGGGAAACGATCCGCGCCCTCTGCGAGGAGTTCGAAGCGGAGATCGACGTCGAGGACGACGGCACGGTGCGGATCTACGCGCCGACCGGCGACCTCGTCGACGGCTGCGTCGCCCGCATCAACTCGATGACCAAGGAGGCCGAGATCGGCGATCGCTACAACGCCGCCAAGGTCGTGAAGACGACCACCTTCGGGGCCTTCGTCGAGCTGGTCAAGGGCACCGACGGCCTGCTGCACATCTCCAACGTGAAGCCGGGCGAGCGGGTCGACTCCGTCGACGACGTGCTGAAAGCCGGCGAAGTGATCGACGTCACCGTGGTCGAGGTCGACAAGGAGCGCGGCCGGATCGGCCTGCGCCTCTCCGACGACCCCTCGGTCGCCGGCAAATCGCCCGAGGAACTGGCCTCGGTCGGCTCCGGCGACGGTGGCCGGCGCAACGGTGGCGACCGCGGCGGCCGTGGTGATCGCGAGGGCGGGCGCCGTCGCGAGCGCGAGCGTCGCAGCTAGACGTTGAGCGCCGCCCGTCTAACCGCATTGGGCTCGGGCGTCCGGGTCGTGACCGAGGAGGTTCCCTCGGTCCGATCCGTGGCGTTGGGGCTCTGGGTGCGGACCGGATCGCGCAATGAGACCCCGGCACAGGCCGGGGTCTCCCATTTCCTCGAGCACCTGCTGTTCAAGGGGACGGCGCGCTACTCGGCGATCGAGATCTCCGAGCGCTTCGACGGGCTCGGGGCCTCGGTCAACGCCGCCACCGGCAAGGAGAGCACCCACCTGCACGCTCGCTTCCTCGACGAGCACACCGAGGAGGTATTCGACCTGCTGGCGGAGATGCTGCTGGCCCCGACCTACCCCGACATCGATTCCGAGCGCCAAGTGGTGCTGGAGGAGATCGCGATGTACGAGGACGAGCCGCAGGACCGCGTCCACGACGTCCTCGCCGAGGCGGTCTTCGGCTCGCATCCGCTCGGTCGCCGCGTGCTCGGCGAGGCGGAGGTGATCGCCTCGATCCCGATCCCGGACATCGAGGCCTACCACCACGCTCGCTACGCCGGATCGGAGATCGTCGTCGGCGCCGCCGGCCATCTCGAGCACGACCGGATCGTCGAGCTGGCCGAACGGCTGGTGACGCCGCCGCCGGAAGGCGGGGGGGTGGCTCCGGCGACCGCGATCGAGGGCTCGGCACGGCTCCGCTTCCACCAGAAGGAGACCGAGCAGTACCACATCTGCTTCGGGGCGCCGGGGCTGCGACGGGACGACGAGCGCAAATACCCGCTCGCCGTCCTCGACTCGATCTTCGGCGGCTCGACGTCCTCGCGCCTCTTCCGCGAGGTGCGGGAGAAGCGCGGCCTCGCCTACTCGGTCGGCTCCTACAACGAGCAGTTCACCGACCAGGGCCTCGTCGCGACCTACGTCGGCACCCGCGAGGACAACGTCGAGGAGGCCTGTTCGATCATCGGCGCCGAGCTGGCCCGCCTGCGCTCGGAGCCGGTCTCCGACGAGGAGCTGACGCGGGCCAAGGAGAGCGTCAAGGGCAGGCTCGTCCTCTCCTCGGAGTCGACCGCGGCGCGGATGACGCGCATCTCACGCGCGACCCTGTTCGGGCTGCCGATCGAAAGCCTGGACGAAATGCTGGAGAAGGTCGACGCCGTCGCGGTCGACGAGCTGACCGAGCTGGCGGCCGAGCTGTACGCGGCGGACCGCCTCTCGGCGGCCTGCGTCGGCGCCGACGAGGATCGCTTCCGGGCGGCCCTGGCACCCGTCAGCGAGAGCCTGGTGGCGGTGTGATCCGGGTCGCCGTGTCCGGGGCCGGCGGCCGCATGGGCCAGACGGTCTGCGAGGCGGTCGAAGGGGCCGAGGGCATGGCCCTGGCCGGGAAGGCCGATCCGGCGCTCGGGGTCGAGTTGACGGATGTGCTCGGCGACGCCGACGTCGTCGTCGACTTCACCGTTCCCGACACCGCCCTGGACAACGTGCGGACCTGCCTCGACGCCGGCGTCCACGCCGTCGTCGGCACCACGAGCTTCGACCTCGAGGCCGCCCGTTCGGCAGCCGAGTCGGCGAGCGCCAACTGCTTCGTCGCCCCTAACTTCGCGATCGGCGCCGTGCTGCTGATGATGGTCTCGCAGACGATCGCCCCGCACATGCCCGAGTGCGAGATCATCGAGCTGCACCACGACCGCAAGCTCGACGCCCCCTCGGGCACGGCGAAGCGGACCCAGGAGCTGATCGACGCGGCCGGCGGCAACGTCCACCAGCCGATCCACTCGGTGCGACTGCCCGGCCTCGTCGCCCACCAGGAAGTGATCTTCGGCGGCGAGGGCCAGACGCTCTCCGTCCGCCACGACTCGATCGACCGCCGCTCCTTCATGCCCGGCGTGCTGCTGGCGGTGCGCAGGGTCGCCGACCTGCCGGACCGCTTCACGGTCGGGCTCGAGAAGCTGCTCTGAAAGTGGACTCCAAGAGGCCGTCCGACGGGGTACCCTGGCAGCGATGAAGGAAATCCGCGGCGTCATCACGGCAATGGCCACCCCCTTCGACGAGTCGGGCGGGGTCGACACCGCCGGCGCCCGCCGGCTCGCCGCCCACCTGCTCGAGCACGGCTCGACCGGACTGGTGATCGCCGGCACCACCGGCGAGTGCCCGACCCTCACCGACGGCGAGGAGATCGACCTGCTGCGCGCGGTGCGCGCGGAGGTCGGCGGCGACGCCCTGCTGGTCTGCGGCACCGGGACCAACGACACCCGCCACTCCTGCGAGCTGACGAAGATGGCCGCTGAGTCCGGCGCCGACGCCTCGCTGGTCGTCGTGCCGTACTACAACAAGCCGAACCCGGCAGGCATCAGGGCGCACTTCGAAACCGTTGCCGAAGCCGTGCCGGACCTGCCGATGGTGATGTACAACATCCCCTCCCGGGTGATCGTCAACGCCGATCCGCAGCTGCTGGTCGAGCTGGGGCAGGTCGACAACATCGTCGCCGTCAAGCAGGCCAACGACGAGGAGCTGGGCCCGATCGAGGGGCTGGCCGTCCTCGCCGGCAACGACAACACCTTCCTGCGCGTGCTCGAGTTCGGCGGCGCCGGCGGCATCACCGTCGCCTCCCACGTCGTCGGCGAGCAGATGCGCGCGATGTGGGACGCCGCCCAGAGCGGAGATTTGGATCGGGCGAGGAGCATCGACGCAGAGCTGACCCCCGTCTACGAGGGTCTATCCGTCACCACCAACCCGATTCCACTGAAGGCCGCGCTGTCGATGCTGGGGCTCGCCCCGGATCGCCTGCGCCTGCCGCTGGTGTCCGCGGACGCCGAGCAGCGGGCCGCGGTCAGGGCCGCGCTGGAGGGCATCGGCCTTCCGGTGGCCCAGTAGCCAACTTAAAGAGAGTGAGATACCACTAGTGCCAAGCAAGAAGCTCCGAGTGCTGCCCCTGGGCGGCCTCGGCGAGATCGGCAAGAACATGACCGTGATCGAGTACGGCGGTCGCATCGTCGTCGTCGACACCGGGCTGATGTTCCCGACCGCCGAGATGCACGGGATCGACCTGGTCCTGCCCGACTTCTCCTACCTGCGCGAGCGTGCCGACTCGATCGAGGCGATCGTGCTCACGCACGGTCACGAGGACCACGTCGGCGCCCTGCCCTACGTACTGCGCGAGATCGGCACGCCGCCGGTGATCTACGGCGGCCTGCTGACGATCGGGATGGTGCGGTCCAAGCTCGACGAGCACAAGCTCGCCGACACAGCGCCGCTGCAGGAGCTGCCGGCGGGGGAGAGGGTCCAGCGAGGACCGTTCGGCATCGAGTTGATCCATCTGGCCCATTCGATCCCCGACATGCGCGGCGTCCTCATCACCACCGAGCTCGGCTCGATGCTGATGACCGGCGACTACAAGTTCGACCAGACGCCGGTCGACGGGCGTCCCGCCGACATCCCGCGCCTGGCGGAGATCGGCAAGGAAGGGCTGCTGCTGCTGTGCGGCGACTCGACCAATGCCGACCGGCCGGGGGTGGCGCCGTCGGAGTCGAGCGTCGGGCCGGCGCTGCTGCAGCAGTTCTCGCGCTGCGAGGGACGGATCATCGTCACCTCCTTCGCCTCCAACATCCACCGCGTCCAGCAGGTGATCGACGCCGCCGCCCAGCTCGACCGCAAAGTTGCCCTGGTCGGCCGCTCGATGCGCAAGAACTTCAACATCGCCTCCAACCTCGGCATGGCCAAAGCGCCCCAGGGGCTCTTCATCCAGCCGCGCGAGATCGGAGACTTCCCCGACAAGAAGGTCGTGGTGATCTCGACCGGCAGCCAGGGAGAGCCGCTCTCGGCCCTGCGGCGGATGGCCAACAACGACCACCGCGACGTGCAGCTGCACTCGGGCGACACGGTCGTCTTCTCGGCCACCCCGGTGCCCGGCAACGAGCGCGCGGTGAACGAGACGATCGACCGCATCTTCGAGATCGGCGCCACGGTGATCACCGCCAAGGACGCGCCCATCCACGCCTCTGGCCACGGCTGGCAGGAGGAGCTGAAGCTGATGCTCAACCTGACCAAGCCGCGCTACGTGATGCCGGTCCACGGCGACCACCAGCGGCTGCGCCTGCACTCCGAGCTGGCCGAAGCCGTCGGCGTCGACCCGGCCGACATCTTCCGCGGCCGCAACGGCCTGCCGCTCGAGATCGACGAGGACGGCGCCCGCTTCGGCGAGGACGTCCACGCCGGCGTCATGTACGTCGACGGCGTCAACATCGGCGATCCCGA
This sequence comes from Solirubrobacterales bacterium, assembly GCA_040900615.1. Lineage (GTDB taxonomy): Bacteria > Actinomycetota > Thermoleophilia > Solirubrobacterales > 70-9 > VAYN01. The sequence continues at coordinate 7,491 of JBBDYP010000068.1, read as the reverse complement.
TGACGCGGCGCTGCGCGATCGCCGCGACATCTCCGCCGACGGGATCTTCATCGTCGTCGTCACGATCTCCTCCGACGACGGCAGCGTCGTCGCCGACCCCGAGGTGATCTTCCGCGGCGTCGCCTTCCTCGAGGAGGCCGACTCTCTGGTCGAAGAGCTCAGCGATCTGGTCGAAGACTCGCTCGAGGACGCGGCCGAGGCGGGCAACCGCGAGTCCCACCTGATCGAGGAAGACCTCCACGACGCGATCGGCAAGTTCGTCTTCCAGCGCCTGCGGCGGCGGCCGATGATCCTGCCGGTGGTCATCGAAGTCTGAGACGGCGTCTGCGTCGGGAGGGGAGCCCGGTAGGCCTCTGGGCGAATTTAGTCGCGCCCCTATCGGGGCAACTCCGCGATGACGCTGCCCGCCTATGGCGGGCAAACATCAGATTGCATATCGCCGCCTTCGGCGACATTCGCCCAGAGGCCTACCGCGCTCCCCTCCACACGGGCACCAGGCTGCCATCGAGGTAACGGCAGCTTCTCAAGGGACGGTTGCTTTCAAGGAGGCAGGGCCGTTTCGTCTCTAGCTTGAAATGGCGCGAGACTTCGGCATCCCTCTCGCACCCGCCCTGCGCCAAACTCGGGCAAAGAAAAAGCCCGCCGGGATGTGTCTGGGGAGATTTCCCGGCGGGCCAGTGTCTCGTCCAGCGGAGAATCTAGGGGTCGGCCCTAAAGCGCCTCTAAAACATCGCTGCGAGCCTGCGCGGGCTGTGCCACCGGGATGCGGGCGCGGAAGAGAGCGCCGCCCGATTTCGACTCCAGCGCCTCCACGGAGCCGCCGTGGGAGGACGCCACGGCACTGACGATCGCCAGGCCGAGGCCGGTGCCGATGCCGCCCGCGGTGTCCGCGGGTCCATCGCCGCGAACGAAGCGGCCGAAGATCTGGCTGCGCAGCTCCGCCGGGATGCCCGGGCCGTCATCGGCCACGTCGACCACGGCCTCGCCGTCCTGCTCCCGCAGGCCCAATTCGACCCGGGCCCCGGGGGGCGTGTGGCGGGCGGCGTTCTCGAGCAGGTTGAGCACCATCCGGTGCAGCTCATCGGGGCTGCCTTCCACCCGCAGCGGCCGGTCGTTGTCGACCAGAAGCTCGCGGTCGCCCATCAGCGGCGCCGCCTCGGCGGCGGCTTCGCCGGCGACCTCGGCGAGGTCGCAGCGGCGATGTTTGTCGAGTCGCCCGGCGTCGGCACGGGCCAGCAGCAGCAGGTCGCCGACGAGGCGGCTCATGCGGCGGGAGGACCGCAGGGCCGAGTCGACCACCTCACGGTCTTCGGCCTGGTCCGTTCCCCTGAGCGACGCCTGCAGCAGCTCCAGGTTGGCGAGGACGCTGGTCAGCGGCGTCCGCAGCTCATGTGAGGCGTCGGCGACGAACTCGCGCTGCTTCTGCATCGCTGTCTCTCGCTCGGCCCGGGCGGCGTCGAGCGAGCGCAGCATCTCCTCCAGGGTCTGGGCCAGCTCGCCGACCTCGTCGTCGATCACTGGCTCGGGCATCCGCCGAGACGGGTCGCGGGTGGTGGCGATCTCACGCGCAGTCGCGGTCAGCGAGGCGATCGGCCGCATCGCCCGCGCCGCGATCGCGACGCCGGCGAGGCTGGCGAGCAGCGTCCCCCCGAGCACGCCGGCGGCGATGAACAGCCAGAGGCGGTCGACGGTCGAGTCGACGTGGTCGAGGCTGCGCCCGTACTGGACATAACCAGTCACTTCGCCGGCGTCGGAGGTGATCGGCGCCGTCGCGACCCTCTTGCCACCGTGGTCGGAGAGGCCGGCGACGACCGGCCCGAGGGCCGCCGACCCCCGCGTGCGGCTCTTGACGTTGCCGTCGACGTCGACCACGCGAGCGGAGGCGTCGTCCGGGAGGACGAAGGCGTCCAGGTTGGGCCCTTCCTGGGCGAAGCTGCCAACCGGGGTGTAGACCACGCGGAACTCCGACGCGAGCGTCCGGGCCGCGTTTTGGACCTCACCGTTGAAGTCGCTGCGGATCCGCTGGGTCGCGACCTCTCCGATCGTGACCCCGAAGACGAGCAGGATCGCCAGCGTCAGACCCGAGGAGACCGCCGCCAGGCGCCATCGCACAGGCCAGGAGCGCGGGCGGGCCAGTCGCCACAGCCACGCTCGGGCGCGGGCTCGCCGGGAGGCCACGCTTGGTGCCTTGCCTGCCACTAGTCCTTCAGCACGTACCCGGCGCCCCGTTTGGTGTGGAGCAGGCGGGGCTCGTCGCCCGCCTCGAGCTTGCGCCTCAGGTTGGAGATGAAGACGTCGATCGTGTTGGTCGCGGCCATCGGGTCATATCCCCAGACTTCGTCGAGCAGGCGCTCGCGGGAGACGACGAGGCGCTCGTTTCGCATCAGGAACTCCAGCAGCTCGAACTCGCGGTTGGTCAGCTCGATCTCGCGCTCGCCCCGCCGCACCTCGCGCGTGTCCGGGTTGAGCGTCAGGTCCCCGACCTCCAGCGAAGCCGCGCCTCGCGGAGGGCGGCGCCGCAGCAGTGCCCGGATCCGGGCGAGCAGCTCCTGTCGCTCGAAGGGCTTGACAAGGTAGTCGTCGGCGCCGCTGTCGAGGCCGGTCACCCGATCCTCGGTCTCCGCCCGCGCCGTCAGCATCAGGATCGGCACGTCGCCCTCGGTCCGCAGCCGCCGGCAGACCTCGACGCCGTCGAGACCGGGAAGGCCGAGGTCGAGGACGACCAGGTCCGGCATGAAACCGGCGGCGACGTCGAGCGCCTCGATCCCGTCGGCCGTTGTGCGGACGTCGTAGCCCTCGTTGCGCAGGGAGCGGCGCAGGACATCGGCGATGTCGGCGTCGTCCTCGACGATCAGGACGCGGCCGCCGATCTGATCCGTTTCAGCGAGCATGACGCCGATGTTAGACCCGATATGACCCGATTTCGCCTGGTTTTAGAGCGAATTTAGGGCCGGACGTGAGGGGAAGGGGTTCCGCTTAACTTTTTCGAGGATTGCCGGTGGCCGTCCGAGCTGGGAAGCGCCGAAAAAGTACAAGACGCTCCACCCCTTCCCCTCACGTCCGGCTCGTGCTTCGCTCGCTGAAGTCTTTTGGGGGCCATAGGCACCACGATCCTTCAGCGAACCGGGGGTCGGGTTCCACGCAGGGGTCTCGATGCCCGTGTCGAAGCGGGGGACCATGTTCGTGCGTAAGAAGCGGGCGCCTGCTCGCAAAGGGAAAGCTGGCGCCAAACGCGGGAAAGCCGCGAAACCGAAAGCCCGGGCCGGGCTGCATCTTCCGGCTGGGTTGGAGCAGCGGCATCTCGATCTGATCGGGTTGTTCCTCGTTGCCTTCGGCGTTTACCTCGTTTTCGTTCTCTTCGCGGGCTGGGAGGGGGGCAAGGTCGGATACGGGGTCGAGACCGCGCTTGACTACCTGTTCGGTACGGTCGGCGCCAAGATCTTCACGTTGCTGATGCTCCTCGTCGGCGGCATGCTGCTGACCGGTACGTCGGTCTCGACGCTTGCTCGGGGCATCGGGCGGGGGCTGCGCGCCGCCGTCCGGGCGATCTTCTTCGGTGGCAACGAAGCGGCCCGCACCGTTGCCCGCACCCACGCCGACTGGCGGCAGGAGCGCGAGACCCGCGCCGCCGAGACCGAGGCGGGGCCGACCGACGTGATGAGCTCCTACCCCGACACCGATGAATTCGAGCCGACGGTGCAGCTGGCCGAGGAGCCCGAGCACGAGCCGGACCTGGGGCTGGCCGCCGATGACTTCGATCGCGAACTGGAGGAGATCTCCACCTCCGAGGAGGAGGTGGTCGCGGAGCCGGCCGTCGAGCCGGGGCAGGTGTCGCTGACCCCGATGGGCCAGGCCCGCGGCGTCACCACCTCGGACGAGATCGACTACCGGCCACCCCCCGCGAAGGTTCTCGAGCGAGGCAAGAACAGCGACCAGGGGCCGGACCCGCGCGACCACGAGATCGTCGGCCGCAAACTGGTCGAGACGCTCGGGCACTTCGGCGTCGAGGCGAAGATCGTCGGCGTCGTCAGCGGTCCGCACGTCTCCCGCTACGAACTGCGCCTGGCGCCGGGGATCAAGGTGAAGAAAGTCACCGAGCTGGCCAACGACCTCGCCTACGCGCTGGCCTCGACCGACATCCGCATCCTCGCCCCGATCCCGGGCAAACAGGCGGTGGGGGTCGAGGTGCCGAACACGCGCCGCCGCATCGTCCGTCTCGGCGACATCTACGCGGGGCGGCCGGAGAAGACCTCGCCGCTGGTCGCCTGGCTCGGCAAGGGGATCGACGGCAACCCCGTCTGGACCGACCTGGCGAAGATGCCGCACGTCCTCGTTGCCGGCACTACCGGCTCGGGCAAGTCCGGCTGCGTCAACGCGATCCTCTCCTCGATCCTGATGCAGGCCTCGCCGAACGAGGTCCGCCTCGTCCTGGTCGATCCCAAGCAGGTCGAGCTCAACCACTACGAGAACGTCCCGCACCTGCTGACGCCCGTGGTCACCTCGCCGCGCCTGGCGGCCAACGTCCTCTCCAACCTGATCGGCGAGATGGAGAGCCGCTACGGGATCATGAGCGAGGCCCGCTGTCGCAACCTCGGCGAGCTGAACCGGGTGCGGACCAAGGCTGGCGAAGCGCCGCTGCCGCACATCCTCTGCGTGATCGACGAGCTCGCGGACCTGATGATGGTCGCCCCGGCCGAAGTCGAGGACTCGATCATCCGCCTCGCCCAGAAGTCGCGGGCCACCGGCATCCACCTGGTGCTGGCGACCCAGCGCCCCTCGACCGACATCATCACCGGCACGATCAAGGTGAACATCCCCTCCCGGATCGCCTTCGCCGTCTCCTCGCAGACCGACTCGCGCGTGATCCTCGACCAGGGTGGGGCCGAGGCCCTGCTGGGCCAGGGCGACATGCTCTTCCGCGGCGCCGGCAGCTCGAAGCTGCAGCGCGTGCAGGGCGCCTTCATCACCGAGGACGAGATCGCCCGCATCACCAACCACTGGGCCAAGCAGGGCGAACCGGAATTCGAGGCCGAGCTGCTGGAGAGCCCGGAGGAGGTCGAGGACGGGGGCCGCGACGGCGACTTCGACCCCGACAGCGACGATCTTCTCGACGAGGCGATCCGGCTCGTCGTCCAGACCGAAACGGCCTCCGTTTCGATGATCCAGCGGCGCCTGCGCGTCGGCTACACCCGCGCCGGTCGCCTGATCGACATGCTGGAGCGGCGTGGCGTGATCTCCGGGTACGAGGGCTCGAAGCCGCGCCAGGTCCTGATAGCCCAGGCTGATCTCAGCCGGGTCCTGGCTCCGGCGGGACAGAGCGCCTCGCCAGAGACGGTCTCGGCTGACGCCGACCTAGATGCATAGTCGGAATCTTGCATTCCCCTGCTGCGGGGGGCCACAATGAAGAGGTATGGACGACGGCGTCGGTGCGAGGCTGAGAGAGGCACGCGGGAGGCGCGAAATCGACCTCTCCGAGGTCGAGGCGTCAACCAAGATCCGTGCCCGCTTCCTGAGCGCGCTCGAGAACGAAGAATGGGACCAGCTGCCGGAGGACGCCTACGTTCGCAGTTTCATCCGCACCTACGCGAGCTATCTCGGCCTCGATGGTGAGCGACTGGCGGAGCAGCAGCGCCAGCTGAGCGGGGCCACCCGGCCCGACGAAGCCCTCCCTCATGTCGAGCCGGAACCGGTGACGTCGGGGACCATCGGCAGGGGCCCGTCACGGCGTGGGCTGGCGGCGCTGGTCGCGGTCGGACTGGTCGCGGCCCTCCTCGTCGTCGGCCTCTCCAGCGGCGGGGACGGTTCGCCCGACAGCGTCGGCCCGGCACGGAAGGGCGGCGCCGAGCACTCCGACGGCGGTAGCGCCGCGCCCGCCGCCGCGCGGCCCTCCGGGCTCTCCCTGCAGCTCGCGGCCACCGCGGAAGTCTGGGTCTGCGTGCTCGACGCGAAGGGAGAAGAGCTGGTCGACGGGCAGATACTCGGTCCGGGATCGGTCGAGGGGCCGTACAGGTCCGGTAGCTTCACGGTCTCGCTCGGCAACGGCGAGGTGACGATGACCGTGGACGGACAGCAAGCGACGATCCCCGAGACCTCCAGCCCGATCGGGTTCTCGATCGGGCACGGCGGCTCGATGCGCAAGCTGTCCGAAGGCGAACGGCCTACCTGCACGTGATCCGCGCCGGCATCGTCGTTACCGGGACGGAGGTCCTCACCGGTCGCATCTCCGACAGCAACGGCCCGTGGGTCTCCGAACGGCTGGCCGAGCAGGGAGTCGAGGTCGCCCACATACTCGTGGTCGCCGATCGCCCCCACGATCTGGAAGCGGCGCTGAACTTCATGGCCGCCGAGGGCATGGACCTGATCGTCACCACGGGCGGCCTCGGCCCGACCGCCGACGACCTCACGGCCGAGATCGTCGCCCGTTTCGCCGGCCGCGAGCTCGTGCTCGACGAGGAGATGCTGGAGAGGATCGCTGAGATCCTGCGCGGCTTCGCCCGCCGCTTCCGCTTCGACGAAGAGGCGGTATTGGAGTCCAACCGCAAGCAGGCGATGGTGCCCGAGGGCGCAGTGGCCCTTGACCCGGTCGGTACCGCGCCGGGGCTGGTCGTGCCGGCGGGGGAGCGGGTCGTGATCGTCCTGCCCGGCCCGCCGCGGGAGCTGCGGCCGATGTGGCCGGTGGCGCTGGAAGCCGAGGCGGTGCGCGAGGTGCTGGCCCGGGCGACCCCGCTGCGGGCCCACACGATCAGGATGTTCGGGGTCCCGGAGTCCGAAATCGCCAAGAGCCTGCGCGAGATCGAGTCCGATGGGGTGGACCTCTCCGCGGTCGAGATCACGACCTGTCTGCGCCGCGGCGAGATCGAGATCGACATCCGCTACCGCGACGAGGCCGCGGCGATCGCCAACCGGGTCAGGGACGCGCTGGGCGAGCGCCATCGGCGGGAGACCTTCAGCCTCGACGGCGAGACGATCGACTCTCAGGTCGCGGCTTTGCTGAGGGGCCACAGGCTGGGCCTGGCCGAGTCCTGCAGCGGCGGCCTGCTGGCGGCGCGGATCACCGACCTCCCGGGCGCCGCCGAGTACATGGCGGGCGGCGTCGTCTCCTACTCCAACGAGGCCAAGGCTGAGCTGCTGGGGGTCGATCCGGGGCTTCTCAAGGCGAAGGGGGCGGTCTCGCCCGAGGTCGCAGAGGCGATGGCGATCGGGGCCCTGGAGCGCTTTGGCGCCGACGTAGCCGTCTCGATCACCGGTATCGCCGGGCCCAGCGGGGGGACCGAGGAGAAGCCGGTCGGCTTCGTCTGCTTCAACGCCCGCCTCGCCGACGGCACCGCGATCGCCCGCGAGCCGACCATCCCCGGCGGCCGCGCCGACATCCGGGAACGCTCGGCCCTGGTCGGCATGCACCTGCTGCGGACGCTGCTCAGCGGCACCGACGCGCCCCTCTAGATGAGTAGTTCCACGGCGAGCGTGGGCGATTGAAGGCGCAGGAGGCAT
>JBBDYP010000067.1:0-3338 GCA_040900615.1 Solirubrobacterales bacterium | reverse complement strand
CACGACTCGTTCCGCAAACTGCGCAGCTTCGTCTTCATCGAGCGGATCTCCGAGGTGACCGAGGTCTTCGAGCACGAGCGCGACTTCGCCGTGGTCGCCCAGCGCATCTCCAGCGAGGGCGGCGTCGCCGACGTCTCCGGCTACACCGACTACGGCCGCGTCTGGCTCGAGTTCCTGACCGAGATCTCCGACGACCTCGACCCGCGCTCGACCGTGATCGTGCTCGGCGACGCCCGCACCAATGGCCGCGAGCCCCACGCCGAGGTCTTCGCCCAGGTCGCCGAGCGGGCCGGCCGCCTCTTCTGGCTCAACCCGGAGCCGAAGCTCTACTGGAACTACGGCGACTCGGTGATGGCCGCCTACGAGCGCTACTGCGACGGCGCCTTCGAGTGCTGGACCACCCGCCACCTGGAGAACTTCGTCAACGTCGTCGCCGGCGGCGTGCCCGCCGGCGAATGACGCGGGCGCTGTTCCTCCGCCACGGCGAGTCCGCTCACAACGCCCACTCCGGGGCCGAATCGCTCGGCCAGCAGGAGGGAGACCGCCTCACCGAGCTAGGCCTGCGACAGGCGAACGCGGCCGGCGTCGCCCTCGCCGGCCAGGGCGTCACCCGGCTGCTGAGCAGCCCGATGCGCCGGGCGCGGGAAACCGCCGATGCCGTGGGAGCGGCGCTGGACCTGCCGGCGACCGAGCTGGCCTACACGCACGAGCTGCACGGCGGCGAGACCTTCGAGGACGTGGTCGGGAGAGTGCGGCGGCTGAAGACCGACCTGGAGGCGGGGACGCTGGGCGAGCGGCCGCTTCTCGTCACCCACGGGATCTTCACCCGCTTCTTCCTGCTCGACTCGCTGCTCGGCGACGGGTTCGCGGCGGAGATGGCGCTGGGGGCGTGGAACCTCGGCTCCCACAACTGCGGGCTGACCGTCTTCGCGCGCGGGGAGAGCCGCTACCCGACCGGCGCCGCGGTGCCGGGCTGGACCTGCCTCACCTGGATGACGCGGCCGTGGGACCCTCCGTGACGAGGCTCGGCGGATCGCTCGGGGAGACCTGCCACTGCTCGTTCACCGCGGCACCCGGCGGCGCTGGAACGGGGCCGTCGCGGAGCGGGTCCGCGGTTTGGTGCATCCAATCGTCGAGGCGCCCGCGCAGCTCTCCCAGCACCTCCTCGCTGCCGGCCTGACCGGCGAGGTTGCAGCCCTCCGCGGGGTCGAGGATGAGGTCGTAGAGCTGCTCCCGGGGGACGATCCGCGTGCCCCAGCCGGCCTCGACCAGGAGATCCTTGGTGGCGCTGTCGTCGCAGTTGGCGAGGACCGGGTTCGGGCAGTCGTCGAAGCGCCTGATGTACTTCCAGCGGTCGGTCCGGATCGCCCGCTGCGGCTCGTAGGCGGCGTGGTAGGTCGTCTCGGCGAAGATCGCGTCGTGCGGGCTGTCGACCTCGCCGCGCACGAGCGGCATCAGCGAGGTGCCCTGCAGCCAGATCGGGGCGTCGACCCCGGCCAGCTCGCAGAGGGTCGGGTAGACGTCGAGGTGGCTGACCGGGGCGTCGATGACCTTGCCGCCGGAGAATCCGCCCGGGCCGCGGACGATCATCAACACGCCGATGCCGCGGTCGAACAGGGTCGCCTTCGCCCCCGGGAAGGCGATGCCGTGGTCCGTCGTACAGATGACGAGGGTGTTCTCGACCAGGCCAAAATCGTGCAGTGCATGGAGAACGGCTCCGATACCCTGGTCGAGCGAGCGGGCGCTGGTCTTGAAGGCGGCAACGTCCCGGCGGGTGGCGACGACGTCGGGCAGATTGGCCGGCGGCAGCGAGTAGAGGGTGTCGCGAACCGAAGTCGGAGCGAAGAAGTCGCGATGGGTCTCGAAGAAGCCGACCGACATGAACCAGGGTTGCGCGGGCGCGGTTCGGAGCGCCTCGATCGTCAGCGGCGCCACGTTCTCGGCGTGATTGGAGTCGACGTCGACCAGGTCGTCGTAGCCGATAACGCTCGGGTCAACCGAGATGTGCTGCTCGCCGATCAGGATCGAGTGGTAGCCGGCGCGGCGCAGCGCGTGGACCCAGTGCTGCCGGTAGTCGTTCAGCGCCCAGCCGCGGTGGGCGAGGCCGAGCATCCCGTTGTTGTGGCAGTAGAGCCCGGTGAGGAGGCTGGCGCGGCTGCCGGAACAGGTCGGGGCGGCGCAGAAGGCCTCGCGGAAGAGCACCCCCTGGTCGGCGAGCAGCTGGATGTTGGGAGTCGGGACCTGGAACCCGTAGGGCTGCACGAAGCGGCCGGTGTCATGGGAGTGGATGTAGAGGATGTTCGGCGAGTCCAAGGCGATATTTCCCTCTACCCGGGTAGGGGGACAGACTAGATGTTGCCCAACAGCTCATATCTGGTTTGCGCCACCCCGCGGAGCGGCAGCACCCTGGTCTGCCACGCGCTCGAGGAAACCGGCGTGGCGGGGAAGCCCGAGGAGTACTTCGAGGCGCTTCGCCACAGCGGCCGCCCGCGACGCCCCGAGGAGTACTTCCTCGGGGTCGAGGACCAATCGATCCGCGGCCACCTCGGGGAGCGGGCGATCGGCAGCGAGCCACCGCCGCGATCGCCCCTATGGAGCCGCGCCGCCTACGACCGCTACCTGGAGTGGGCGTTCGAGGCCGGGACCACGCCCAACGGCATCTTCGGGGCCAAGCTGATGTGGGGCTACTTCGGCGACTTCGTCAGCCTGCTCCGCAACGTCCCCCGCAACCGCGACCTCCCGCTCGCCGAGCTGCTTCCGAGCGTCTTCCCCGATGTCACCTTCGTCAGAGTCGTGCGCGCGAACAAGCTGCGCCAGGCGGTCTCGCTCTGGAAGGCGGTGCAGACGGCAACCTGGCGCGAGGATCAGGCCCAGGCGAAGGCCGCCTCCGTCGAGGAGGACGGCTCACTCCCCTACGGGAGCTTCCTCGAGGAGCGTCGCCCGCAGCTGCGCTTTCACTACCGGGCGATCGCGCACCTGCTCGAGCAGATCCTCGTCGAGGAGTCCTGCTGGGACGCCTTCTTCGAGCACTGCGGGATCAAACCCGTCCTCGTCCTCTACGAGAACTTCGCCGACGACTACGAGACGAGCACTCTGCGCCTGCTCGAGCGACTCGACCTCTCCCCTCCCGCCGACTTCGCCTTCGAGCCACGGATGAAGCGCCAGTCCGACCGCGTCAACGACGACTGGGCCCGGCGCTACAGCGAGCTGCGGCTCGGGACCGACTTCGACCTGGTGCCGGTGCCGGCCGAGGACGCCGAGGGCGCGGCGTAGCCATTAGCCAGGGCAGCCGATGCCCCTCCGCGGGAATTCAGTCGCGCGCCCTGCGGGCGCAGCTC
>JBBDYP010000066.1:0-23198 GCA_040900615.1 Solirubrobacterales bacterium | reverse complement strand
TCAAGCAGGCGCGCTGGATCGTCAAGGAGCGCCAGGAGATGCTGGCCGAGGCCAAGCGCGAGGCGGAGCGAATCGTCCGTGAGGCGCGCGAGCAGCAGGCCCGCCTGATCTCCGACGAGGAGGTCACCAAGCAGGCCGAGCGGGCGGCCGACGAGATCGTCGAGGACGCCCGCACCCGCGAGCGCGAAATCCGCCTCGGCGCCGAGGACTACGCCGACGAGATCCTCAACACCCTTGAAGTCAACCTGCAGAAGTTCCTCGCGGCTGTGCAGCGCGGTCGCGACCGTCTTGCGGGCCGTGAGGAAGAACCGGCCGCTGAGCTAGAGCAGCCGTAGCGCCGAGGGGGCCGGGTCCGGTGCCCCCTGCTCACTCGCTTGCTCGCTGGATCGGTTGCGGCCGTCCGAGATTCTGGGGCGGGCGAGAAGCGCAAAACGTTCGCAGGGGGCACCGGACCCGGCTCGCGTCGCCGGAACGGCCAGCTTGAGGTTGTCGTTCGATGAGTTGAGCTGGCTATTGGCGGTTCAACTCGTCGAGCGACGGTGGGCTACTCGAGTTTCAGGTCCTTCAGGGCCGCCCAGCGGGGGTCGACGCCGGTGTCGTGTTCGTGGTCGGCGGGGTCGGCGTCGTTGAGGGACTCGCCGCAGACGGGGCAGAGGCCGGCGCAGTCGGGGCGGCAGAGGAGGCGGGTGGGAAGGGCGAGCAGGGTCGCGTCGTGGGCCCAGCGGCCGATGTCCAGCTCGTCGTCTGAGACGTAGGGGCTGTGCAGCTCCGGGTCGTCAGTCGCCGCCTGGTCGACCTCACGCGACTCCACCTCGAGGTCGAGCGTGGCCGGTTCGAGGCAGCGCATGCAGGGACCTTCGAGGTGGACCGGAAAGCGCAGGCGAAAGGCGAAGCCGCCGCTCGGACGCGAGACCTCCAGGCGAACGGTCGGGTTCGAGGGGTTGGCGGCGTAGGTCTGGCCGCCGAGCTCGAAGGTGTTGAGCTCGACCGGGACCTCCAGTCGCCTCCCCTCGCCGTGGGCCAGCGAGAGGCGCGACAGGTCGATGATCGTCGTGCGCGCTTGGGGCATGAGCGAACCTCCGCTGGGTACGGGCTTACGATGACCCTCTCAACGAGATTACGAGATGGGTCAATTCGACTGGACACCCGAGGTCTACCTGGAGCGGATTCGCGCCGAGATCCCCGGCTACGACGAACTCCAGGAGCAATCCGTGGCCGCGATCCCGTTCCCGCCCGAGCGCGTCCTCGAGCTGGGGATGGGCACGGGGGAGACCACCCGCCGCCTGATCGAGGCCTTCCCCGACGCCTGGGTCGTCGGTCTCGACTCCAGCCCCGACATGGTCTTCCGCGCCCGCAAGACCTACGACGACGTCCAGCTCGCCCGCATGGAGGACCCGCTCCCGGACGGGCCCTGGGACCTGGTCATCTCCGTCCTCTCCGTGAATCAGCTCAACGACGAGCAGAAGCAGAACCTCTGCCGCCAGGTCAAGGGCCAGTCCCGGTCCCTGGTCATCGGCGACGTCTTCGTCGGCGACCAGCTGAGCGACCTGGTGGAGTGGTGCGGAGGAGGGGTCACCTGGCAGTCCGGGGACTTGGCGGTCGTCCGAGCGGTGTACTGAGGGGGACGGACACCCCTCCTCACTCAACTTGCTCGGGTGGGGCGACTGCGGCCGTCCGAGATTCCGACAACCGAGAAGTACAAGCCGTTCGGAGGGGTGTCCGTCCCCCTCAGTCGACCACGCGGCTCCGGCAGGTGGGGTTCCAGCTACTATGCGCGTCCGATGGCCGTCCCGAAGAAGAGAACTTCAAGTGCCCGCCGCGACAAGCGCCGCGCGAACCACAAGGCCGGCAAGCCGAATCTGAACGATTGCCCGCGCTGCCACAGCCCGCGGCTGCCGCACCGGGTCTGCCCCACGTGCGGCACCTACGCCGGGCGTGAGGTCATCACTCACAAAGTCGCCGAGGCTCCGGCGACCACCACCGACTCCGAGTAGCCGTGGCGCCTGGGCGCGCGGTGACGGTCGCCCTCGACGGCTACGGGGCGGAGCAGGGGTTCGACGTCCTCGCCGAGGGGGCGAGGCTGGCCGCGGCCGACGGGATCGGCGTGCGCGTATTCGGCCCGCAGCGCGCTCTGGGACTGGACGGGGCCGACGGCATCGAGGTCGTGCAGACCTCGGAGTGGATCGGCAACGAGGAGGACCCCGTGACCGCCGTGCGGGCCAAGAAGGAGGCATCGGTCGTGCGCGCCGCCCGCGACGTCGCCGAGGGCGGGGCCGGGGCGATGGTCAGCCCCGGCTCGACCGGGGCGACGATGGCGGCGGCGACCTTCGGGCTGCGGCGGCTGAAGGGGGTGCAGCGGCCGGCGCTCGCCGTGCAGCTGCCGATCCCCGGCAAGCGGGTCCTTTTCCTCGACGTCGGCGCCAACGTCGAGGTCCGCGCCCAGCACCTGGTCCAGTTCGCCTTCCTCGGCGCCGCCTTCAGCGCCGCCGTGCTCGGCGTCCGCAACCCGTCGGTTGGCCTGCTCACGGTCGGCGAGGAGTCCGGCAAGGGCCGCGAGGAGGTGGTCGAGGCGCACCGCCTGCTCAGCGCCGCCACCGGGATCGAGTTCGCCGGCAACGTCGAGGGCCGCGACCTGCCCGCCGCGACCGCGGACGTGGTCGTCACCGACGGCTTCACCGGCAACGTCTCCCTGAAGCTGATGGAGGGAACCGCCAAGACGGTCGCCGCCGCGGTCGGCGACGCGGCCCGCTCCAACCCGATCGCCGCACTCGGCGGCCTGCTGCTGAAACCCGCCCTCGGCGGCCTGCGCCGCGAGCTGCACCCCGACACCACCGGCGGCGCGATCCTGCTCGGCCTGCGCGGCATCGCCGTCGTCGGGCACGGCAGCTCCGGCGCCGAGGGCATCGCCAACGCGGTGCGGCTGGCGGCCCGCTGTGCGGAGGTCGACGCGGTCGGCCGCACGGCGGCGCTGCTGCGCGAGGGCGGCGCCGGCCGCGGCGCCTTGGCGGCCGGGGAGGGCGCGTGATAGGAAGGGTGGGATGAACCGCGACGAAGTCCTCACGCTCGTCCGCCAGCACCTCGCCGAGGAGCTCGAAGTGGACATCGAGCGGATCACCGAGCAAACGCGCTTCAAGGAGGACCTCGACGCCGACTCCCTCGACCTCTACGAGCTGGTGATGGAGCTCGAGGACCGCTACGGCGTCGCCGTCTCCGAGGAGCAGGCGACGCGGATCCAGACGGTCGGCGACGCGGTCGGCTTCGTGGTCGAGCACGCTCCCGCCTGATCCGGTGGCCGCGGACCCGGAGTCGGCAGTCGCCGCCCTCTCGGCTCTGATCGGCGAGCTGCCGGCGGAGTTGCGTGAACGGGCGCTGACCCACTCTTCCTGGACCGAGCGCCGGGTCGACTCCTTCGAGCGGCTGGCCTTCCTCGGCGACAGCGTGCTCGGGCTCTCCGTCGCCGGCGGGCTGTTCGAGCGCTTCGGGGCGATCGACTCGGGCGGCCTGACGAAGATCCACAATCAGGCGGTCAGCGGCGTCTCCTGCGCCGCGGTCGGCCGCCAGCTCGGGGTGACGGAGATGCTGCGCGCGAACGAGCCCGAGGACGTCACCGCGGCGATCCCGGCGGCGGTCCTGCTCGACGGCGAGAGACCGCTGCCGGAGGCGACCGAGGCGCTGATCGGCGCCTGCTACCTGGCCTTCGGCTTCGAGCGCACCGCCGAGGCGGTGGCCGCCGCCTTCGCCCCCCGCATCGAGCTCGCCTCGGAGACGAGGATCGACTTCAAGTCAGCCCTGCAGGAGCTGCTGGCGCAGCGTGGGGCACGCGTAAGCTACGAGGTGATCGCGGCCACCGGCCCCCCGCACAGGCGTACATTCGAGGTGGCGGCGATCGTCGATTCCAAGCAGGTCGGGACGGGCGAGGGGCGCAGCAAGAAGGCCGCCGAGCAGGTTGCGGCGGAGCAGGCACTTGCGCAATTAGGGGGTTAACCGGGCTTCGTTCGCGTCCGAGCCAACCGCGAACCTGAGTGGCCCAGAGGTGAGGAAAGCATGTATCTGAGATCGATCACGATGAAGGGGTTCAAGTCGTTCCCCGAGCGGGTGAGCCTCGAGTTCTCGCCCGGCGTCAGCGTGATCGTCGGGCCCAACGGCTCCGGCAAGTCGAACATCACCGACGCCGTCCTCTGGGCACTGGGCGAGCAGAGCCCGGGGGCGATCCGCGGCGCCTCGATGCAGGACGTGATCTCCGCCGGCGGCAAGGGCATCGGCCAGCGTCGCGCCGCCGAGGTCGAGGTCGTGATCGACAACGCCGACGGTCGCGCCGCGACCGAGTTCTCCGAGGTCGCCGTGCAGCGCCGGCTCGACCGCTCCGGCGAGGGCGCCTACCGGCTCAACGGCGCCCGCTGCCGGCTCGCCGACGTCACCGACGTCCTCTCCGACACCAACCTCGGCCGGGAGATGCACTCGGTCATCAGCCAGGGGCGGGTCGAGACCATCATCCACTCCAAGCCGCGCGAGCGCCGGCTCCTGGTCGAGGAGGCTGCTGGGCTCGGCAAGCACCGCAAGCGCCGCCGCCGCGCGGAGCTGAAGCTGCGCGCCGCCCGCGACAACCTCGACCGCGCGCTGGACGTCGAGCGCGAGGCTCGCGGCCGCCTGCGGCCGCTGAAGCGCCAAGCCCAGGCCGCCGAGCTGGGGGCCCGGATCGAGCGCGAGGAACTGGGCCTGCGCGGCCGGCTGGTCTCCGAGGAGCTCCGCTTCGGCGCCGACCGGGCTGCCGCCGCGGCGAAGGCCGCGGCGCAGGCGCGCGCGGCCCGGGGCAAGATCGAGGAGGGCCTGACTGCGATCGGCAAGCGCCGCAGCGAGACCGAGGAGCGTTTTGCCGCCCGTGACCGCGAGCGCACCCAGGCCTGGGGGCTGCTGACGAAGCTGCGCGGAGAGCAGGAGCGGGTCGCTGTCCGCGTCGCCACCCTCTCCGGCCGCGAGACCGAGATCGAGGCCGGGCTCGAGCGCCTGCGCGGCGAGCTCGGCCCGCTGACCCTGGACGTCGGCGCCGGCGGCGCCCCGGCGGAGCGGGCCCGCAAGCTGGGGGAGGAGCTGACCGAGATCGATGCCGGGCTGCGCACGGCAACCGACGGGCTGGCCGTCGCCCGTTCCGCCGAGGCAGCCGAGTCTGCCCGCGAGGCGGCCCTCGGCGACGTCCGCGGCGGCGCCGAGCGGGCTTCGCGCCACGCCCGCCGGGCCGAGGGTCTGCTCGGCGAGCGCCATCGCGAGGCGCTGCGCAAGCGCGTCGCCGACGGCGAGGAGCTGCTCGACGACGTCCGTGCCGCGCTGGCGGCGGTCGAGGGCGTTGGAGCGGCGATCCGCGCCCGGGTCGAGCGGACCGAGGGCAGGGTCATCGGCGGCGAGGACGACGGCGACGAGATCGCCGAGGAGCTGCGCACCTGCTCCCAGCGGGAGTTCGAGCTGCAGGCGGAGATGAAGTCGGTCGCCGACGAGCTGACCAAGGCCGAGGTCGAGGCCGCCCACCTCGGCGACCGCCGGGCGGAGGCCGAGCGGGAGCTGGCGAGCATCGCCGAGCGCCTCGGCGAGGAGATCCCTGCGGCCGAGCAGGCCCTGAGCGAGGAGGAGCGGGCCGACATCGACCGCCGCCTCGAGCGCCTGGAGCGGCGGCGCGCCCAGATCGGCCCGGTCAACCCGCTGGCAGAGCGCGAGTACGATGAGGCCCGCGAGCACGTCGAGAGCCTGCAGGCCCAGCGCGAGGACACCGAGCGGGCGATGCGAGAGCTGGAGACGCTGATTCGCGACATCGACGACGAGATCGAGCGTGCCTTCGAGCAGACCTTCGAGGCGACGGCGAAGAACTTCGAGGAGATGGTCGAGCACCTCTTCCCGGGCGGGCGCGGGCAGCTGCGAAGGGTCAGCCTGCGGCCGGTGCGCGAGGAGGAGCGGCCGAGCGGAGAGCAGGAGGTCCCGACCGACGCCGAACCCGAGTCCGAGCCCGAGGAGGAGCAGGAAGAGCGCGACGAGCTCGGAGTCGAGATCGAGGTCACGCCCGCCGGCAAGTCGACCCGCAAGCTCTCGCTTCTATCCGGCGGCGAGAAGTCGCTGGTCGCCCTGGCCTTCGTCTTCGCGGTGTTCCTCGCCCGCCCCTGCCCCTTCTACATCCTCGACGAGGTCGAGGCCGCGCTCGACGACGCCAACATCGACCGCTTCCTGCAGCTGATCCGGCGCTTCTCCGACCGCGCCCAGTTCATCATCGTCACCCACCAGAAACGGACGATGGACGCCGCCGACGTCCTCTACGGAGTCAGCATGGGCGGCGACGGAGTCACCAAGGTCGTTTCCCGTCGCCTGCCCCGCGACGCCGCCGAAGACTCGGCCGACGAGGGCGAGGGCGGCACCTCCCTCTCCGCGGTCGCCTAGACAGTAGGCCGACGGGCCGAAAAGTCCGCCTCAGGGCGACAATTCGGCCCATCGGCCGGGAGTACCCTCCTGAGAGGAGGGAGAGATGGCGCACCGTCACATGGACAGGCTGACGTCGTTCGACGCGTCGTTCCTGGTCAACGAGAAAGCGAACGGGCACATGGCGATCGGCGCCGTGCTGGTCTGCGAGGGGAGCCCGCCGAGCGCCGAGGACTTCCTCGCCCACATCCGCGGTCGCGTCCACCAGCTGCCGCGGCTGCGCCAGTGCCTGCTCTACCCGCCGCTGAAGCTGGGGACCCCGTTCTGGGTCGACCACCCGGAGTTCGACATCCACCGGCACCTGCGCAGAACGACGCTGCCGGCGCCGGGGAGCGAGCCGCAGTTCCGCGACCTGGTCGGTGAGCTGCTGGCGGCTCCGCTCGACCGCTCCAAGCCGCTCTGGGAGCTGGACCTGGTCGAGGGCTTCGAGGACGACCGCTTCGCGATCGTCTACAAGACCCACCACGCGATGGCCGACGGCATCTCCGCGGTCGACATCGGCACGCTCCTGTTCGACCCCGAGCCGAGGCAGGAGCCGGCCCGCGAGGAGGCGCCGTGGGCTCCCGCCCGGACGCCGTCGCGGCTGCACCTGTTCAGGCACGCGGGCGCCGGGGTGGCGGCGACGCTGGCCCGCCTCGGCCGCTGGATGCGGCGGGCGCTGCGCGAGCCGGGGCGGACCCGCAGGAGGGCCGCCGACGGCCTCTCCGGGCTCTGGGAGGTGACCTGGAACCTGGCGCGCCCGGCGCCGAAGGTCCCGCTCAACCGCGAGATCGGCGCCGAGCGCAGCTTCCACTGGTCGACCTTCGACCTCGACGACTTCAAGCTCGTCAAGAGCGCCCTCGGCGGCACCGTCAACGACGTCTCCCTCGCCGTCAGCGCCGGCGCCCTGCGCCGCTGGCTGCTGGAGCGCGGCGTCGCG
Source organism: Solirubrobacterales bacterium (assembly GCA_040900615.1). Taxonomy (GTDB): domain Bacteria; phylum Actinomycetota; class Thermoleophilia; order Solirubrobacterales; family 70-9; genus VAYN01. The sequence goes on along the minus strand of JBBDYP010000066.1, from coordinate 15,823 downwards.
GTCGACGGGCTCGAGCTGAAGGCGCTGGTCCCGGTCTCGATCCGGACCGAGAACGAGCACGGCGAGCTCGGCAACAAGTTGACCGCGATGCGCGGGCCGCTGCCGGTCGGCGTCGCCGATCCCGCCGCGCGCCTGCGCGTCGTCAGCGACGCGATGGACGGCCTCAAGGCGTCCAAGCAGCCGCTCGGGGCGGAAGCGATCTGGGGCCTCAACGACTGGTTCCGGGACTTCGCGCCGCCGCTCCTGCTGGCGCCGACCGCCGCGATCAACTTCTCCACCCGCCTCTTCAACCTGCTCGTCACCAACTTCCCGGGACCGCAGGTCCCCTTCTACGTCCTCGGCCGCGAGCTGACCGAGATCCACCCGGTCGGCTTTCTCGCCCGCCGGCACGCGCTGGCGATCGCGATCCTCAGCTACAACGGGCGGGTCAGCTTCGGCCTGCTCGCCGACCCCGGCTCGCTTCCCGACGCCGAGCGGATCGCCGGCCACCTCGACGCCTCCCTGGCGGAGCTCCTCGGCGCCGCGCAGATAGCCTCCCCGCCTGATGGCGACCAGCTGGCAGGAGATCATCGACCTCGGCTCGCGCGAGCGCGCGAGCCCCTCACCGGAGACTGAGGCCGAGCCGCAGCGCCGCGGCGTCCTCCGCCGCCTGCGTGAGAGCCTGGCCAAAAGCCGCCAGGCGCTGACCGAGGAGATCTCGGCCAGCCTCTTCGATCGCATCGACGACGAGACCTGGGAGCATCTGGAGGAGGCACTGATCCTCGCCGATGCCGGCGCGCCCACCACCGCGGCCGTGGTCGAACGGCTCGAGCACGAGGTCGATTCCGGGGCCGTCCCCGCCGATGGCGCCGCCGTCCGCGACCGCTTGATCGAGATCCTCGCCGAGGTCGCCGCGACCGGGCGGGCGCCGATCGACCTCAGCGCCGAGCCGGCGGTGCTGATGATGGTCGGCGTCAACGGGACCGGCAAGACGACGACGATCGGCAAGATCGCCTGGCACCTGAGCAAGGAGATGGGCCTCTCCGTCGTCCTCGCCGCCGCCGACACCTACCGCGCCGCCGCCGCCGAGCAGTTGGCGGAGTGGGCGCACCGGGCGGGGGCCGAACTGGTCCGTGGGGAGGAAGGCGCCGATCCCGGCGCGGTCGCCTACGACGCGATCTCAGCCGCCCGTGCCCGCGGCGCCGACGTGGTCATCGTCGACACGGCTGGACGCCTCCACACCCAGAGCAACTTGATGGAGGAGCTGGCCAAGGTGCGGCGGGTCATCGCCAAGCAGATCCCCGACGCACCGCACGAGACGCTGATCTCGATCGACGCCACCACCGGCCAGAACGGCCTGCGCCAGGCCAAGGTCTTCTCCGAAGCCGTCGAGGTCGACGGGGTCGTACTGACCAAGCTGGACGGCACCGCAAAGGGCGGCATCGCCCTGGCGATCGCTGGCGACCTCGGCATCCCGGTGAAGCTGATCGGCGTCGGCGAGACGCTGGAGGACCTGCGCCCCTTCGACCCCTCCGAGTACGCGGCGGCCCTGCTCGCCGACTGAGCTGCGCCGAGTTGCCGGTTTGTGACGCATAGCGTCACAAACCGGCAACTCGGCGCCCGTCTAAGCTGAGCCGATGTTCGACCAGCTCTCGGACCGCCTCCAGGCCACGCTCTCCGACGTCCGCTCCCGCGGCAAGCTGAGCGAGTCCGACGTCGACGCGGCGATGCGGGAGATCCGCCTCGCCCTGCTCGAGGCCGACGTCAACTTCAAGGTCGTCAAATCGTTCACCAAGACGCTGAAGGAGCGTTGCCTGGGCGCCGAGGTGCTGGAGAGCCTCGATCCCGGCCAGCAGGTGGTGAAGATCGTCAACGAGGAGCTGGCGGCGCTGATGGGCGGCACCGGCAGCGAGCTGGCGATGGCCTCCAGCGGCCCGACGGTGATCCTGATGGCCGGCCTGCAGGGCTCCGGCAAGACCACCGCCTGCGCCAAGCTGGCGCTCCACTTCGGCAAGGCCGGCAAGGACGTCGCCATCGCCGCCTGCGACGTCTACCGTCCGGCCGCGGTCGACCAACTGGTCACCGTCGGCGAGCGCGCCGGCGCCCACGTCTACCAGCAGGGGACCGAGGCCGACCCGGTCGACATCGCCGAGTGGGCGCTTGGGCAGGCGCAGGCCGAGCGGCGCGACGTGCTGATCGTCGACACCGCCGGCCGCCTCCACATCGACCAGGACCTGATGGCGGAGCTGTCGCAGATCCGCAAGAAGACCAAGCCGCACGACGTCCTCCTCGTGGTCGACGCGATGACCGGCCAGGATGCCGTCGGCGTCGCCGAATCGTTCGCCGAGGCCGCCGAGTTCGACGGCGTCGTGATGACCAAGCTCGACGGCGACGCCCGCGGCGGCGCCGCGCTCTCGGTCAAGGCGGTGACCGGCAAGCCGATCCTCTTCGCTTCCACCGGCGAGAAGCTGGAGGACTTCGACAAGTTCCACCCCGACCGGATGGCCTCCCGCATCCTCGGCATGGGCGACGTCCTCAGCCTGATCGAGAAGGCCGAGCAGCAGGTCGACGAGAAGCAGGCGCTCGACCTGCAGGAGAAGATGCGGCGCGACCAGTTCACGCTCGAGGACTTCCTCACCCAGATGCGCCAGGTGCGCAAGATGGGTCCGCTCAGCGGCATCATCGGGATGCTGCCGGGGATGGGGGCGATGAAGCAGCTGAAGGACGCCGACGTCGACGAGGGCGAGCTGGACCGGGTCGAGGCGATCATCCTCTCGATGACGCCGGCCGAGCGCGCCAACCCGGGCATGATCAACGGGTCCCGCCGCAAACGGATCGCAAACGGCTCCGGGACGCGGGTCCAGCACGTCAACCAGCTGGTCAAGCAGTTCGACCAGATGCGGGTGATGATGCGCTCGATGGCCTCCGGAAAGATGCCCGATCCGCAGCAGCTGGCGCAGATGTCCGGTGGGGCACCGCGCCCGAAGGTCCGCAGACGCTAATCTCTCGCCGCTCATGGCTGTACGGATAAGACTCAGACGAGTGGGTTCCAAGAAGAACCCGATCTGGCGGATCGTGGTCGCCGACAAGCGCTCGCCGCGTGACGGTCGCACGATCGAGACGATCGGCCAGTACAACCCGCAGACCAATCCGTCGTTGATCGAGGTCGACGAGGAGCGCGCGCGCCACTGGCTCGAGCACGGCGCTCAGCCGTCGGAGACCGTCGCCGGGCTGCTGCGCACCAAGGGCATCGCCGCCTCCGGCAGCTAGGTCGGCCGGCGCCGCGATGACCGAGCTGCTCGAGTTCCTGGTCAAGGCTCTGGTCGAGGAGCCCGAGGCGGTCGTCGTCGAGGAGTTGGAAGAGGAAGGCGACCTCGTCTACGAGATCAGCGTCGCCGAGGGCGACCTCGGTCGCGTGATCGGCAAAGGCGGCCGGGTCGCGAACGCGATCAGGACGATCGCCAAGGCTGCCGCGGTGCGGATCGATCGGCGAGTTATCGTCGACATCCTCGATTGAAACTCGACATCTTCACCCTCTTCCCCGAGGCGTTCGACTGGTTCCAGTCGCAGCGGTCGGTCCAGAACGCGCTGCGTGAAGGCAACGAGCTGCGGTTGTTCAACTACCGGGATACGACGCCGCTGAAGGCCGGGCAGGTCGACGATTCGCCGTACGGGGGTGGGGCGGGGATGGTGCTGCGGGTCGACGTCGTCGACGCGGCGCTGCAGGCCGCCTACGGCGAGGGGGAGAGGCCGCGGATCGTGTTGCTGTCGCCGACCGGGCGGCTGCTCGACGACCCGATCGCCGGCGAGCTGATCGCCGAGCCGCACGTCGCCCTGCTCTGCGGGCGCTACGAGGGCTTCGACGACCGCGTCCACCAGCACCTGGCGGACGACGAGCTCTCGATCGGGCGCTACGTGCTCGCCGGCGGCGAGCTGCCGGCGATGGTCGTCGCCGACGTCCTGATGCGGAAGCTGCCCGGGGCCCTCGGGCACGAGGACAGCGCGGCCGAGGAGTCCTTCAGCCAGGTGCTCGAGGGCATGCCCGAGTACCCGCACTACACGCGCCCGGCCAGCTACCGCGGCTGGGAAGTGCCCCAGATCCTGCTCTCCGGGGACCACGAGAAGGTGCGCCAGTGGCGCCTGCAGCAGAGCCGCGCGCGGGGCGAGCAGTTCGATTCGGACGCCGAGTAGCTACCATTCCGCCACCGCGCGGTTCCCGCACCCGGGTCCGGCGGTTTTTTCTCGCCAAATGAGCTCCGTAATCGACAGCATCGAGCGTGCCCAGCTGAGGAAGGGTCTTCCCTCCTTCAGCCCGGGCGATCGCGTGCGCGTCCACTTCCAGGTGATCGAGGGAACGCGCCGGCGGACCCAGGTCTTCGAGGGGGTCGTGCTGCGCCGCCAGGGCTCGGGCGCGCGGGAGACCTTCACGGTGCGCAAGCAGTCCTTCGGGGTCGGTGTCGAGCGGACGTTCCCGCTGCATTCGCCGAAGATCGAGAAACTCGAGGTCGCGGCGCGCGGGGCCGTGCGACGGGCCAAGCTCTACTACCTGCGCGGCCGGATCGGCAAGGCCGCCCGCGTCGCCGAGCGGCGCTGGGGAATCGACGAGGAGATGGTCTCCGCGCCGGCCGCGGTCGAGGCGGTGGACGCCGAGGGCGTCAGCCAGGAGGAGGCCGAGGTGGTCGAGACGCCGCCGGAGGCGGAGGCCGAGGAGACTGCCCAGCCGGAGGCGGAGGCGGAGACTGATGCGGAGGCGGAGGCGGCAGCGCCCGAGGCGGGGGAGACCGTGGACAACGCAGCAGCGCCCGAGGACGCCGAGGACGAGAAGCCGGCCGACGCCGGCGACTCCGACGAGGACTCGGAAGACTGAACCTCTCGATCCCGAAGCCGAAAGGCAGAGGCGGCGGGCTTGTTGAGTTGGTCGTCATCGTCGCGCTGGCCCTGGGGCTGGCGCTGGCGATCCAGGCTTGGATCGTCAAGCCTTACCAGATCCCCTCGGAATCGATGGAGCCCACGCTCGACGTCGGCCAGCGGGTCCTCGTCAACCGCTTCCTCTACCACTTCACCGATCCCTCGCTCGGCGACATCGTCGTCTTCCACCCGCCGGCCGGGGCTGACAACGGGACCGAGTGCGGCGTCCAGCCCAAGAACGGCGAACCGTGCCCGGAGCCGACCGCGGCGCAGTCGAGTCAGAACTTCATCAAGCGAATCGTCGCCGGGCCGGGGGACAAGCTCTCGGTGCGCAACGGCCACCCGGTCGTCAACGGGGTCGAGAAGGCGGACGAGTCCTTCACCCTGCCCTGCGGCAACGCCGGCGCCTGCAACCTGCCCCGTACCATCACGATTCCACCCGACCACTACTTCATGATGGGCGACAACCGTGGGGCGAGCGACGACAGCCGTTTCTGGGGACCCGTCCCCCGAGACTGGATCATCGGCAAGGCCTTTGCCACCTACTGGCCACCCGACCGCCTCGGCATCTTCTAAGCCGCGCTCCCACCGCCGCAGGCTGGCCCGCAGCCGCCGCCTGTTCGCCTTCGACCGCGGGCTGCAGAGTCGCTACGTCGCCGGCGCCGACGAGGCCGGCCGCGGCTGTCTCGCCGGCCCGCTCGTCGCCGCGGCGGTCCTGATCGACTACGAGCGGCTCTCCCACGCCGATCGCCGCGCCCTCGCCGGCCTGCACGACTCCAAGCAGATGACCGTCGAGCGCCGGCTGGAGATGTTTCCGAGCGTCCTGCGGGCCGCCGAGCGGGTCAGCGTCGTCGTCCGCTCGGCCGCGGGAATCGACCGCCGCGGCCTCCACGTGACCAACATCGAAGCGCTCTCGGTCGCGCTGGAGCGACTGGCTCCGGGAGATTCGGTGATCAGCCTGGTCGATGGCTTCTCGCTGCCGCGCTGCGTGGTGCCGCACCGGGCCGTGGTCCAGGGCGACGCAACCAGCGCCGCAATCGCCGCCGCCTCGGTCATCGCCAAGGTCACCCGCGACCGCTACATGCACGAGGCGGCGCGCGAGCACCCGGGCTGGGGATTCGAGGAGCACGTCGGCTACTCGACCCCGGAGCACCGCGCCGCGATCGAGGAGATCGGGATCTCGCCGCTGCACCGGCGCTCGTTCCAGTCTGTGGCGTACTCCCAGCTCGAGCTCGGCTGACCGGCGCATGTCGGCGTCCTCGGTCGCTCGTGTGCAGAGCACACCACGCTCCCCGCGTCCTTGACCTGCTTGGTCAGACGAGCTCTAGAACGCGCCCTCTATGTGCTCGATGTCGATGGCGCGTCCAGCGCGGTCGAAGGTGACGCCGACCGCGTCGAAGCGGATGTCGTCAAAGGGAGGGACGTTGCGACGCTCGGCCATCCAGGCGGTGGCGAGGCGGCGGACGCGGCGCTGCTTGCGGCCGTCGACGGCGAGCACCGGTCGCTCCGGGCCGAACGCGGCGCCCTCGCGCCCCGCCTTGACCTCGACGAAGACGAGGGCGCGGCCGTCGCGGGCGACGATGTCCAGCTCGCCGTAGCGGGTGCGGGCGTTGCGCTCGACGATCTCCCAGCCGGCTGAGGCGAGCCGGCGGGCGACCAGCTCCTCGGCGATGTGGCCGGTTCTCTGGCGGGCGACGGTCATCCTCTGCCCCAAGTCGTCGCTCGTCTCTGATTCGCCCCACCTCGGCGGCAAACAAGTTGCGCTCTGCGCGCAACACGCCAGACCTTCCTCCCTAGCGTCCTCACCGTGCTCGCCACGGCCCGAACCTTCACCCTCGACGGCATCTCCGCCCGCCCGGTCCGGGTCGAGGTCGACGTTCATCGCGGCCTCCCCGGCTTCGCGATCGTCGGCCTGCCCGATGCCGCGGTCAGGGAGGCGCGCGAGCGGGTGCGGGCGGCCCTGGTCAACTGCGGCTTCGAGTTCCCGCTGCGGCGGATCGTCGTCAACCTGGCCCCGGCCAGCCTGCGCAAGGCGGGGCCGGGAATGGACCTGGCGATCGCCGCGGCGCTGCTGAGCGCCTCGGGTCAGCTCGAATGGGAGGCGCTGTCGCGGGTCGCCCTGGCCGGTGAACTCGCCCTGGACGGCTCGACCCGCTCCACCCCCGGCGCCCTGGCGATCGCCGAGGCGGCGCGGGAGGGAGGAGCCGAGGCGATCGTGCTGCCGGCCGAGAACGGACCGGAGGCGGCGCTGGCGGAGGGCATCGACGTGGTCCCGCTCGACAGCCTCGGCCGCCTTCCGGCGCTGGTGGCCGGGGATTGGGAGCCACAGCGACCGCAGGCGCTACCCCTGTGCCTCGACCCTCCAGCCGGAGCCCCCGACCTCGCCGACCTGCGCGGGCAACCGCACCTGCGACACGCGCTCGAGGTCGCCGCCGCGGGCGGTCACAGCCTGCTGATGATCGGTCCCCCGGGCGCCGGCAAGTCGCTTGCGGCCAGCCGCCTGCCGTCGATCCTGCCGCCGCTCGCCGCGGTCGAGGCGCTCGAGGTGGCGCGTATTGCCAGCGCCTGCGGACGGCTCGGTGGCTCGATGCCTCCGGGACGCCCGTTCCGGGCACCGCACCACACCATCAGCCCCGCAGGGCTGATCGGCGGCGGTAGTCCGCCGCGGCCAGGTGAGGCGACGCTCGCCCATCGCGGCGTCCTCTTCCTCGACGAGCTCTGCGAGTTCCGCCGCGACGCGCTGGAGGCGCTGCGGGCGCCGCTGGAGACGGGCGAGGTCTCGATCGCGCGGGCGGCGAGCCGGCGCAGTCTTCCCTGCCGCTTCATGCTGGTCGCCGCCGCCAATCCCTGCCCCTGCGGTCGCGGCGAGACCGACCCCGATTGCAGCTGCGCGCCGGTGGCGGTGCAGCGCTACCAGGGGAGGCTCAGCGGCGCCCTCGCGGATCGCATCGACATCCTCGCCGCCATCCGCCAGCCGAGCGCGGCGGAGATCGGCGGCGGACCGGGAGAGCCGTCGGCCGACGTCAGGGAGCGTGTGCGTGCGGCCCGCGAGCGTCAGGAGCGCCGCCTGGGGGCAGGCCGCTGCAACGCCGAGATGACGCCGGGAGAGGCCCGCGAATGCTCGCTGCGCCCCGAGGCCGGGGCGCTGCTGGCGGAGCTGTATTCGCGGCGGCGCCTCAGCGGTCGCGCCCACGACCGGGCGCTGCGCTTGGCGCAGACGCTGGCCGACCTCGACGGCTCCGACTCGATCGGCCAGGAGCAGATGGCGCAGTCCCTGCAGCTGCGGAGGCGGGACCGTGACTGAGCCGCGAGCCTGTCCGGAATGCCTGCGGCGCTCCTGGCTCCTGGCTCTGCTCGGGCCATACGTGGAGCGGATCGCCACCGGCTCGCCCGGCTCGCGCTCGCCGGAGCTGCTGCGCCTCTCCAACGAGGATCTGGTCGAGGTCGCGGCGCCGAAGGTGGCGGCGCAGCTTCTCGGCCGCGTCGAGGCACTCTCCGAGCAGCACCTCGCCGAGGAGCTGCTGGCGGCTGGCTGCTGGGCATGCTGCCGCCACGGCGACCTCTACCCGGGCTCCCTCCGTGATGCCGCCGACGCCCCCTGGGCGCTGGTCGGCCGCGGTGACCCGGCGCTGCTCGACGGACTGGAGCCGTTCGCGGCGGTGACGATCGTCGGCGCCCGTCGCGCCACCTCCTACGGCCGCGAGATCGCCCGTGAGCTGGGGCGAGAGCTGGCGAGCGCCGGGATGGTCGTGGTCAGCGGCCTCGCCTTCGGTGTCGACGGCTGCGCCCACCGCGGCGCCCTCGACGCCGGCCGCACGATCGCCGTCCTCGGCTGCGGTCCCGACGTCGCCTACCCGGCGGCGCACCGCTCACTCTGGCGACGCATCGCCGAAACCGGCCTGGTCCTCTCCGAGTTTCCGCCCGGCGCGGCCCCGTGGCGCTGGACGTTCCCCGCCCGCAACCGGATCATGGCGGCGCTGGCGGGAATGACCGTGGTCGTCGAGGCGGCGGCCCGCTCCGGCTCCCTGATCACGGCCGACCTCGCCGCCGACCTCGGCCGTGACCTCGGCGCCGTCCCCGGCCCCGTCACCTCCCGCGCCTCCGCCGGCCCCAACAACCTTCTCGCCGGCGGCGCCTGCGTGGTTCGCGACGCCCAGGATGTCCTCGACGCGATGCTGGGCGCCGGGGCGACCCGGATCGATCGCGCCGGCCCGTCGCTCGACCCGGCCCTGGCCACGGTGCTGGCAGCGGTCGAGGCGGGGGAGTGCACCTGCGACGGCGTCGCCGCCGCCCTCGGCCTCTCCGGCCCCGACGCGGCGGCCGCGCTCGCCCGTCTCGAGCTGCTGGGCTACGTCACCTGCTCGACGGTGGGCGCCTACGCCCGCACCCTGCTGCAGGCGCCGTCCACCTGATCGAGGCCCTGGTCCTCCCGGTGGCGAGTCGTGGGCCGGGTCTAGAGTTTGGTTGGGATCAGCAGCACGAAAAGATCGAACTCGGCCGAGCTATTCCCCGGGCCGTCGTGGTTGGTGCGCACGACGAGGGTGCCTCCCTGCAAAACCGCCGGGCCGAAGCCAATCGGGAGTTTCGACGCCCTGCCGATTCCGCCGGGAGCCAGCCCCAGATACGTCGCGGACGTTAGCGCCGTCCCGCCGCCACCCGTGGCGTAGCGGAGCTCCCAGGTCATGTCGTTCCCCGAGAAGCGATCGACGATCCACGCGTCGGCTACCACGAAGGCCTGCGGTGCATTGCCGTTGTAGATGACGGTGTCGACGCCGGTGAAGCCGGACACGGTCCCGGTCGAGACGTGGACCGTGGCGATGACAGGCACCGCTGCGCGTGGCGGAGTGTTGTCGATGGCGCTTCCCAACGGGGTCAGCTCGGCTGCGCCGATCGTCCCGGCTGCGATCGACGGGTCGGGGTAGGTCCCGCTGAGGTCGCCTCCGGCCGTGACCCCGTTGAACTGGGCGTCGCTGCCGGCCGGTCCCTGCGGCCCGATCGGACCTACGGCACCGGTGTCGCCCTTCGGACCCGCTGGGCCGGTGTCGCCCTTCGGGCCGGCACGACCGGTGTCGCCCTTCTGACCGGCGGGGCCTACCGCTCCGCGCTGTCCGGCCGCACCGCGGCGTCCGGCCGCGTTCCAGGAGATCTTGCGCTGCCCGTTCGGGCAGCTCGCGCCGGCGGTGGTGAGGTTCAGCGTTGCGAACCCCTTGGTGACGCAGGCGTGGAACGTTCGCGGCGTCTCGGCGCCATCGCTTCCGGTGAGGGCGTAGGAGGTCCCTCCCAGTGCGACGAACAACGCGAGCAGTCCGACGGAGTGACGCCCGACGAAGCGCCACGCCGAGGAGAGCGAGAATGTCCGACATCCATCCAAGGACGCGAACCTATCACCGGCAGCAGGCAGTTTCCGGACGAATAGATTGGGGAGGGTGAGCCCAGCACGAATTCCCACGGCCCTCTCGATCGCCGGCTCGGACTCCGGCGGCGGCGCGGGCATCCAGGCCGACCTGAAGGCGTTCGCGCGCTGCGGCGTGCACGGGACGACGGCGATCACCGCGATCACGGCGCAGAACACGGTCGGGGTCGAGGCGGTGGAGGCGGTGGCCCCGGAGATGGTCGTCGCCCAGGTCCGGGCCGTGGCCGAGGACATCGGGGTCGACGCGGTCAAGATCGGGATGCTGGGCACGGCGGAGACGGTCGACGCTGTGGTCGAGGCCCTGAGATACGTCGGCGACGCCCCGGTCGTGATCGACCCGGTGATGGTCGCCGAGAGCGGCGCCGTCCTGCTCGACGGCGATGCGCGACTGGCGCTCGTGGAGCGCCTGTTGCCGCGCACCTCGCTCGCGACGCCGAACATCCCCGAGGCCCGGGTGCTGACCGGGCTGGGGGAGGGGGCGACGCAGGCCGATCTGGCCGAAGGCGTGTTGGCTCTGGGACCGAAGGCGGTGGTAGTCACCGGGGGACACAGCGAGGACCTGATCGACCTCTTTTTCGACGGAGAGCGGCTGGTCGAGATCCCCGGCGAGCGCCACCCCGAGGGTGCCGCCCACGGCTCTGGTTGCACCCACTCATCGGCGCTGGCCGCCTACCTTGCCCGCGGCAAGGCGCCGCTGGATGCAGCGCGGCTGGCGCGCGAGATCGCCTCCAAGGCGGTCGGCGCTGGCCTGCGAGATATCGGCGCCGGGCCGGGTCCGGTGAACGTCCTCAACCTGACGACTGAAGGATCTGAGGGCCGATAGGCACCAAAAGGCTTCGCTCGACGCCTGGACACCCCCGATAGATTTCCTCTATGAGCCCGAACGGCGTTAAGACCGCCCTCCCGCGTCCCCGCTCCGCGACCGTCTTCGACGGGCCCGACCGCGCTCACGCGCGCGCCTACATGAAGGGGATCGGGTTCGACGACGACGCCCTCAGCCGCCCGACCGTCGGCATCGCCAACACCTGGACCGAGGCGATGCCGTGCAACTTCCACCTGCGCGGGCTCGCCGAGCACGTCAAGGAGGGCGTCCGCGCCGCCGGCGGCACGCCGATGGAGTTCAACACCGTCGCCGTCTCCGACGGGATCACGATGGGCACCCAGGGGATGAAGGCATCGCTGATCAGCCGCGAGGTGATCGCCGACTCGATCGAGCTGATGGCCCGCGGCTACCAGTTCGACGCGATCGTCGCCCTCTGCGCCTGCGACAAGACGATCCCCGGCTGCGCGATGGCGCTCGCCCGCCTCGACGTCCCCTCGGTGGTGCTCTACGGCGGCTCGATCGCCCCCGGCCACTGGCATGGCCGCGATGTCACCATCCTCGACGTCTTCGAGGCGATCGGCGCCCACAACGCCGGCGACATGAGCGACGAGGAACTGCACGAGCTGGAGGGGGTGGCCAGCCCGGGCGCGGGTGCCTGTGGCGGCCAGTTCACCGCCAACACGATGGCCTGCGCCTTCGAGGCGCTCGGGATCAGCGCCGGCGGCTCGGCGATGGTGCCGGCCGAAGACGAGGACAAGGCCACCGTCGCCGAGAGGATCGGCGAGCTGGTGATCAACGTCCTCGCCGAGGACATCAGGCCGAGCAGGGTGATCACCCGCGACTCGCTGGAGAACGCGATCGCCTGCGTCTGCGCCTCGGGTGGCTCGACCAACGCCGTCCTGCATCTGATCGCGCTCGCCCACGAGCTCGGCATCGAGCTGAACATGGACGACTTCGAGCGGATCTCGCGCGGGACGCCGCTCTACGCTGACCTCAAGCCCGGCGGCCGCTTCGTCGCCACCGACCTCTACGCGGCCGGGGGCGTGCCGGTGATCCTCAAGCGCCTCGCCGACGCCGGCATCCTGCACGGCGACGCGATCACGGTCAGCGGCCGCACGATCGGCGAGGAGGCCGAGGCGGCCACCGAGGCTCCCGGCCAGGAAGTCGTCCGCCCCCTCGACGACCCGCTGAAGCCCGAAGGCGGCCTCGCGATCATGCGCGGCAACCTCGCCCCCGACGGCGCCGTGGTCAAGGTCGCGGGAACCGAGCGGCGCCGGCAAGCCGGCCCGGCCAGGGTCTTCGAGTCCGAAGAGGATTGCTTCCGCGCCGTCAAGGATCAGCAGATCAAACCCGGCGACATCGTCGTGATCCGCAACGAGGGGCCGGTCGGCGGCCCGGGGATGCGGGAGATGCTGCAGGTGACGGCGGCGATCGTCGGCGAGGGCCTGGGCCAGAGCGTCGCGATGGTCACCGACGGGCGCTTCTCCGGCGCCACCCGCGGCCTGATGATCGGCCACGTCGCGCCGGAGGCCGCCAGGGGCGGCCCGATCGCGGCGGTCCACGAGGGCGACGAGATCACCGTCGACATCGACGCCCGCCGCCTCGACGTCGCCCTCTCCGACGACGAGATCGCCAGCCGCGTGGCCGAGTATGTATCGCCGCCCTCACCCTTCGGCCGCGGCGTCATGTCGAAGTACGCGGCCACCGTCTCGTCCGCCTCGCTTGGCGCGATCACCAGCTAGCGGGCGCGGGGCAGGGGTGAAGCGTCTTGTACTTTTTCGGCGCATTCAAGCTCGGACGGCGGCCGACGCTCCACGAAAAAGTTAAGCGGAACCCCTGCCCCGCGCCCGCTAACCGAGGAATTCGTCGAGTAGCCCGTTGAAGCGGAGTGGCCGCTCGAGCTGGGGCACGTGGCCGGTGCGCTCGAAGATCTCCAGGCGGGAGTAGGGGATGCGGCGGTGGTAGCTGATCGCCGCCGCGACCGGGATCACCCGGTCCGATAGCCCCCAGATGATCAGCGTCGGCATCTCGATCGCGCCGAGGCGCTCGCGGACGTCGTGGCGGATCACGGCCTGCAGGGCGTCGCCGAAGGCCGGGCACCGCATCCCGCCCTCGATCTGCGCCATCAGCAGGTCGACCCGCAACCGGTTCGGATAGCGGAAGAACCCGCCCAGCGCCAGCCTGCGGCTGCGCGGTCGCGAGACGATCGAGCGGCCGCGGTCGGCGATTCTCGGCCCGAGCTCCTTCCAGGCCCAGGCCGTCGCCGTCGCCCGCGCTTCCGGGTTCCAGGTGTTGAGGATGCCCGCGGCGGACACCAGGGCCAGCCGGTCGAAGCGCCCGGGGTTCGCGGTGACCGCCTCGACCGCGATGAACCCGCCCATCGAGTTGCCGACCAGCGTCACCCCGTCGAGGCCGAGCTTCTCGCAGAAGTCGTGCACGAGGCGGCCGTAGCCCGGCATGTCGACCTGCCACGACGGCATCGGGCTCGACCCGAAGCCCGGCAGGTCGAGCGCAATCGCGCGGCGGCCGGCGCCGAAGTGGGGGAGGTTCTCCAGCCAGTTCTGCCAGCAGCCCGAGAGGCCGTGGAGGAAGAGGACCGGCGCGCCCTCGCCGATCTCTACGTAGTTGACCTCCGCCCCCGGCAGCTCGACGCGGCGCCGCTGCGCCCGCCAGTCAACCCGCTGCCACACCGGGTCCGGGTTGCCGTAGTCCGAACCGGAGGCGATGCGCGGGTCGAGGGCCGTCGCCTCAGGCATACCCCATGCGTTCGAGCACCGGGATCTCGCGGATCTGGGGCGGTTGCAGGTGGTCCCAGAGGATGCCGCGGGGACGCTCGTACTGGCGCTCGACTTCGATCACCGCCCGCGGCGTCGCGATCAGGTCGCAGGGGAGGTCGTGCGCGGTCACCATCAGGTGCTCGCGCAGGATCTGGATCGGGTGGACGGTCGTGGCCACCGTCGTGTAGCTGTCGATCTTGCCGGCGTCGACGAGGATCCCGTACTCGAGGTCGTGGTAGCCGCCGCCTTTGCCGACCCGCGCTCCGCTCAGGTTGACCGCGACCGAGCCGCAGAGGACGAAGTCGATGTCCGGCAGGTCGTCGAGGGCGACCACCCGCCCGTGCTTCAGCGCCCCCTTGATCGTCGCCGCCTCCTTCACCGCCTGCTTGGAGAGCTTGCTCGGGTCGAGGACGCGGAACGGGTGCGGGTCGCGCAGGCGGGGGACGGCCATGATCACCGTCTTGCCCTCGTCGAGCGCGATCCGACGCGCGTGCGTCTGCGGGGAGTCGGGGTTGGCCTTGATCACCCGCGCGCGCTTCCAGAGCCGGTGGTTGGCCAGCTTCTCCGCCGCCAGCTTGGCGCCGGCGAAGTTGGGGATCCGGCCCTCGGCGCCGGGGAAGCGGGAGACTCCCTCGCGTTCCATCGCTTTCCAGACTTCCTTGCGAACCTCATCCTTGGAGCGCATCGGCGAAAGATATCCGCCCCGGCTGCCGATAGGACCAAGCGAGGCGCCAAATTTGCAGGGAAGACAGATATTCAGGCCGAATGACCCGGATGCCTAGACTTTTTCGCACCGGGTGGAAAGTGGAACTGAGGGTAAGCGGTAGCTAACCGATGGGACGCAAGACTCAGATAGCAGTGATCGTCGTCGCCCTGCTCGTGATCGGCGCCGCCGGCGCGGCCTTCGCCTACGACAGCTCGCAGAAGGGCAAGATCGCCGACGGAGTGGTGATCGCCGGTGTCGACGTCGGCGGCCTCGACGAAGACGAAGCCTCGGCCCTCGTCCGCCGCCAGCTCCTGCGCCCGCTCCGCCACTCGCTCCGGGTCAGGTTCGACGGCGAGAACTGGAAGCTGCCCGGCTCCGCTCTGAAGATCCGCGCCGACGTGGACGAAGCGGTCGAGCAGGCCGTCGCCGACAGTCGAGACGGGGGCCTGCCCGGGCGGCTGGTGCGCTACGTGACGGGAGACCAGGTGGAGGAGACGATCTCGCCGCAGATCAGCTACTCCGAACGGGCGGTGGACAAGTTCGTCCGCGAGGTTGCGGAAGACGTCAACCGCGAACCGCAGGACGCCAGCGTCGAACCGAGCGGCGACTCGCTCGAAGTGGTCGCCGGCGAGGACGGCCGCAGGCTGCGCGACAACCTGCTCACCGAGGATCTCAACGCCGCGGTGTTGAACGCCGACGCGCCCCGGTCCATCGTCGCCCGGGTCCACTCCACCAAGCCGGCGGTGACCACCAAGGAGGTCACCGCCGAGTACCCGTCCTACCTCACCCTGGACCGGGCCAGCTACACGCTTCGCCTCTGGAGGGACCTGAGGCTCGTCAAGACCTACACCGTCGCGGTCGGCCAGGAAGGGCTGGAAACGCCGGAAGGCCTCTACGCAATTCAGGAAAAGCAGGAAAACCCGACCTGGAACGTGCCGGAATCGGACTGGGCGGGCTCGCTGGCGGGCCAATCGATCCCTCCGGGGCCCTCCAACCCGATCAAGGCCCGCTGGCTGGGGATCTTCGAAGGGGCCGGGATCCACGGCACCGAAGAAACCGCATCGCTCGGGACGGCCGCCTCGCACGGCTGCGTGCGGATGTCGATCCCCGACGTCGAAGAGCTCTACGACCAGGTCGAAGTCGGAACCCCGATTTACATCGGCTAGATGAGTAGTTCCACGGCTCAGGCCACGTAGTCGACCAGAGCACGTGATGGC
>JBBDYP010000065.1:12169-23258 GCA_040900615.1 Solirubrobacterales bacterium | reverse complement strand
CGTCCATGTCGTGCTCGCCGAGCAGCGGCAGGTCGGCCTCGGTCTGGGTCAGCTCGCCGGGGTCGTCGAGGTCGACGATCGGCTCCTCGGCGTCGACGATCGCGGCGCGCTCGGCCGCGGTCAGCCGCGGGCTCAGCGGCAGCAGTGTGGCTCCGACCTTCATCAGCGCCTGTACGAGGACGACCTGCTCGCGGCGCGGATGCATGGTCAGCGCCGCGGTCGAGCCGCGGCGGACGCCGTGGGCGGCGAGGCGCCGCGCCACCCAGGTCGCCTCCGCCTCCAGCTCGGCATAGGTCATCTCCGCGCCGTCCGCGATCAGCGCGGTACGGTCGGGGCAGCTCTGGGATCTCTGGGCGAGCCAGTCGTCAAGCTTCATCGTGACGGCAACGTTACGAAACGAAGCGCTGCCGGGCTATCGTTGCCCGGCCAACCCCGGACTTGAGAGGATCGTTTGCCCCAGCGCCACAAGGACGCCCCGCCCGAACAGGATCTCTACGCACCAGTCGAGTGGGAGAGCGCTGCGGAGTACGGCGACATCCGCTACGAGAAGGCGGACGGGATCGCCAAGATCACGATCGACAGGCCGGAGGTCCGCAACGCCTTCCGACCGCAGACGCTGGCCGAGCTGCGCGACGCCTTCGGCCGCGCCCGCGACGACCTCGAGGTCGGCGCGATCGTCTTCACCGGCGCCGGCAGCGAGGCCTTCTGCTCCGGCGGCGACCAGCGGATCCGCGGCGACGACGGCTACATCGGCGACGACGAAGTGGCGCAGCAGGGGGTCGGGCGGCTCGACGTCGGCGACCTGCACGTGCAGATCCGGCGCCTGCCGAAGCCGGTGGTGGCGATGGTCGCCGGCTACGCGGTCGGCGGCGGCCACATCCTGCACTTGGTCTGCGACATGACGATCGCCGCCGACAACGCCCGCTTCGGGCAGACCGGGCCCCGCGTCGGCAGCTTCGACGGCGGTTTCGGCGCCAGCCTGCTGGCGCGCAACATCGGGATCAAGAAAGCAAAGGAGTTCTGGTTCCTCTGCCGCCTCTACGGGGCCGAGGAGGCGCTGGAGATGGGCCTCGTCAACGCGGTGGTGCCGTTGGCGGATCTGGAGCGCGAGACGGTCGCCTGGTGCCGGGAGATGCTGCACCTCTCCCCCCTCTCCCTGCGCCTGCTGAAGTCGAGCTTCAACGCCGAAGAGGACGGGCTGACCGGCCTGCAGCAACTCTCCCATGACGCGACCCTGCTCTTCTACATGTCCGAAGAGGGGCAGGAGGGGCGCAACGCCTTCCAGCAGGGCCGCAAGCCCGACTTCGGCAAGTACCCGAAACGGCCATGACGCGCGGCCGGGCAGGGGGCGCACGATGAGGATCTGGGTGATGGCGGCGCGGCCGCGGACGCTGCCGGCGGCGATCGCGCCGGTCCTGGTCGGTACCGCGGCGGCGGTGCAGTGGGTCGGGGAGCTGCCGCGCTGGGGCGCCTTCGTCGCCGCCCTGGTCGGCTCGATCTTCATCCAGATCGGGACCAACCTCGCCAACGACTACTCCGACGCGAAGCGGGGCGCCGACAGCGCCGACCGCCTCGGACCGGTGCGGGTCACCTCGGCCGGGCTGGTGACGCCGCAGCGGGTGATGCGGGCGACCTGGATCGCCTTCGCGGTGGCGGTCGCCTGCGGCATCTACCTGGCGACCGTGGCCGGTCTCGTGATCCTGCTGATCGGCGCCTTCTCGATCGCCGCCGGCGTCCTCTACACCGGCGGGCCGCGGCCCTATGGCTACGCCGGCCTCGGCGAGGTCTTCGTCTTCCTCTTCTTCGGCCTGGTCGCGGTCAACGGCTCCTACTACGTGCAGGTGGAGCAGCTCGACGCGCTGCCGCTCGGGCTCTCGATCGCACTCGGCTTCCTCGCCACGGCGATCCTCGTCGTCAACAACGTCCGCGACCTGGAGACCGACCGGAGGGCCGGCAAGATGACGCTGGCGGTGCGGATGGGGCGTGCCAACGCGGTGGCGCTGTACCGGCTGCTGGTACTCGGCGCCTTCCTCGTGCTGCCGATCGCGCTGGTCGCCGGGGACGCCAGCCTGCTGCCGCTGATCGGGCTGGGGGCACTGCCGCTGGCGGTGGCGCCGATGCGGGCGATGAGCAACCGCACCGACGGACCGGCGCTGAACGGCGCCCTGGCCGCGACCGGGGCGCTCCTGGGCGTCTTCAGCCTGCTGGTGACGGCGGGCCTGCTGATCTCCGCCTGAGGTCGCAGTTATCCCCGGATAGCGGGAACAAGTGCGACCTCAGCCGGCTCGCCCACGCTCGAGTGAGAAGCTGTCGGTGTGCGACTCGCCTCCGTCGAGGTCATCCCCTATGCGCTGCCGTTCCGGAAGCCCTACGTGACGGCACGCGGAACGCTCACGCAACGAGAGATGGCGCTGCTGCGACTGCGCACCGACGAGGGCTTGGTCGGCCTGGGAGAAGCCGTGCCGCTGTCGTTGCGGGGCGGGGCTTCCCTGGCGCGGGTGGTGAGCGAGCTGGAGCGGCTGCGCGATCTGCCCGGCCTGACCGCGGGAGGCCTGCTGGACGAGGCCGCGCTCGGTGGGCACACCATCGGCCTATCGGCCCCGGCGCGCTGCGCCGCGCTCACCGCGCTGATCGACCTGCGCGCCCAAGTGGCACCGAGTTGGCGCTTTGGGACGCCATCGGCCACAAAAGGCCAACTCGACGGTGCCGCGCAGCCGATTGCCTGCAACGCGACGCTCGTGGCCGGAGACCCGTCCACGGTGGCAGAGAGCGCGTTGTGCTGGGCCGAAGAGGGCTACTCGACCTTCAAGCTCAAGCTCGGCGCCGGTGACGACGTCGGACAGGTGCGGGCGGTCCGCGAGGCGATCGGTCCGGACGCGCGGATCCGGGTCGACGCCAACGCCGCCTGGGACCTGGAGACAGCGAAGCTGAAGCTCGCCGAGCTGGAGCCGCTCTCGATCGAGCTGGCCGAGCAGCCGGTGGCGACGCTCGAGGAAATGGCCGAGCTGGCGCGGTCGACCTCGATTCCACTGGCCGCCGACGAGAGCGTCGCCAGCCGCGACGACGCCGAGCGCGCCGCCGCCCTCGGCGCCTGCGAGTTCACGGGGATCAAGCTGTCCAAGGTCGGCGGGCCGGAGCAGGCGGTGGAGATCGCCGACGTCCTGCCGGCGTACCTGTCGAGCGCCCTCGACGGGCCGGTCGGGATCGCCGCCGCCGCCCAGGTCGCCCAGACCCTGCACGAGAGCGACAGGCCCGAGCGGCTCGACCTGGCCCACGGGCTCGCCACCCAGCGCCTCTTCGCCTCGACCATCGCGGCGGTCGAGTGCGAGCTTCGCGACGGGAATCTCTTCGCCCCGCCTGGACCAGGGCTCGGGGTCGAGATCGACGAGGATGCACTGCAGGCCCACCGCCTTTAGCCTGGCCTGGCGCTCCAGTCGGCCCATGGCCGATTCAGCCGCCAACGCAAGTGGACACGACCAACGCCAACACCGCCCTGGCCTCCGCTTTCGCCGAGGAGCTCGCTCGGGGCGGGCTGAGCCACGCGGTCGTCTCCCCCGGCTCCCGCTCGACCCCGCTGGCGGTGGCGCTGTGGCGCCAGCCGGAGATCGAGGTGACGGTGATCATCGACGAGCGCTCGGCCGGGTTCTTCGCACTGGGGGCCGCGCAGGCGAGCGGTCAGCCGGTGGCGCTGCTTTGCACCTCGGGCACGGCGGTCGCCAACTACCACCCGGCAGTCTGCGAGGCCGACGAATCTGCGCTGCCGCTGATCGTCCTCAGCGCCGACCGACCGCCCGAGCTGCGCGGCATCGGCGCCGGGCAGACGATCGATCAGATCAAGCTCTTCGGCTCCTCAGTGCGCTGGTTCTGCGAAGTCGGCACCCACGAGGCCGACGACGACGGGCTCCTCCACTACCGCTCGGTCGCCTGCAGGGCGCTGGCCGCGGCAAGGGGGGAGACGCGCCCGGGGCCCGTCCACCTCAACCTGCCCTGGCGAGAGCCGCTGGCGCCGGTCCCGGTGGATGGCGCGGTGACCGCAACCGACCCGCTGGCGCTGGAAGGGCGCGACGGGCGGCCGCTGACCGCGGTGACCCGGATCGACCTCGAGCCCTCCACCTTTCTCCTCGACGAGGTTGCCGGACACATCGGAGATGCGATCTCTGGCGTGATCGTCGCCGGCCGCCAGATGGACCCCGAGCTGCGTGAGCCGCTCGCCCACCTCGCGCGCGTCTCCGGCTTCCCGATCCTCGCCGAGCCGACGTCCCAGCTGCGCTGCGGTCCGCACGATCGCTCCAGCGTCGTCGCCAGCTACGACCAGCTGCTCCGCGACGATCGATTCGCACAATCGGTCGTGCCGGACCTCGTTCTGCGCTTCGGTGAGATGCCGACCAGCAAGCCGCTGCGAGCCTGGCTGGCGGCGAGCGGCGCCGACCAGATCGTCGTCGACCCCTCCGGCGGCTGGAACGAGCCGAGCAGGCGGGCGGCAGCGCTGCTGCGGGCCGACCCGACTGAGCTCGCCGCCGGCTGGGCGGCGCGGCTGGAGGGCGAGGATCGAGCCGCACCCGGAGCCTGGCTCGCAGCCGAGCGGGCGGCGCGAGCGGCGTTGGAGTCTGAGCTGGGCGCGGAGGGCCCGATCTCCGAGCCGGCGCTGCACCTGGCGCTCGGCCGCGCCCACCGCGACGGCGACCTCGTCTACACCGCCTCCAGCATGCCGATCCGCGACCAGGAGGCGTTCCTGGCGCCGTCGGAGACCGACGCGACCTTCCTCTGCAACCGCGGCGCCAACGGGATCGACGGCCTGATCTCCTCCGGGATCGGCGCCGCCCACGCGAGTGGGCGCCCGACCACGATCGTCACCGGCGACCTCGGCCTTCTGCACGACATCGGCGGCCTCGCCGCCCTGCGCGACGTCTCCACCCCCGTCCGGATCGTCGTCATCGACAACGGCGGCGGCGGCATCTTCCACTTCCTCTCGCAGGAGGAGGCGATGGGCGACGAGGAGTTCGAGGCGCTCCTGGGAACCCCGCGCGGCGTCGACGTCGCCAAGGCGGCCGCCCTCTTCGACCTCCCCCACCGCCGCCTCGAGACGCTCGGTGAGCTGGCGGACGCGCTGGCGGCGGGCACCGGCCTGATCGAGGTCAGGACGGACCGTCAGGCCAACGTCGCCCTCCACCACCGCCTCACCGACCGCGTCCGCGAGGCGCTCGGCGCGCTTCCGTAAGGGGTGAAGTTGCTCCACGCCGAGGTGACCGAGACCGACGAGCTGCTGCCATCGTGCCTGCGCTTCGTGACCGTTTTCACGGGACCGCGCAAGAAGGCGATTCGGAGGCCGTCGGGCGAGTAGACGGGTTCGATCGCGTTCCGCGAGAGGACAGTGTCGGCCGAGCCGTTGAATTCCATCGCAAGCGCCTCCGGGGGCTTGTCGGCGACGTAGCGGGTGAACGCCAGGCGCGAGCCGTCGGGCGAGAACGAGGATGGGATCTGGGCCAACCGGTTGCGCCAGGGGGTGAGCTGCATCGGCACCCCGCCGGCGAGGCGATGCCGCCACGACCTGGGCGCAGAACGCCAGGAGCAGCAGCGTCGGGGCGATGAGGAGCGCTCGGCGAGCCACGCGGGGGGATCTTCCTCTATTCGATGGCCTTGCGCCGAATACGGTGGCTTTAATCAGCCAGCAGCGGCAGCAGGGCGCCGAGCTTGACCTCGGTCTCGGCCAGCTCGGCGGCCGGGTCCGAGCCGGCGACCACGCCCACCCCGGCGAAGAGGTGGGCCTCGCGGTCGCGTAGGAGGGCGCTGCGGAGGGCGACGCAGAACTCGCCGTCCTCGGTCGCGTCCATCCAGCCGACCGGGGCCGCGTACCAGCCCCGGTCCATCCCCTCGAGCTCGCCGATCGCCCGCGCGGCCCCGGGCCAGGGCTCACCGCCTACCGCCGGGGTCGGGTGGAGCATCCCGGCGAGCTCGATCGCCGAGTGGGGCTCCGCCATCTGGGCGATCACGGGCGTCGCCAGGTGCTGGATGTTGGCCACCCTGACGATCTCCGGCTCGGCCGCGGCCTCGACCCAGACGGCGTGAGGACGGAGGGCGCGGACGATCCGCTCGGCGACGATCCGCTGCTCACGGCGATCCTTGTCGCTGCGCAGCAGCTGCTCGCCGAGGTGGTCGTCGACGGCGGGGTCGGAGCTGCGGCGGGTCGAGCCGGCGAGGGCGACGGTGGAGACGCTGGCGCCGGAGCGGCGAACCAGCAGCTCTGGGCTGGCGCCGATGAAGGCCGCCTCGGGGGTGCCGCAACAGAAGCAGAAACAGGCCGGGAACTGCTCGCGCATGGCGCCGAAGAGCGCCGCCGGGTCGTGCGCCGCCGCGGCGCTGACGATCACCTCGCGGGCCAGCACCACCTTGCTCATCTCCCCCGCCCCGATCCTCGTTGTGGCGGCGGCGACCGCGGCTTCGAACTCCGCCGGCGGGCGGGCGCTGCGGATCTCCGCGTGGGCGGTCGGGTGCGGGTCGATCATCGGCAGCGCAGCGCGGTCACGCAGACCGGCCAGCCGAGCGCCGAGGCCGGCGGCCCGCTGCTCGGCGTCGTCCCCGGGCGCGACGACGGCGTTGACGGTCAGGAACGCACGCTCGCCGCTGCGGCAGATCGACAGCTCCGGCAAGACGAGCGATCCCGGCGAAAGCGACGACCAGGTCGACGACGAACCGCCATCGGGGTCGAAGGCGAAACCGCCCAGCCAGACCGGCCCGGCCCCCGCGGGCAGTCCTCGGGGCTCGTCGAGGACGGCGTCGCCACCCGTTCGCAGACACTCCCGTGCCACCTCGGCGAATCGTTTCGGGCCGCGCGACGCCGCCTCGTGCGCAACGCCCAGCCCGGCCAGCGCGAACTCCCGATCCGGCTGCTCCCAGCAGAACCAGCGGTCCGAAGCCAGTCGCGAGGCGAACACGGCCGCGCAGGGGTCCGCGATCTCGGTCTCGACAGTGACGCTTACAAGAGTCCGCCGCCGGCGCTGGACGCCCCGCCGAAGCGCAGCGGCCAATGACGAGGTCAGGACGTTGTCAGGCAAGGACGCAGGAAACCTGGAATAGCAGCGCTATTTCGGGTGATTGAGGACGCCGTATGACGACGTCCTGGGCCGTCATTTCAGTCGCTACCACGGGCGATGGCAATCTCGCCCGTCCTCACCATTTCCACCAAGCCGTGCGGGCGGACCATGCGCTCGAAGGCCTCGATCTTGTCGGCGGAGCCGGTGACCTCGATCGTCATCGTGCGCCGGGCGACGTCGACGATCTTGGCCCGGAAGATCTCCGCGAACTGGATGATCTCGGCCCGGTTGTCGACCGCCGAGGAGACCTTGAACAGCGCCATCTCCCGCGCCACGGTCTCTTCCGGTTCCATGTCGCGGATCTTCAGCACGTTGACGAGCTTGTGCAGTTGCTTGGTCACCTGGTCGATCGGGTGAACGGCGCCGTCGAGGGTGAGGGTGATCCGCGAGATGCTCGGGTCGTCGGTCGGTCCGACCGCAAGCGTGTCGATGTTGAAGCCGCGGCGCGAGAAGAGGCCGGCGACGCGGGCCAGCACGCCCGGCTTGTTCTCGACCAGGATCGAGAGGATGTGCTTGCGCCCGCTCAGCTGCCCGGGCAGGTGCAGGTCCTCGAGCTTGACCGCCTGCGGCGTCCCGGCCTCCATCACGCTCTCCTCGTCGTGGTGGTCATCCGCGCACCGCCCTCGGCGCCTCGACCATGTCACGTGCCGCGTTGCCCGGCGGGATCATCGGGTAGCAGTTCTCCTCCTGGGCGACGCGGACGTCGAGCAGGACCGGGCCCTCGGTCTCCAGCGCCTTGACCATCTGCTCCTCGAGATCGGCGGAGCTCTCGCAGCGCATCCCGGTCGCGCCGAAGGCCTCGGCCAGCTTCACCCAGTCGGGGCTGGCGCCCATCTCGACCGAGCTGTAGCGGCGGTCCCAGAACAGCTCCTGCCACTGGCGGACCATGCCCATATAGCCGTTGTTCATGAGGAAGATCTTGACCGGGATGTTCTCGGTGACGCAGGTGGCCATCTCCTGGATGTTCATGATCAGGCTGCCGTCGCCGGCCAGGCAGACGACCGCCTCGTCGGGGCACGCCACCTTGGCGCCGACAGCCGCCGGCAGGCCGAAGCCCATCGTGCCGAGGCCGCCGGAGTTGATCCAGCGGCGCGGCTTGTCGAAGCCGTAGTACTGCGCCGCCCACATCTGGTGCTGGCCGACGTCGGAGGTGATGATCGCGTCGCCCTGGGTCGCGCGGTGCATCGCCTCGACCATGAACTGGGGCTTGATCTCGCCGTCCTTGCCGGGCTCGTAGTAGAGCGGGTGCTCCTGCTGCCAGCCGCGAAGCGAGTCCCACCAGGCGTCGAGCCGGGAGGAGTCGGTCTGCAGGGCCCGGTACTCGCGGGTCAGCTTCGGCAGCACCTGCTTGACGTCGCCGACGATCGGGATGTGGGCGCCGACGTTCTTGGAGATCTCCGCCGGGTCGATGTCGATGTGGATGACCTTGGCGTGCGGAGCGAACTCGTCGAGCTTGCCGGTGATGCGGTCATCGAAGCGGGCGCCGATGGCGACGATCAGGTCCGCCTTGTCCATCGCGAGGTTGGCGGTGAAGGTTCCGTGCATGCCGAGCATCCCGAGCCAGTGCTCATGCGAGGCCGGGAAGGCACCGAGGCCCATCAGGGTCGAGGTGACCGGGAGGCGGTCGGAGGCGGCCAGCTCGCGCAGCTCCTCGGAGGCGTTGGCGTTGATCACGCCGCCGCCGGTGTAGAAGATCGGGCGCCGCGCGTTGGCCAGCGCTTTGGCGGCGATGCGGATCTGCTTGATGTTGCCCTCGGTCGAGGGCTTGTAGCCGGGCAGCTCGACCGGCTCGGTGCGCGGCTCGTAGTCGATCTCGGCCCGCGAGAGGTCCTGCGGGATGTCGAGCAGGACCGGCCCCGGCCGCCCGGTCGAGGCGATGTGGAAGGCCTGGTGCACGTACTCGGGGATCTGGCGCGCGTCGGTGACCTGGAAGGAGTGCTTGACGAAGGGCAGCGTCGCGCCGAGGATGTCGGCCTCCTGGAAGCCGTCGGTGCCGATCAGGTCGGTGCGGACCTGGCCGGTGATGAAGACCGTCGGCACCGAGTCCAGCATCGCGTCAGCGATCGCGGTGACCAGGTTGGTCGCGCCCGGCCCGGAGGTGGCGAAGGCGACCCCGACCCGGCCGGAGGCCATCGCGTATCCCTCGGCGGCGTGTCCGCCGCCCTGCTCGTGGCGGACCTGGACGTGGCGGAAGTCGGCGTCGACCATCGCGTCGTAGGTCGGCAGGTTGGCCCCGCCGGGGATCCCGAAGACGTCTTTGACGCCCTCGGCCTTCAGCGATTCCATCAACGTGTCCGCGGCTCTCATCGGACTGGCGATGGTACCAGTGGTCGGGTGCCCGCTCCGCAGGCGGCGGCTACGCCTGGCCTGCAGGAGATTTCGCCGGGTTCCAGCGGGTGCGGGGGTCGATCGCGTTCTCGATCACGTGGCCTTTGTGGCGCTCGATCGCGTGGACGATCGACTCGACCAGCTCCTCCCCCAGCAGCGTCGGTTCGAGGCCGAGGTCGAGCAGCTTGGTGTGGATCGCGTTGTAGTAGTGCTCTTCCTTCTCGACCCGTGGGTTGTCCACGTGCTGGATCTCGACCGAGTAGCCGAGATGCTCGGCGGCGTGCTTGACCAGGTGGGCCAGATCGAGGACCGAGAACTGCTCCGTGAACTGGTTGATGACGCGGAACTCGCCGGCATCGGCCGGGTTCGCGACCGCCAGCTCGACGCACTGGAGCGTGTCGCGGATGTTGAGGAAGCCGCGGGTCTGGCCGCCGCTGCCGTAAACGGTGAGCGGGTGGCCGATCACGGCCTGCACGCAGAAGCGGTTGAGCACGGTGCCGAACAGCTCGTCGTAGTCGAAGCGGGTGATCAGCCGGTCGTCGCCGGCGGTCTCCTCGGTCTCGATGCCGTAGACGACGCCCTGGTTGAGATCGGTCGCGCGCAGGCCCCAGGTGCGGCAGGCGAAGTGGATGTTGGTCGAGTCGTGGACCTTGGAGCAGTGGTAGAGCGAGCCGGGCAGCTTCGGGAACGGCAGGGTGTCCTTGCGCCCCTTGTGCTCGATCTCGATGTAGCCCTCCTCGATGTCGATGTTGGGCTGTCCGTACTCGCCCATCGTCCCGAGCTTGACCAGGTGGCAGTCGGGGACGTGTTCGCGGAGGGAGAAGACCAGGTTGAGGGTGCCGATCACGTTCGTGTGCTGGGTCTCGACCGCGCGCTCGCGCGAAAGCATCGAGTACGGCGCCGAGGGCTGCTCGCCGTAGTGGACGACCACCTCGGGCCGGGTCTCGGCGACCACCTCGTCGAGGAAGTCGCCGTCCTCGACCGCACCGACGTAGCTGCGGATCTGCTCGCCGGAGACGTCGCGCCAGGCCGCGATCCGCGAGTCGAGGTCGAGGATCGGCGTCAGCGACGCGGTGCCGTGTTCGTTGTGCCAGCGGCGGCGGGAGAAGTTGTCGACGACGGAGACCTCGTGCCCGCGGGCCGAGAACCGCAGTGCCGTCGGCCAGCCCAGGTAGCCGTCGCCCCCAAGGATGAGGATTCGCATAGGCGGGGCAGCTTAGATGAAGGCGGGGACGGCGGCCGGGGAGGCGACTGCGCCGAGCGCCGTAGTCTGCGGCCGATGGCGAGAAGCTTGGCGGCGCGCAATGGGGGCCGAACGGGCCTGCTCGTCCTGGTCGTCGTCCTGCTCCTGGGGCTCGGCCTGCGGGTCGGCGAAGCCTGGGACGGGAGGCAGCCGGTGTTCGACGCTGTCGCCTACACGGCGATCGCGGCGAACCTCGAGCAGGGAGACGGCTTTGCCGTCGGCGCTGGCGCGACGCAGCCTTCGAGCAACTACTCCCCCGGCCTACCGCTGCTGGTCGCCGGCGTCTACGAGGTCACGGGCGGGGTGCACGAACGGTTGGCCCGGGTCCTGCTCGCGATCGTCGGGAGCGCGGCGATCCTCTTCACGTATTTGATCGGAAGGCGGCTGGCGCGCCCCGTCGATCCACCCCAGCTGAGTGAGGTGGATC
>JBBDYP010000065.1:0-12159 GCA_040900615.1 Solirubrobacterales bacterium | reverse complement strand
GACGGGGCGTGATCGCGGGGTTGCTCGGAGCGGCGGCCGTGGCGATTTACCCGGCGTTCTTGGAGTACCAGGGGATGCTGATGAGCGAGCCGTTGGCGGCAACGCTGCTCTCCGGCGCGATCCTGGCGACCCTCTGGGCCCGGGACCGGGACGAGCTGGCGCGGTGGCTCCTCCCCGGCCTGCTCCTCGGTGCCCTGGCGCTGACGCGCCCCGAGTACCTGGCCGTCGCCTTCCTGCTCGCCCTCGCAGTCCTCTCCCGGCCGAGTTGCCTCTTTGTTCCGTATGGAGAGACAAACCGGCAACTCGGCGATGGGGGGCGGGACGGGCGGTGGCGGCGCAGCGGGGCACAGGCGGCGGTGATGGTGGCGGGGCTCGTCCTGGTCGTGGCGCCGTGGACCGTTCGCAACGCGATCGCGCTCGACCGCTTCGTGCCGATCTCGACCGGCGGCGGCCAGGTGCTGTTCGCGGGCACCTACCTGCCGTCGGACGGGGATCCGGAACGGGTGGGCGAGGAGGTCGTCGCGGAAAACCCCGACCTCTTCGAGCCCGCCGACGCCCGGCGCCTGCGGCTCGAGCAGATCCTGGCCGTGCTCGCCGCCCATCGCTATCCCAACCTCGAAACCGACCAGGCGCTTTCGCGAATGGGTCGGGAACAGCTCTGGGACGACATCACCGAAGAGCCGCTCGAATACGCCGGTTTCGTCGCGACCAAGGTCGGCCGGATCTGGTCGCACGGCCCGCGCCACGTGATGCGCGAGCCGCTCTGGGAGGCGCTGCACTGGGCCCTGGTGGCGTTCGGCATGGTCGGCCTCGTCGTGCTCGCCTGGCGGCGGCGCTGGGAGGCGCTGCTGCTGGCCACGGTCTTCGTCTCGATCACCGCGATCAGCGCCCTGCTGGTCGCCTCGCCGCGGCGGGTCCTGGTGATGGCGCCCCTGGTCGCCGCCCTGGCCGGAGTCGGCGCGACGTGGAGCTGGGGCGCGCTGCGGGAATGGCGCCGACCCGAGCGAGCCGGCGCCCCGCAGGCCGGCTAGTCGAGGTTGTACTTCACCTTGAACACGAGCTTCACGAACATCGCCGTGTCGGCGCCTTTGAACTCGCACTTGTACTTGACCACGTCCGGGCTGGTCGAGAACACGGTCGGCACGCAGTAGAAGCCGAGGACGCTCTTCGGCTCCTCGTAGCGATAGGCGGTGACGCGGCGCATCACCTTCTTGGCGTAGCCGCAGGTGGCGTATTCCTTCTGCACCGAGTTGACGTTGCTCGAGGTGAGGGTGCCCTTGACCGTGTGGCCGATCACGTTTTCCGAACTGGTGGCGCAGGTCTTGGGCGCGCCCTTGGCGGCGGCGGTGCCGCTGAAGGCGAGGACGGCGCAGGCGACGGCGCCGGTGAGGATCAGGGAGATGCGACGCATATGGGACTCCTTGTCGGGGGATGGGACTGTTGCCAGGCGGCTATTCGCCGGCTGCGATCCCCGCCCTGCAGGGACAGCCGGAGCCGTTGTCGCAACGATCGACGGGCGAGGCCCAGAACTTGAACCCGGATAGCCTGATCCGCCTTGACCGCCGTCGCCGACCGCATCCGCGCGCTGCCCGAGCGATACGGGAGGAGGACGTTGGTCCTACTGGGATTGATCGCGGCGCTGGGCCTGGGCCTGCGCGCCTACGCGGTGATCGAGCCGGTGAAGAGCCCGGCGGACGATTCGCACGCCTACTTCGCGCTCTCCAAGGCGCTGTACGAGGAAGGCAGCTACGGCGGTCTCGAATTCGACGATTCCAGCGACTGGTCGCCGGGGGCGCCGCTGCTCTACGCGGCCAGCTACTACGCGACCGGGGGCGCCCGCGAAGGGACGGCGCGGATCGTCGAGGCCCTGCTTGGGGTGGCCGCGATCGTCGTCGTCTTCGGGCTCGGGATGCGCCTCGGCGGGCGCGCCGTCGGCCTGCTCGCCGCCTTCGCCGTCGCCGTCTATCCACCTTTCATCCACTCCACCGGCGAGCTGATGAGCGAGCCGCCGGCGATCCTCACCCTGCCCGCCGCGGTCCTCGCCTCCCTCTGGGCGAGCGAACGGGACCGATTGCGGGCCTGGCTCCTGCCTGGGCTGCTGTTCGGCCTGACGGCGATGTTCCGGCCCGAGTACCTGCTGGTCGGCGCCGCCTTCGTGGTGCTTGCGGCGATTCGGATCGGGACGGCGCGCGGCTGGCGGCCGGGCCTCGCCGCAGCCGGCCTGTTCGTGATCGCCATGGCGCTGCCGATCGTCCCCTGGACCGTCCGCAACACCGTCGTCCTCGACCGCGTGGTGCCGATCTCTACCGGCGGCGGCAAGGCCCTCTACGTCGGCACCTACCTCCCGGCCGACGGCGAATACCAGCGGGTCAAGGCGATCCTGGTGGAACGCTACGAACACCGCAGCCTGGAGCCGCACGCGGCGGCGCTGGAGGCCGTGGACCCGACGCCCCTCTTCAACCGCGTCGCCGCCCGTTACCCGGACCTGCCGCGCGACTCCGCCCTCGGCAAGATCGGCAAGGAGAACTTCTCCACCTACTTCGGCGAAGACCCGGTCGGCTACGCGGCGATGACGGTCCGCAAGGTCGGCCGGATGTGGAGCAGCGGGGTCGGCGAGGTGATGAGCAGCGACCTCGGCCGAGTCGTGCAGATCCTCCTCGTCGCCCTCGGGCTCGCCGGCTTCGCGCTCCTGGCGCTGCGGCGCTCCTGGTGTGAGCTGCTCGCGCTGGCGACGCCGATCGTCCTCGTCACCCTCGTCGGGGCGGCCTCGCTCGCGGCCCCGAGGCGCAACGAGGTGCTGATGACGCTCGTCTTTCCGCTCGCCGCCCTGACCCTGTCGTCGGCCGCCGCGGCCATATCCTCTGGCCGCAGATGGTCCCCGGAGCAGGCATCTTCCCCCCAGAGCTGACCGCGCTGCGCAGCGCCGGTCTGCTGGTCGGCGTCGCGACCGTCCTCTACGCGATCCTGCGCCGGCGCTCCCTGCGCAACGCCGACGTGCTGATCCTGCTGGTCGCCGGGCTGGGCCTGGTGCTGGTCTCCGGAACGGAAATCATCGACGGGTTGCTCTCGGCCTTCTCCTTCGAAAAGGGCAACGGCGGTCGCATCCTCGGCCTCGCCGTGTTCGCGATCTTCATCCTCTTCCTGCTGATTCTGCGGGCGCTCTCGCAGGCGGCGCGCAACTCCCGCCAGCTCTCGGCGGCGCTCGAGGGGCTGGCCTGGGAGGAGTTCCGCCAGGCAAAGCTGCCGGAACGCTTCCGCGGCAAGATCGCGATCCTGATCCCCGCCTACAACGAGGCAGAGAACATCGGCCACGTGCTCGACCAGATGCCGGCCGAGGTCTGCGGCCTCGCCACCGAGACCCTCGTCGTCGACGACGGCTCCCGCGACGGCACCGGCGACGTCGCGGCCGAGCACGGCGCCGTGGTCGCCCGCCACGTCACCAACCGCGGCGGGGGAGCCGCCCTGCGGACCGGCTACCGCCTGATGGTCGAATCCGGCGCCAAGATCGTCGTCACCCTCGACGCCGACGGCCAGCACCTGCCCTCCGAGATGGAGCGCCTGGTCAAGCCGATCCTCGACGGCGAGGTCGACGTCGCCCACGGCTCCCGCATCCTCGGCCACGCCGACAGCAACCACTTCGCCCGCGAGCTCGGCATCGTCTTCTTCAACCGCCTCGTCTCCTTCATCACCCGCACCCACGTCACCGACTGCTCCAACGGCTACCGCGCCGTCCGCACCACCGTCCTCCCCCAGCTCGTCCTGCGTCAGGAGCAGTTCCACACCTCCGAGTTCATGATCGAGGCGATCAAGCGCGGGATCCCCGCCAAGGAGATCCCGATCACCGTCGAACAGCGACTGCACGGCCACTCGAAGAAGCCGGCGGTCTTCCGCTACGGGGTCGGCTTCGCCAACGCGATCGTCAGGGCCTGGCTGCGGTAAGCACGGGACGGAAGGAGGGATGGGGATGCCCTCTCCGGGAATTCAGTCGCGCACGCTTCGCGCGCGACTGAATTAGACCGGAGGGTGACCGGGTCCCTCAACCGCACCCCCGGATGCCGGACCCCCCCCGGGTCCGGCAGATACAAGTCGGTGCCGCAGCGCGGACAGACCTGGACGTAGAGCTTCAGCTCCTTGTGGCAGTTGGGGCACTGCCGTTCGGGTTCGTCCTTCTCGACGCGATAGAGGATCACGGCGACGAGGCCGAGCAGGGGCAGGACGGCGCCGACCAGGAACCAGATCCAGAAGGAACTGCCCTTGCCCTTGCCGATGATGGCGGTGGCGAGGCCGAAGAAGAAGACGATGACCAGGTACTCCATCGGCTCATTCTTGCGCGTCCGGGGCGCCGGCCTCGCGCTCAGCCCAGCGGCTTGGGGTGACCGATCGAGCCGACCTCGGAGATGTCGCGGCGGAACGGCAGGCCGGCGGTCCAGTCGAGCACGGCGCGAACCTTGCGAGCGGCGCCGGGGATCTGGCTCATGTGGTAAGTCCGGGCCATCCACCAGGCCGGGAAGCCGCGGAAGGTGCGCTCGCCGACCCGCCCGACGGCCTTGTGGCGACCGAGGTTGACGAAGGACGCTTCGCTGCGGTAGTCGAACCGCCCGGGGGCGCCGACGCCGAGCTCGGCGGCGATGTTGCGCGCCGCCACCGGGCCCTGGCGGACCGCGTGCTGGGCGGTCGGCGGGCAGGTGCCGCCGCGCGGGTCCGGGGCGGCGGCGCAGTCGCCGATCGCCCAGACCGAGTCCATCCCCTCGACCCGCAGGTGGTCGTCGACCGGCACCCTGCCGCGCTCGTCCAGGGGCAGGTTGAGCTGGCGGAGGATCGGCTGCGGCGCGACGCCGGCGGTCCAGACGACCGTGGACGTGGCGAGGGTCTCCCCGCTCGAGAGCCGGGCGGAATCTGCCTCGACCTCCTCCAGCGTCGTCTCCAGCCGGATGTCGATACCGCGCCCGCGCAGCTCGCGCAGCGCGTAATCGGCCAGCTCGGAGTCGATCTCCGGCAGCACCCGGCCGGCCGCCTCGACGAGCACCCAGCGCATCCCGTGCAGGCGGGCGCGTGGGTAGCTCTCCATCGCGTCGGCGGCGAAGTCCTGCAGCTCGGCCAGCGCCTCCAGGCCGGCGTAGCCGCCGCCGACGAAGACGTAGGTGAGGAGCTGGTCGCGGCGGGCCGGGTCCTCGGTCGCGTTCGCTTCCTCCAGCGTCTCGAC
Organism: Solirubrobacterales bacterium; assembly: GCA_040900615.1. Taxonomy (GTDB): domain Bacteria; phylum Actinomycetota; class Thermoleophilia; order Solirubrobacterales; family 70-9; genus VAYN01. The sequence goes on along the minus strand of JBBDYP010000065.1, from coordinate 6,956 downwards.
GACGTGGTTGCGCAGGTAGATCGCGTCGGCGAGGCTCTTGAAGCCGACCGCGTGCTCGGCCAGCCCGGGCACGGGCAGCACCCGCGAGACCGAGCCGAGCGAGAGCAGCAGCTGGTCGTAGGGCAGCGTCTCCACTTCCCCGTACTTCGCCCGCAGCGTCACCGTCTTCGCCTCGGGATCGTGGCCGACGATCGAGCCCAGCCGCAGGTAGGTGCGCTTGAGGATGTCGCGCAGCGGCGTCACCACATGCCGCGGCTCCAGCGTCCCCGCCGCCGCCTCCGGCAGGAACGGCGTGTAGAGCATGAAGTTGGTCTCGTTGACCAGCACCAGCCGCGCCGACTGCCGCGGCATCACCTTCTCCAGCTCCCGCGCCGCCGCCGCCCCTCCGAATCCACCCCCGGCGATGACGACGTTCCAGGCCATGCCCTCAACCTAGCACTTTGTAACAACATGTTACAAAGTAACGGACCGCACTTTCGATGCGCAAATTCATCGACGGGGTGAGCGGGAGGAATGGCCACGTTCAGGTCCTCCACCTGGACGAGGCCATCGAGGCAAGCGCGATCGACTGGCTCCGCCAACATGACGAGCGGGCCTATTCCTTCGTCGACGCGACCAGCTTCGCCTTCATGCGCTCTCGCGGCATCACCGAAGCGCTCGCCTTCGACGGCGACTTCGCCGCCGCCGGCTTCACCGAATTGCGCCCGTAGGCGGCCCCAGAGCGGCCGCGACCCCGGCCGCCCGCTCAGATCCCGAGCTTCTCGCGGATCAGGCGGTTGACCTCGCCGCCGTCGGCGCGGCCCTTGGTCTCCCGCATCACGGCGCCGACGATGGCGCCGATCGCTTTGGGGTTGCCGGCCTTGACCTTCTCGGCGGCCTCGGGGTTGGCCTCGACGGCGGCGGCGACGATCGCCTCCAGCTCGCCGCCCTCGCCGGACATCTGGGCCAGGCCCTCGCGCTCGACGATCGCGGCGGGGTCGCCGCCCTCGGCGACGAGGATCGAGAGCACGGTCTTGCCGCTGCCGTGGGAGATCTTCTTCTCCACGACCAGCCCGACCAGGGTGGCGAGGGTCTCGGGCTCGACCCTGGACCCAGCGGCCCCACCCTCGGCGTCGGCTTGGCGCAGCGCCGCGGCCAGCTCGCCGGTGACCCAGTTGGCGACGACCTTCGCCTCCACTCCGTCCGCCGCCGCGGCCGCTCGCTCGAAGTAGCCGGCCGTGTCCGGGTCGGTGGCGAGGACGGTCGCCACGTCCTTGGCGAGGCCGAGCTCGCCGACGTAGCGCTCGATCCGCGCCGCCGGCAGCTCCGGCAGGGCCTCGCGCGCCTCGCGCAGCATCTCCTCGGTCGGCGCCAGTGGGACCAGGTCGGGCTCGGGGAAGTAGCGGTAGTCGTGGGCTTCCTCCTTCGAGCGCAGCGAGGTGAGACTGCCGCTCTGGGGGTCGAAATGAAGGGTCTCCTGCTCCACCTTTCCCCCCGCCTCGATCAGCTCGCGCTGGCGCTCCAGCTCGGCTTCGACGCCGCGCTGGAGGAAGCGGAAGCTGTTCATGTTCTTCAGCTCCGTCTTCGTCCCCAGCTCCTCGGACCCGGCCGGGCGGACCGAGACGTTGGCGTCGACCCGCAGGCTCCCCTCCTCCATGTTCACGTCGGAGACGCCGAGCTGGCGCACGGTCTCGCGCAGGAGGCGCGCCCACTCGGCGGCTTCGGCGGCACCGCGGAGGTCGGGCTCGGTGACGATCTCGACCAGCGGCGTGCCGCCGCGGTTGAAGTCGACGAGCGAGGCACCGGAGCCGTGGATGCGGCCCGACTCGCCGACGTGGATCATCTTCGCCGCGTCCTCCTCGAGATGGGCGCGGTGGATGCGGATGTCGCCGAGCCGGCCGTTGCTGGCAAGCGGAATGTCGTACTGGCTGATCTGGTAGGCCTTCGGGTTGTCCGGATAGAAGTAGTTCTTGCGGTGGAAGATCGAGCGCGGCGCGACTTCGCAGTCGAGCGCGGCGGCGATCTGGAGCGCGTAGCGGATCGCCTGTTCGTTGGGGACCGGCAGGACGCCGGGGTGGGCGAGGCAGACCGGGCAGGTGTGGACGTTCGGCTCGTCGCCGAAGGAGAGCTCGCAGCCGCAGAACATCTTCGTCCTGGTGGCCAGCTGGACGTGGATCTCCAGCCCGATCACGGCCTCCAGCTCAGCCATCGACGCCCTCCGGCCTGGCACCGAACCCGATCGCCTGCTCCAACGCGTAGGAGGCGTCCAGCAGCTTCTGCTCGGCGAAGGCCGGCGCCGCGATCTGGAACCCGACCGGCAGCTGCGAGCCGCCGCCCTCGGGCTCGGCCAGCCCGGCGGGGATCGAGATCGCCGGGATGCCTGCGAGGCTCATCGGCACCGTGAAGAAGTCGTTGAGGTACATCGAGAGCGGGTCGTCGGTCTTCTCGCCAAGCCCGAAGGCGACCGAGGGCGAGGTCGGGGTGACGACGAAGTCGACGTCGGCGAAGGCGGTGGTGAAGTCCTCGGCGATCCGCGTCCGCACCTTCTGCGCCTGGCCGTAGTAGGCCTCGTAGTAGCCGGAGGAGAGCGCGTAGGTGCCGAGCATGATCCGCCGCTTGACCTCGGTGCCGAATCCCTGCGCCCGGGTCGTCTCGTACATCTCGATCAGGTCGCCCTCCCCGCCGGCCCGCATCCCGTAGCGGACGCCGTCGTAGCGGGCCAGGTTCGAGGAGGCCTCGGCGGGGGCGATCACGTAGTAGGCGGAGATGCCGTGCTCGGCGCTGGCCAGCGAGACCTCGGCGATCTCGCCGCCGAGGGCCTCGATCCGCTCCAGCGTCGCCTCGAACACGTCGCGAACGCCGGCATCGATGGCGTCGCGCGCGAGCTGGCCGGGGACGCCGAAGCGCAGGCCCTTCAGATCCTCGCGGGTGGGCGCGACGATGCCGCCCTCGATGCCGACGGAGGTCGAGTCCATGGGGTCGCGTCCCTGCAGCGCCGCCAGCATCAGCGCCGCGTCGGTGACGTCGCGGGTCAGCGGGCCGCACTGGTCCAGCGAGGAGGCGAAGGCGATCATCCCGTAGCGGGAGATCGCTCCATAGGTGGGCTTCAGCCCGACGATGCCGCACAGTGAGGCGGGCTGGCGGATCGAGCCGCCGGTGTCGGTGCCGAGCGCGCAGGGGGCGAGGCCGCCGGCGACGGCGGCCGCCGAGCCGCCCGATGAGCCGCCGGGGACGCGACTGCGGTCCCACGGGTTGAGCACGGGGCCGTAGGCAGAGTTCTCGTTGGAGGAACCCATCGCGAACTCGTCCATGTTGGTCTTGCCGAGGACCCGAGCGCCGGCGGCGTCCAGCTGGCGCACAGCGGTCGCCGTGTACGGGGGGCGGTACCCCTCCAGGATCCGCGAGCCGGCGGTGGTCGGCGAGCCCTCGGTGCAGAAGATGTCCTTGACCGCGACGGGGATGCCGCCGAGCGGTCCGTCCTCGACCGCGTAATCGTCGGCGTTCTCGACCGACCAGAGGAAGGCGTTCAGCTCGTCGCCGGCCGCGGCTCCCTGCCAGGCCTCGAAGTACTCCCCGGCCGAGATCTCCCCGGACGCGATCTTCGCCGCCGCCTGGGCGACGGTCAGCTCCAGCAGCTCCCCCATCAGGCGTCGGCCTGAGGCGAGGGAACCTTGAAAAACCCGTCGACCGGTTCCGGCGCCGACGCCAGGGCGACGGCCCGAGGCAGGCTCTCCCGCGGCTCGTCCGCCCGCAGCACGTTCTCCAGCGCCACCACGTGCGAGGTCGGCTCGACCCCCTCCAGGTCCAGGTTCCCGATTCGGTCCACGTGCTCGAGGATCCCCGAAAGCTCGCCGGTCATCGTCTCGACTTCCTCCTCGGAGAGTCTGAGACGGGCGAGCTTCGCCACGTGCAGCACCTGTGCTCGGTCGATCATGCGCGGCATTCTAGGCGTGGCGCCCAGGGACGGCGGCGATGCGGGTAGGGGTTCCGCTTAACTTTTCGACAGCGTGTGCGGCTGACCGCGGATGGAAGCGCCGAAAAAGTACAAGACGCTTCACCCTACCCACGTCGCCGCTGCAACTGGCTGCGCAGCCAGTTAGAGTGCCCGGCGGATGCAGGGACCGGCCGTTGAGAGATTCGTCGTCGTGAGCTTGCGCCTGCTCGCGCTGACGTTCGCCGTCGTGGGGATTCTGTTCATCGCCATTCCAAGCGGCGTGCTGGACACGATCTCCGACGTCGGCGAATGGTTCGGCAACGACACCCGCGCCCCGCACACCCAGGAGCAGCTGTGGCTGGCGCTGGCCTTCGCCTACATGGTCGTGATCACCGGCATCTGCCTGGTCGCGCAGGCGGACGTCGTCCGCTACCGCTCCCTGCTGCTGGTCCTCGTCGCCGGCAAGACGGCCTCCTCCCTGGGCTCGCTGGCCTTCTTCCTGATCGACGAAAACGTCTTCATCTACCTGCTCAACTTCCTCGTCGACGGGTTCCTGGCACTGCTCTCGCTGTGGCTGTGGACTGTCGCGGGCCGCATCGGCCGGCCCGTCGATCCCGGTTGACAGCGCCCGCCGGGGCTCTCCGCCGCTGAGCAACGGACCCTGAGCGCGATCTGTGCGGCGATGGCGCCGGGCATCGACGGCCTGCCGCGGGCCGAGCGCGACGTCGACGTCTCCGGACCCGTGGCCGAGTTCCTCACCTCGGTCTCGCCGCGGATCTTGATCCGGCTCAGGCTCGGCCTGCGCGCCTTCGAGTGGCTGCCGTTCCCGTGGCGCTTCAGCCGCCTCGACCCGGAGGCCGCCGAGGACTTCCTCCACCGCCTCGAGGGATCGCGGCTCCCCTTCCACCACGACCTGCTGCTGATGGCGAAGCTCTTCTCGACGCTCGGCTACGCGGTCACGCCCGAGGTGCAGGAGCGGGTCGGCTACGAGGTCAGCTGTGGCCTCGCCGACGGCTCACTGCCGGAGCCGGCGGGGACGCTAGGCGACACCGAGCCGAGCGGTGACGGCGAGGAATGCGACGTGGCGATCGTCGGCTCGGGCGCCGGAGGCGCGGTGGCGGCGGCGACGCTGGCCGAAGCCGGGCTGGACGTGCTCGTGCTCGAGGCGGGCGAGCACTACAACCGCGACAACTACCCGAGCGACCACCTGGAGGCGATCGCCCGCATCTACCGCGACGCCGGCCTGACGATCGCCGAAGGCCGGCCGCCGATCCCCGTGCCGGTGGCCAAGGTCGTCGGCGGCACGACGGTGATCAACTCGGGAACCTGCTTCCGCGCTCCCGATCCCGTCCTCGACGACTGGAAGATCCGGTACGGCATCGACTGGGCGCGGGACCTCGACGCCGACTACGCCGAGGCGGAGGAATTCCTGCGGGTGACCCAGCTCGACCCCGAGCGGATGGGGCGCAACGGTCAGCTGGCGATGGAGGGAGCGGCGGCGATCGGCGCGCGCGGCGCCCCAATCCACCGCAATGCCGGCAGCTGTGTGCAGTGCAGCTCCTGCCCGTTCGGCTGCGAGATCGACGCCAAGCGCGGCATGCACGTCAGCTACCTGCCACGCGCCGTCGCCGCCGGGGCGCGGATTCGCGCCGGCGTCCAGGCCAATCGTGTCCTGCTCGAGGATGGGCGGGCGGTCGGCGTCGAGTGCAGCACCCGAGGGAAGGGTGGCGGCCGTGCCTACACCGTGCGCGCGAGGCGCGCCGTCATCGCCGCCGGCGGAGCGCTGGGCACGCCCGAGCTGCTGCAGCGTTCGGGCCTCGGCGGCCCCCACGTCGGCCGCAACCTCCACATCCACCCCGCCTGCTGGGTCGGCGCCCGCTACGACGAGGAGGTGCGCGGCTGGGACGGGGTGATGCAGAGCTTCTACGTCAACGAGTGGGAGGAGATGGGGATCCTGCTCGAGGCGACCTTCACGCCTCTGGCCTTCGGCGGCGGCTGGCTGCTTGGCGCCGGCCGCTCCCACCAGGAAGCGATGCTCGACTTCGGCCACGTCGGCTCAATCGGGGTTCACCTTTCCGACCGCTCATCCGGAAGGGTGGGGCTGGGTTCGGAGGGATCGCTGCGCGCCAGCTACAAGCTGACCCGCGATGACGCCGGCCGCCTCGCCCACGGCATCGCCCGCGCGGCTGAAATCCATTTCGCCGCCGGCGCCACCGAGGTCTACCCCAACATCGCCCGCGTCGGCGTGCTGGGACCCGGCGACCTCGCCGACTTCGAGGCGACCGATCTCAAGCCCTCGGAGCTGCGGCTGGAGGCGTTCCACCCGATGGGCACCGCCCGCATCGCCGCCGACCCGGGCGAGGGCGCCTGCGCGCCTGACGGGTCCGTCAACGGGACCCGCGACCTCTACGTCGCCGACGCCTCCCTCTTCCCCACCTCGGTCGGCGTCAACCCGATGATGACCGTGATCGCCTTCGCCAAGCAGATCGCGCGCGGCGTGGCCGGGGGAAGCGCCGCGTACTGAGAGCTGCAAGCGAGGGGAGCCGATGCCCTCCGCGGGAATTCAGGGTCGCACGGCCTGACGGCGGCGGGCGAGCGGAGCCGATGCCCCTCCGCGGGAATTCAGTCGCGCGCCCTTACGGGCGCAGCTCCCGAACATGCTGCGCGCCTATGGCGCGCAGAACACCAGATTGCATGTCGCCGCCTGCGGCCACATTCCCGCCTCGGGGCATCGGCTCCCCTCGTACGAAGCCACGGCCAGAGACGCCCGGACACCAGCGCCTGGATGACCGCTGCCGACTTTCACCCACCTCTGGTGGGGTCAAGGTCGGCAGCGCCCAAGCACCCGTCCCCCAGAGCGACGGAGCGGCTGTGGGCCCGAAGCTTCGTGGTGCCCATGGGCACCAAAACCCTTCAGCCGCTTGGACCCTCGTGCTTGGAGCTGGCGGGAGCTCGTCGGTGGAGGGGATCCGGTCGCCCTGCGGGCGGATGTCGCCGACAGGCGGCGACATGCAATCTGATTCCTGCCCGCCATAGGCGGGCA
>JBBDYP010000064.1:0-3443 GCA_040900615.1 Solirubrobacterales bacterium | reverse complement strand
CGAGATCACCGACGTCGTCAGCTGCCCCGGCACCGACAGCTGCAAACTCGGGATCACCAGCTCGATGGGCCTCAACCGGGCGATCAAGGAGCGGGTCGACTCGATGGAGATCACCGACGAGCTGACGAAGCGGATCCACATCAAAATGAGCGGCTGCCCGAACGGCTGCAGCCAGCACCACATCTCCAGCATCGGCTTCTACGGCGCCTCGCTCAAGGTTGGCGGCCGCCAGATGCCCGCCTACATCCCGCACATCGGCGGCAACTTCGAGGGCGGCGAGGTGATCTTCGGCAAGCGGCTGAAGTCGCGGCTGCCGGCCAAACGCGTCCCCGAGGCGGTCGAGCGCTGGGTGCGCCTCTACGAGGCCGAGCGGGCCGAGGGAGAGGAGTTCAACGCCTTCGCCGAGCGGACGGGCGCCGAGAACTTCGAAGCGGCGGTCAAGGACCTGACGCTGCCGGCCGAGTTCAGCCTCGAGACGATGCAGCAGTTCATCGACTGGAACCGCTCCAGCCCCTACAAGGTCGAGCGCGGCGAGGGGGAGTGCGCGATTTAGTGCGTACTCTTTGATCGATGAAGCCTCCGCCCATCACCCTCTCCGGCACCGTGCCGACAATCACCGACATCGACCACGAGGCCGTCGCCGCCGGGCTCGAGGACCGCACCGCGCAGGAGGCGCTGGAGTGGATGTTCGAGAGCTTCGGGGCCGAGCACTACATTGCCTGCTCGTTCCAGAAAACCAGCTCGGTGACCGCGCACATGGCGAGCCAGGTCAACCCCGAGGCGCGCTTCTTCTACCTCGACACCGAGGTCCTCTTCGAGGAGACCTACGAGACCCGCGACCAGCTCGCGGAGACACTCGGGATCGAGTTCGACCGCTTCCACAACCTGACCCTCGCCGAGCAGGCCGCCGAGTACGGCGACGAGCTCTGGAAGAGCGACCCCGACTCCTGCTGCGGCCTGCGCAAGGTCGAGCCGATGCGGCGAGCGCTCTCTTCCGTAGACTGCTGGGTCGCCGGCGTCCGGCGCGGAGATTCCAGTACTCGTTCCAAGGCCCCGAAGTTCGGCTGGGACAGGAAATTCAACCTCTGGAAGCTGAATCCGCTCGCGGACTGGACCGAGCGCGACGTCTGGAACTACATCCGTGAGCACCACCTCCCTTACAACCCGCTCCATGATCGCGGCTACCCTTCGATCGGCTGCACCCACTGCACCCAGCCGGTCGACCCGGGTGGCTCGCCGCGGGACGGCCGCTGGGCCGGCGTCGCAAAGACCGAGTGCGGGATCAACTAGCGCCGCCGCGGCGCGATCCTCAATTTCCGTTCCCCCAACCCGATTGGTGAGACTTTTCGATGAGCGAGACGATGGCTGAGCTGTCCCTGACCCTTTCCGAGCGCCACACGGCGGACTTCGAGATGATCGGCAACGGCGGCTTCGCGCCGCTGACCGGCTTCCAGGGCTCCGCCGACTGGGAGCGCGTCTGCACCGAGATGCGGACCGTCGACGGCGACTACTGGCCGATCCCGATCACGCTGGCGACCGACCTCGACTGCCAGGTCGGCGACGTCGTCGCGCTCTCCAGCGACGAAGGCAAGCCGCTGGGGCGGCTCACCGTCGAGGAGATCTTCGACCGCGACGTCCGCAAGGAGGCCGAGCTGGTCTACCGGACGACGGACGAGGCGCACCCCGGAGTCGGCGCGATCTACGAGGAGGGCAACCGCTGCATCGCGGGCCCGATCGAGGTCGACGCGCTGCCGGACCACGAGGAGGCGTTCAGGCGCCGCTACCAGACGCCGGAGGAGACCCGCAAGGAGTTCGCCGACCGCGGCTGGAAGCGGATCGTCGCCTTCCAGACCCGCAACCCGATCCACCGCGCCCACGAGTACCTGACCAAGGCCGCGCTGGAGACCTGCGACGGGCTCTTCATCCAGCCGCTGATCGGCAAGACCAAGGCCGGCGACATCCCCGCCGACGTGCGGATGCGCTGCTACGAGGTGCTGATGGAGAAGTACTACCCGCAGGACCGGGTCGTGCTGGGAGTGAAGCCGGCGAAGATGCACTACGCCGGCCCCCGCGAGGCCGTCCTGCACGCGATCGTCCGCCGCAACTACGGCGCCACCCACTTCATCGTCGGCCGCGACCACGCCGGCGCCGGGGACTACTACGGCACCTACGACGCGCAGAAGATCTTCGACGAGATCGACATCGACGAGCTCGGGATCGAACCGCTGATGTTCGAGCACACCTTCTGGTGCAACGAGTGCGAGGGTCTGGCCTCCGGCAAGACCTGTCCTCACGACGCGGACGCGCACCTGTTCCTGTCCGGCACCAAGGTCCGCGAAATGCTCGGCAACGGCGAAAAGCCGCCGCACGAGTTCTCGCGGGACGAGGTCGCCGAGATCCTGATCGACGCTTACAAGGAGGACTGAACGAGCATGGCTGGCGAGAAGGGCTTCACCCTCTGGTTCACCGGGCTTTCCGGGGCCGGGAAGACGACGATCTCGAGGCTGCTGGAGGGGCACCTGCGCGAGCGCGGCTCGAAGCTGGAGATCCTCGACGGCGACATCGTGCGCGAAAACCTCTCGAAGGGGCTCGGCTTCTCGAAAGAGGACCGCGACACCAACATCCGCCGCATCGCCTTCGTCGCCGACCTGCTCAGCCGCAACGGCGTGCCGGTGATCACCGCCGCGATCTCCCCCTACGCGGAGATCCGCGCCGAGGCGCGGGAGATGATGGGCGACCGCTTCGTCGAGGTCTTCGTCAAAGCGTCGGTCGACACCTGCGCCGAGCGCGACGTCAAGGGTCTCTACGCGAAAGCCTTCGCCGGCGAGATCAAGGAATTCACCGGCGTCTCCGACCCCTACGAGGCGCCGGACAACCCCGAGGTCGTCTGCGACACCGAAGCCGAAACGGCCGAGGAGTCGGCCGAGAAGCTGCTGGCCTACCTCGAGCAGCGCGACCTGATCCCTGGGCCGGCGGTCACGGCCTAACGCTTTTCCGCGGACGGCCTCGGGGCCGCCCGCGAACTGCATCAAGTTCTCTATCCCCCAGGTGGGGAACTTGATGCAGTTCGGGCGTTGCTCACTGAGCTAGTGCCGCGGTTTCCGAGTGGAACTTTGTCCGCTGGGTGAAATCCCGCACCGAGCTCAGCGAGGACGCCTGACGATCCGTGCGGCCGTCGGCGAGGCCTAGCAGTGGATGCTTCGCAGGGGCGGTCTGAGCTCAGGGCCTCGGCGGCACCTGCGGCTGGCCGAGCCCGTAGGTGTCGTAAGCGCCGAAGCGCGAGAAGGTCCTGTGGGTCGGCCCGTGGTAGTCGGAGGAGCCGGTGGGGATGAGGTCGAGCTCCGCGCAGAGCTCGAGCAGGTGGGCGGTCTGCTCCCTGCTGTGGGTCGGGTAGAAGGTCTCGACCCCGTCGGCGCCGAGCGAGCGGATCAGGTCGTCGACCT
>JBBDYP010000063.1:7737-24036 GCA_040900615.1 Solirubrobacterales bacterium | reverse complement strand
CCACCTGGCGCTGATCAACGCCGTCTCCCACGTGATCGCCGACGAGCAGCGCGAAAATGGCGGCGTCACCGCGGTGTTCAGCGAGATGGGCGGGGTCCGCGAGGGCGCCTAAGCGAGGCGGGCGCCGAGTGGGCTATCCCACGCAGACAAAGGCCCTACAGACAAAACGTTTCGTTTGCTCTATATTGCCGACCGAGATGACGAACCTCAACCGTTCGGACGACAACGATCTGCTGGTGGCGCTGCGCCACCCCCTCCGCCGCCGGATCCTGCGGGAGATGGCCGGCGAGGAGGCGATCAGCCCGCGTGAGCTGTCCACCGCGCTGCGGCAGCCGCTCAGCAATGTCAGCTACCACGTCCGGGTCCTCGCCGACTGCGCGGCGGTGACCCTCGTCAAGACAAAGCCGGTGCGGGGCTCGATGCAGCACTTCTACTGCACGGCGATCGAGGCGCCGTGGGCTCGCCAGGTCCTCGGGCTCGGCGACGGAAACGGCCGCGCCGCGGGGGAGAGTCCAGACGAGCCCGCGACTTAGCCGCCCACGGGGGACCATGGAGGGGACGGGCGACAGCTGGACCACCAAGGCGCAGGACGCCGCGACCGAGTCCGCCGTCCTGATGCGGATCCTCGAGCTGCACCCGGCCCAGGTGACCTTCGCGGAGCTGGTTCGCGAGTTCGCCGGCGAGGACGCCGCTTTCGCCGAGCGGGACTCGATCGAGCGCGCAGTCCGCGACCTCGCCGGCGCCGGCCTGCTTCACCGCAAGGATGACTTCGTCCTGGCGACCCGGGCGGCGCTGCGCTTCAACGAGCTGGCGGACCGCTGAGCTCCAGGTGCCGGAACCCGGCTCGGAGCCTCGCCTCCAGCTCCGCAGCGGCGCCCGCCGCGGCGGGATCCTCACCGGCGCCGGCGGTGACCAGGATCACCTCGGTGGCGGCGAAGCCCCGGGTCGCGTCCTCGACCGCCTGCACCAGGTTCTCGTCGCCGACCCGGGCCTCGGCGGCGACGCCGACCTTGGCCAGTGAGGCGACGGTGATCACGAGGCTCTGCTGAGCCGCGTGTCGCGCCCCCTCCACGTCCGACGCCCAGCGATCGAGGAAGCCGATCCGGGCCGGCGCCAGGACCATGACGTCGGCCTCGCCCTCGGTCCCGTCTCCCCGCCCGGCGACCGCCTCGGCGATCTCCGCGATGGCCGCCGGGTCCTCCACCGGGCAGCCCGCGACGAGCAGCAGGCGGCGGCGCGTGGCGGCGGAGAGAGATTCGCCGATCGGCCCTCGCGGGCGCTGGCGCACCGCGACGACGACGATCCCGACTGCCACCAGAGCGCCGATCGCGACCCCGACACCGGGGCCGCCGGCGTAGAAGGCGACGGCGATCGGGACGGCGATCGCGGCCACGATCAGTGGCAGCTTCCATGGAGCCACCGCCTAAGCCTGCCAGACGCGGCCGCCGTCCCCGCCGAATCCCTAAGAGCCCTTGCTGATGGCCACTGGAGTGACCCGGACCTGCATGGTTCCGATCTGCACGCTTTCCACCTCCCTCCCCGAGTCCCTGGTGTCCGCTCTCCGCCCTGTTCCGCGGTTCGTGTATCAATACTTTAAATCTTTCTAACAATCAAGGCTCGGGGAGTAAAAAATTGAGAATTAAACGAAAATTGCGGAAGCGTTGTGAAATTCCTGAGCTTCGATCGCTAAAGTGGATCAATCGGCCGCCACCTGAAATCGACCGAAGGAAAGCCCCCCGTGCCCAAGACGAAGAAAAAGGACGCAGTGGAACAGATCGTCGCCAAGGCGTTCGCACATCCTCTGCGTGTACAGATCCTGATCATTCTCAACGAGCGGGTCGCCAGCCCCAATCTGCTCGCCCAGGAGTTGGGCCAGAGCCTCAACCTGGTCGCCTACCACGTGCGGGTGCTTGAGAAATACGACTGCATCGAGCTGGTCGACACCAAGCAGCGCCGCGGCGCCACCGAGCACTTCTACCGCGCTACCAGGCGCCAGTTCCTCACCGATAGCGAGTGGTCGCGAATGCCGGAGAGCCTCCGACCGGGACTTTCGGGCGCGATGCTCAAAGCGCTCTTCGATGACGTCGAGGAGGCGGTGAATCGCAACACCTTCGACGAGCTCGAGGATCGTCATCTCAGCCGGACCCCGATGGTCGTCGACAAGCAGGGCTGGGCCGATGTGGCCGGCCTCCTCGGCGACACGCTCGACCGCCTGATGGAGATCCAGGCCGAAGCCTCGGAGCGAATTGCCACCAGCGACGAGCCCGGCATGCTCTCCAAAGTGATGATGCTGCACTTCAAGTCACCCGATCCCGAGGTCGAGGTCGAGGTCGAGGCGGAATCAGCCGCGGCCGAATAGGCGCGGCAACCGCCAGACCAGCGCCGCTCGGGCCCCGAGCGGCGCTGGTGCATCTGGCCTGGTGATTCGGTTCTCCGGATCCGGGTATTCCGGCTTTTCCGCCTCGCTATGGTTGGAGGCCGGTGACAAGTCGAAGTCTCCGGGCGCTGCATGGCTTCGATTTCACGGCCTCAGGGCAGCGCCGGTGAAGCAATCCGGCGCTAGGCATCGATGGCAGCGAAAAGGGAAGAGACCCGACCAACCGAGCATCCAGCGTCCCCTGGCGCCTCCGAGGGGCTCGCGAACGAGCGCGCGCTGTGGAGGCGCTTCCGCGAGCGCGGCGACGGCTCGGCGCGCGAGGAGCTGGTGCGTCGCTACATGCCCTTCGCCAAGAACCTGGCGCTGCGCTACCGCGGCGCCAGCGAGTCCTTCGACGACCTGCTCCAGGTCGCGAACCTCGGGCTCGTCAACGCGATCGACCGCTTCGACCCCGAGCGCGGCACCCCGTTCGCCGCCTTCGCCTCGCCGACGATCCTCGGCGAACTGAAGCGCCACTTCCGCGATCGCGTCTGGACCGTGCGGGTCCCGCGCGGTCTCCATGACCGCATGGCCGAGGTCGACAAAGCGAACTCGGCGCTGACCGTCGAGCTGCAGCGCTCGCCTTCGGTCGGCGAGATCGCCGCCAAGCTGGAGATGGACCCAACCGACGTGCTCGAGGTGCTGGAGGCCAACCACAATCGCCGCCCGCTCTCGCTCGACCGCCCGGTCGGGGGCGAGGAGGACGAATCGCCCGCCTCGGAGTGGGTCGGCGGCGAGGACGAGAACTTCGAGTTGGTCGACGACAAGCTGGCCCTGGAAGGGGCTCTCCCCCACCTCGACGACCGCGAGCGCCTGATCCTGCGGCTGCGCTTCGTCGAGGACATGACCCAGACCCAGATCGCGGAGCGGATCGGCCACTCGCAGATGCACGTCTCACGGATCCTGCGCCGGACCCTGGAGCGGATTCGCGAGGAGGTCGCCGAACGAGGCGGGGAGGGCGGCTAGGCCGAGAGGGCGGCAATGCGGACGACGAGGTAGTCGCCGTCGCCGTCTCTGTCCACCCCTAGCTCGTCTGCGAGCGACTCCAGCGAGCCACCCAGCTCCGGCAATTCGAGGCTGCTGCGCAGGCGCTCGGCGCCGCCGCTCTCCATCGGGCCCACCCGCAGCTCCACTCCCTCGGCCCGATCGACGATGCTGAGGCGGACGTATCCGTCACCGAACCCCTGCGGGGCGCCGGCGGAGATCGCATCGCTGAGCAGCATCGCGTCGGAGATGCGATCGACGCTGATCTGGCGGCGGGCGGCGAGGGCCGAGAGGGCGCGGCTGAGAATCGGGGCGACCAGCTCCGGGGACCCGACCTGGAGCTCGGTCCTCTCCGTCGAGGGCGGCATCGGCGCCCTCTTGGCTCCATCCCGACCGTCTCCGTCCTCGCGAGCCTCCAGGGCCAGGTGCATGCGGATCTCGGTGCCCCTGTCCACCCCGCCCTTGATCTCGAAGCTCTGGGAGAGCGCCGCGATCAGGGTCAGGCCGATCCGCAGGCTGGGCCGATCGACGTCTGGGCGCGGTTGGATTCCCATGCCGTAGTCGCGCACGACAACCGTGAGACCGCTCGCCTCCGGGAACGCCTCGACCTCCAGCGGCCCGGGATGGTCGGTGGGATAGGCGTGCACGACCACGTTCATGCAGGCCTCGGTCACGACCGTCTTCAGATCGCCGATACCGAGCTCGTCCATCCCGATCCGGTCGGCCAGCCCGGCGAGGGCGTGACGGACGACTGAAACGTTCTCGGCTCGGGCAGGAAGGGACATCTGAAGCCCCGATCGATCGCCGGTGGTCGTATTCAAGATTTACCCAGTCCCCACGCCAAAAAGCCGTAGTCCGTCTCGGCGGCGAGCATAGCTTTCCGCGCCGCCGCTCAATTCTTACCCCTGGAGTCACGGGGGCAAACAGAGTCCCTGCGAAGCGGTAGCATCGCCGCGTGAGCCCGGCTCCTTTCGAGGCAACCGCCGCCACGCTCGATGACGGTGTTCGCGTCATCGCGGTGCGCGGCGAGCTGGACCTCAGCAACGCTTCCAGCCTGGAGCCGCCCCTGGAGGAGGCGATCTCAGCCGGGGACTCCTCGGTACTGATCGACCTCTCGGAGTGCGAGTTCATCGACTCGACCGGCATCGCCCTGATCGTCAGGGCCTGGCAGCGGCTCGACCGCTCCGGCGAGAGCAGCGGCCGTGTCGTCATCTGCAGCGACAACGACCAGGTCCGGCGCGTTCTCGAGATCACCGGCCTCGAGCTCTCGATCCCGATTCACGAGACGCGCGACGCGGCCCTGGCGGCCCTGCGCGACTGATCGACGCCCGGGAGTGACAGCCCCGCTGGGGTTGGACGGTGAGCTGGCGTCACTCAGGGCGCGGCAGCCAGGGCGAAAGGGCTGCCCTCGGAGTCGCGGCAGACCGACCAGCGCTCGCCGGGGTGGATCACGGTGCCGCCGAGCTCGGTGACGCGCTCGAGGGTCGCGGTCATGTCGGCGACCGTGAAGTAGGGGAGCGAGCCGGTGTCGCCGGGGCCCGAGCCGCGGCGGTGAAGGCCGAACCGGAGTCCGTCCTCGTCGCTTTCCCATCCCCGACCGGCCGTCTCCGGCCTGGGCGCCGGCTCGACCCCGAGCACGCCGCTCCAGAACCGCAGAGCGCGATCCGGATCGTCGGCCGGGAACTCGATCAGTGGCGTGGGCATCTGGCGAGTATCGCGGACGCGACCTGCCTCAGGCGAAGAGGAGGATCAGCAGGTTCGTGATCACCGCCGCCGGGGTGCCGACGAGCGAGAGGGTGCGGAAGAGCTTCGCGAAGCCGCCCTTGTATTGCACGCTCTCGAACAGGGTCAGCCCGACCACGTGCGCCAGATTGACCAGGGCGACGCCGATCGCGATCAGGATCGCGGCGGCCTCCCAGCCGGAGAGGGAGCCGGCGCCGGTAGCCGCGGCGGCGGCCAGCACGGCCGCCACGATCGTGCCGGTGATCCCGGCCACGATGCTGGCGAAGTCGCCGCGCGAGAGCCCGGGCAGATAGGCGGAGCCGATCTCCTTGTCCGCGCTGGGATCGATGGTCCCGGGGCCCGCCTCTTCGACGCCGACGACATGGTCGCCATCCGAATCCCCGGTGTGGAGGAGGACCACCCGCAGCCGCGGCTCCAGCGATTCCCGGGCATGCTCGAAGAGGCCCTTCTCGTACCAACGCGCCTGGTCGGCCTCGTGCTCGAAGATCACCACTTCGTCGGCCGGCGCTTTCAAGAGGGCGTCCTGCGCCGCCTGGACGGGATCGGGATCGCCCACCTCACCGGAGGCCTCGAGGCCCGCCCGCCGGAGCGAATCCAGACAGGCTCCGAGGCGCTCCTCGGCCTGGCGCCGCGGCTCGTCGACGTCTCCCAGCGTGTGCCGGAACGCGTTCGCCTCCACGGCCGGAACGACGACCCGCACCTCGAGGCCGTCGCCGTCATGGCGGATCTGATCGATCGACTCCGAACCCCCGAGGTCGTCGGTGACTATCGCGAGCAGCTGACGGCTCATCGGTGCTCGATTACCCCTTCGTGTCCTGCGCGAAACCAGCCGAGATTCCAGACAGGCCCCGCCGCAGCTCCCGCGCGTTGGCCGGCGCGAAGCCGCGCCAATCGTTGTTGAGGTAGACGTAGACCTCGCGGCGGGAACGCCAGGCGGCGATCCGGCGCCGCCAGCGGTCGAGCTCGGCGGAGGAGTAGTTGCCGTCGCGACCGCGGCCGCCGTAGTGCAGCCGCAGGTATGCCAGCCCGCCCAGCGGGCGGGCTGCGGGCAGGGGCCGGCGAGCGTCGTCGCCGATCGCGAGCGAGGCCCCGCGTTCCTCCAGGAGCCGGCGCACTGCCGCCGCGAACCAGCTCGGGTGGCGGAACTCGAAGCAGTGCCGGGCCGGCGGCAGTACGTCGAGAGCGGCGGCGAGGAGGTCGTCGTCGCGGGGGAGGTTCTCCGGCAGCTGCCAGAGCACCGGCCCCAGCCGGCCGGCCTCGCGCAGCGGCTCCAGCGGCTCCCAGAAGCGCGCGACGCCGCCCTCGATGTCGCGCAGTCGGCGCATGTGGGTCAGGTAGCGGCTGCCCTTGACCGCGAAGACGAACCCCTCCGGGGTCTCCTCGACCCAGGCCGCCACCGTCTCGGGCTTCGGCAGGCGGTAGAAGGTTGCGTTGACCTCGACCGTGTCGAAGACCTCGGCGTAGCGCTCGAGCCAGCGCCTCGCGGGAACGTCCCGGTAGAGGCCATCACGCCAGCTGCGGTAGCTCCAGCCCGAGCATCCGATCCTGACCGGTTTCAAGACCGCCCATCTTCCCGCCCGCAGGACTGCCCAAACCAGGATGGCCCGCGAGCGATTGGTCTGCGTCCCCTCAACGGTCGACGTCCTAAGTCCGAAAACTGGGTTGGCGATTGGGTTCCCACTCGGGGAGATTGCGCAGCGTTCATCGAATGGCTCCACCAACCCGGAGGAATCGTTGCCCGAGAAGAATGCCGTCCGCATCGACCAGGAGCTGGTCAAGGCCCTCTCCCACCCGCTCCGGGTCCGAATATTGGAAGCGCTCCAGGGGAGGGTGGCGAGCCCGACCGAGCTGTCCAAGGAGATGTCCGAGAGCCTTGGCGTGATCGCCTACCACGCCAACACCCTGGTCGAGTGCGGCTGCCTCGAGCTCGTCCGCACCCAGCCCCGGCGTGGCGCCCTCGAGCATTTCTTCACCGCGACCCCGCGTTCGTTCATCGGCCACCAGGACTGGCGCCGGACCCCACTCTCGGTCCGCGGCGGGGTCACCGCGGCGGCGGTCCAGAGCTTCGTCGACCAGGCCGCGGCGGCGGTGAAGGCGGGGACGATCGACTCCCGCGAGGACACCACGCTGAGCTGGATGCCGATGACCGTCGACGAGACGGGCTGGCGCGAAGTCGCCGAGATCATGGACAAAGTCCTGAAGTTGGCGACGGCCGTCCACGCGAAAAGCGCGAAGCGCCTCGGCGGAGCCCGGGGGATCCCGCTGATCGTCGGCCTCGCCGCGTTCGAGGCCAGCGGCCCGGAAACGCCGCCGCGTTAGCGGCAGAGCCGTGCGCCCCGGCCCGAAGGACCCGGGCGCCGCCGGCGAGGCGGAATGGGCGCGGCTGGTTACTGCCTCTCCCCCACCCCGGTCGTGACCTCGCGGGCGCGGGCCCGCCCACCGGCCTTGCGGTCGAGCGGAGGCGTGGAGCCAGCCTGCGCGTGGCGGATCCCCTCAAGCAGATCCCGGAGCGCGTCGAGGGAGCTCGTCGCCGGCCGCCAGCCCAGCTGCTCGGCGGCGCGCGAGCTGTCCATCAACGGCACGCCGAGCGCGAGATCGACCCAGCCGGAGTCGGCCGGCTGCAGGCGCAGGCGCCAGCTGAGGTCGGCCGCGGCCCGCAGCAGGCGCGGCGAGATCCCGACCGGCCGCGCCTTCAGGAGCTCGCCGAGCTCCCGCGGCCCGATCACCGGCTCGGCGGCGAGGTTGAACGCCCCGGCGACGTCGCGGACCAGCGCCCGGCGGTAGGCGTCGGCGACGTCGGCGGCATGAACCGCCTGGAAGCGCAGGCGGGGGACTCGAGGCACGAAGGGGATCAGGCTCGGCCTGACGAGGAAGCCGGGGAGCAGGGGGCCGGCGAGATGGCGGCGGACATCGCTCGCTGCCTCCGCCTTGAAGATCAGGCCGGGGCGCATGCGGACGACCCTGACCCGGGGGGACTCGAGTTCGAAATCGTCGAGGATCCGCTCGACCCGCACCTTCTGGCGCGAATAGGGGGAGCTGGGGATCCCGTCGGTGGGCCACGACTCGTCGACCCGCCGGTCCTTCGGACCCGGGCCGTAGGCCCCGACCGAGGAGGCGTAGACGAGCGCCGGCACCCTGGCGGCGGCCACCGCCGCGAAGATCCGCCGGCTGCCGGAAACGTTGATCCGCTCCGCCTCCTCCTCCGCCCGGCTCGGCTCGATCGCCCAGGCGAGGTGGACGACCGCGTCGGCGCCCTCGAAGAGGGGACCGAGCTCCGCCGTGGTCACGTCCCCCTTGACCCAGCGGACCTTCTCCAACGCCATGTCCGGCGGGCGGCGGGAGAGGCCGACGATTTCGCCCACCGCGGGCTCGCGGCGCAGCGCCGCGACGAGGCTGGTGCCGACGTTCCCCGTGGCGCCCGTGACGACGACTCGCATGGATCGGAGCTACCCGACCACAGGGAACGTTTAACCGTCCACGTGCGGGTACCAGTGGAGCACGCGAAAGACAACGCAGGAGGATTCAGCAATGGGTGTTCAGGAGACGGGCGATATCACCGGGACCAAGGACAAGGACTACGACGTCATCTGGTTCGTCGAGCAGTGCCTCAGCAACGTCCTCAGGCTCGAGACCTACGCCGAAGACGCGGATCGTGCCGGCGACGCCGACCTCGCCGACTTCTTCCGTCGTGCGCAGGAGACCAGCCGCAAGGGAGCCGAGCAAGGCAAGGAGCTGCTGAAGAAGTGCCTCTGACCTAAACGGGCGTGACGGCGAGCGCCGCGGCGTCGTCCTCGAGGGCGCCCGCGGTGAAGAGGTCGAGCGCCCCCTCCAGTTTCCGGACCGAGGTCGCCGGGCTCTCCGAGCCGGCCAGCTCGGCGCGCAGGCGGGCCTCGCCGAAGCGCTCGGCGGCGCCGCCGGCCTCGGTGATGCCGTCGGTCACGGCGACCAGCTGCTGCCCGCGCTCGACCGCCGCCCGCGCGAGGATCCAGCTGGCGTCGCCGAAGGCTCCCAGCACCGGCCCGGCCTCGGCGACCTCGGTCACCGCGTCGCCGTCGACCAACAACGGCGGCGGATGGCCGGCGATCGCGAGGCGGACAGGTTGGGTGGCATCGGAGGAAAGAGCGAGGGCGACGACCGAGCAGAGGGCCGAGTCCTCGCGGGCGAGGAGCGCGCTGTTGAGGGTTGCCAGGGCGACCAGGGGATCGCCGCTGAGCCAGGCCGCCGTGCGCAGCGTGTAGCGGGCCTGGGCGGTGACCGAGGCCGCCCGGGCGCCGTGGCCGGTGACGTCGCCGATCACCAGCATCCAGCCGCCCGAGATCGGGAAGGCGTCGTAGAAGTCGCCGCCGACCTCGTTCTCGGCTCCCGCCGGCCGGTACATCGCCGCCGCCGCCCAGCCCGACATCTTCGGCAGCGGCGGCGGCAGCAAGCTGTGCTGCAGGGTGGCCGCGATCTCGGCCCGTTCCCGCTGGGCGCGCTCGAGGTCGGAGAAGAGGCCGGCGTTGTCGAGCGCCAGCGCCAGGCGGCCGGAGAGCACGCGGGCGAAGCGGGCGTCATGGCGACGGTAGCGGCGTCGCGACCAGGCGGTACCGAGGGTGACGGCGCCGATGACGCGGCCGCGGGCCCGCAGCCCGGCGGTGACCCCCGAGCGCACACCGAGGCTGCGCAGGAACCGGAGGTCATCGTCGTCGTGGGCGAACTCGCGCAACTCGGCCTCCCCCATGCGTTCGATGAACCGCGGCTCGAGCGAGGCGTCGCCCCCCTCGGAGAGCATCCCCCGCGGCGTCGAGGGCTCGCGGTTGGCCAGCCGCAGCCGCACCTCCTCGCCGCCGCGCGGGCTGACGCGGGTCGCGGCGCGCTGCACGCGCCCGTCGGAGATCACGTCGATCGTGCAGATCTCGGCGACCCGCGGCACGAGCACGTCGCAGATCGCCTCCAGGGTCTCGGGCATGTCGTGGCCCGCATCCGCGACGCGGGCGATCTCGTCGAGGATCGCGAAGCGGCCGGATTCCCGCCGAGTACGCCGAAGCGAAACGCCGAGCAGGCCCAGCGCCATCAGGGTCGCGATAACGCCGGCGAACGCGATCAAGTCCATCTCGTCCTTCCCGGGGGAGCGTTTCGGGGGGTTCCTACCCAAAACAAAGTACCGTGCTGCGACGGGCTGCGCAAGCCCTTACGGCGGACCGCCTGCGAGCTCGCGCACGACCTCGGCGGCGGGCTTGTCGTCGCGCAGGCCCAGGTAGCGAGGGTGGCGCAGCTTGCCGTCGCGGGTCCACTCGGTGAAGGCGAACTGGCCGACCAGCCGCGGTTCGACCCAGTGGGCTGCCGCGGCAGGCCGTCGCGGGCGAAGGGACACTCGGAGAAGCTCGCCGCCTTCGTGGTAGCCGACCAGCAGCGCCCCGAACCGCCTGCGCGACCCCTTCGGCGGCGTATAGCCGCCGATCACCAGCTCCTGCTCCTGGGGGCACTTCAGCTTCAGCCAGTTGCCGCTGCGAGCGTGGACGTAGGTGCTGTCGGCGCGCTTGGCGATCAGGCCCTCCCACCCCTTGGCGCAGGCTTCGCGGAAGAGCTCCTCGCCGCGCTCGAAGACCCAGGCGGGGTCGCTGAAGGGGCGGTCGGTGAGCTTCGCCTTCATCGGCTCGCCCGGCACGCCCATGGCGCCAGGCTACCCGGGCGCGGGGGTGATAACCGGGCGCCCATAGAATCCGCGGGCGATGGGCCTCCCCGCCAAAGCCGCGACCGCCACCGCGGCGGCGCTGGCGTTTGCCGCGATCCTCGCCGCCACGATCGGCCCAGCGCAGGCCTCGCCGCAGGCCCAAGCCAGCGGCACCCCTCTGCATTTTGTAACCCATGGGGTGACAAAGGACATAGGGAGGGTTGGTCGGCCGCCGATCTCGATCTGGCCGATCCCCTTCGGGCCCAAACGCAAGCGCGAGATGGCCGACTACTCCGAGCGCCACTACGGGCAGCACGAGTGGCGGCTGCGCCACCCGCACGTGATCGTCGAGCACATGGCCCAGGCGAGCAGCGTCGCCGCCGTGCACAACACCTTCGCCCCCGACGTCCCCGACATCGAGCTGAACGAGCTTCCCAACGTCTGCGCGCACTTCGTCGTCGGCTCCTCGGGCCGAATCTTCCGGCTCGTCAACCTGCGCACGCGCTGCCGCCACACGGTCGGGCTGAACTGGACGGCGATCGGGATCGAGCACGTCGGCTACGCCGACTCGGACGTGCTCGGCGACCGCCGCCGGCTGGGCGCCTCGCTGCGCCTCACCCAGTACCTGCGCTGCCGCTTCCAGATCGGGGTCCACGACGTGATCGGCCACCACGAGAGCCTCACCTCTCCGTACCACCACGAGCTCGTACCGAGCCTGCGCCAGCAGACCCACGGCGACTGGAGGCACAGCGCGATGCGCGCCTACCGCCGGCAGCTGCGGCGGCTGGGGCCCTGCTGAACCAGTCACACCA
Source organism: Solirubrobacterales bacterium (assembly GCA_040900615.1). GTDB lineage: Bacteria > Actinomycetota > Thermoleophilia > Solirubrobacterales > 70-9 > VAYN01. The sequence continues at coordinate 12,428 of JBBDYP010000063.1, read as the reverse complement.
CTAGAGCCGGAACCGGTTCTCAGGCCGGAGGCGGGACCGGCGTGGGCAGCGGCTCGCCGCGCACGGCGGCGATCGCGTTCTCGGCCGCCAGGACCGCCATCGCCCGCCGGGTCTCGACCGTCGCCGAGCCGAGGTGCGGGACCAGGGTCACGTTCTCCAGCTCGAGCAGGCCCGGGTGCACCTCGGGCTCGTGCTCGTAGACGTCCAGCGCCGCCGCGGCGAGGGGGCCGTCCCGCAGGGCCTCGACCAGGGCCGCCTCGTCGACGATCGGGCCGCGGGCGGCGTTGACGAGGATGGCGCCGCGCTTCATCCGGGCGAGCCGAGGGGCCGAGATCAGGTGGCGAGTCTCGCTGGTCAGCGGGCAGTGCAGGCTGACGACGTCGGCGCTCTCGAGCAGCTCGTCGAGGCTCAGCCGCTCCGCCTCCAGCGCCGCGACGACGGCCGGGTCGGCATCGTGGCGCCCGGCGTAGGCGATCCGCATGCCGAAGGCGCGGGCGCGCTCGGCGACCCGCCGCCCGATCGCCCCGAGGCCGACGATCCCAAGCCGCTTTCCCCGCAGGTCGCGCCCGAGCATGAACGACATCGACCAGGCCCACGGCGCGCCGGAGCGGATCAGCCGTTCCCCCTCCCCCAGCCGGCGCGACGCGGCGAGGATCAGCGCCATCGTCAGGTCGGCGGTGGCGTCGTCGAGGACGCCGGGGGTGTTGGTGACGGCGACGCCGCGGCGGGCGGCGGCCTCGAGGTCGACGTTGTCGTAGCCGACGGCGACGTTGGCGACGCAGCGCAGCCCCGGCCCGGCGGCGTCGAGCAGCTCCTCGTCGACGCGGGTGTGCAGCAGGGTGAGGATCGCATCGGCCCCCGCCACCAGCGCCAGCAGCTCGTCCCGCGGCAGCGGCGCGTCGGTGTCGGCGACCGCGACCGAGCCGGCGGCGCGCAGTAGCTCCAGCCCCGCCTCGGGGATCCGTCCCGTCACCGCGAACCTCGCAGCCATCAGGGCCGCAGCATCCCACGCATGTCGCCCACGGGGCCGAGATGGCGGAGCTTGTCGGGGTTGATGACGGAGTCGACGCCGATCACCCGGTCGCCGGAGACCTCGATCGAGATCGCGCCGATCAAACCGCCGCCGGAGTCGAACAGGAGCATTCCCGGCCGGCCGTTGATCTCGGCCCGGCGCGTCTCGCCCCCGGCGCGGACACCGACCCGGCCCCAGCTCGCCAGCGTGCGTGCGACACGGTCGGCACCGTGGAGTGCCCGGGCAAGTGCCGGCACCTTGCCACCGCCGTCGCCGCGCAGCACCACATCCCTTGCCAGCAGCTCCTCCAGCGACTCCAGGTCCCCCCGCTCCGCCGCGTCGAAGAACCGGGCACCCAGCTCCTGGCGCTGCTCCGGCGTCCCCTCGAAGCGAGACCTGCCCTCCTCGATGCGCCGTCGCGCCCGCACGGCAAGCTGGCGGGCGTTGCCCTCGCTCTTGCCGACCACCTCGGCGACCTCGCCGTAGCCGTAGTCGAAGACGTCGTGGAGGAGCAGGACCGCCCGCTCCTCCGGCGTCAGGCTCTCGAGCAGGACGAGGAAGGCGAAGGAGAGCGAGTCGGCCATCTCCGCCTGCCTCGCGGGGTCACCCGCCGCTGGCTCAGCCGTGAGCAGCGGCTCCGGCAGCCAGTCGCCGACGTAGGTCTCGCGCCGCGCCCGGGCCGAGCGCAGCTCGTCGATCGCCAGCCGGGTGGCGACGGTGGCGAGGTAGGCGCGGGGCGAGGAGATCCGCTCGCCCCGCTCCAGCGCCGCGTTCAGCCGCAGCAGCGCCTCCTGCACCACGTCCTCGGCCTCGGCGACGCTGCCGAGCATCCGGTAGGCGACCGCGAAGGCGCCCGGGCGCAGGTCGTCCAGCAGCCGCTCGCGGGATTCGGTCACGCCGCTCCCGCCAGGTCCTGGCGCCAGCTCGGGTGGGCCGGGCGCCAGCCCAGCTCCCGTTTCGCCTTGGCATTGGAGGCGCCCCTCACCTCGGTCATCATGACCACCGCCGCCTCCCCGGCAAGCAGCCGGCCGAGCCAGCGGGGCACCCGCCGGGGCGGCCTTGCGCCCAGGCCGCGGGCGACCGCGGGCAGCCACTCGCTGACCGCCGCCGGCTCGTCGTCGACGATGTTGTAGACGCCGCGACGACCGTGAGTGAGGGCGGCGACGGTCGCCTCGGCGGCGTCTTCGACGTGGACGAAGGACCAGACGCCCGCGCCGTCGCCGACGATCGGGAACTTGCGCTTGCGGATCATCTCGACATGCTCGCCGTCGCTCGCCAGCGAGGTGCCGGGACCGTAGAAGCCGCCGTAGCGCAAAACGATCCCCTCGGTCCACTCCGCCCCGGTCACCTGGTCCTCCAGTCGCCGGATCGCTTCGTGGGTGCGGCGCATCGACTCCGCCGGCGCGGGGTCCAGCGGGTCCTCCTCGGTCTTGACCGCGGCGCCGTCCCGGGCGTAGGGCCAGCCGGCGTAGCTCTGGGCGAGGAAGCGCCGCACCCCGACCGCGCGGCCGGCCGAGAGCAGGTGATCGGTGGCCTCGGTCCGCAGCCGGTTGGTGAGCTCGAAGTCGCGGTCGAAGTGGCGCAGGTCGAGTGAGCCGGAGAGCGCGGTCAGCTCGTGCACGATCGCTTCCGGCTCGGCCTCGGCGACCGCGCGGGCGACCTGATCGGGGTCGAGCGCGTCGGCGACCACGAAGTGCGCCCCCATGGCCTCGATCGCGTCGCGCCTGCCGGCGCTCCGGGTCGTCCCCACGACCTCGTGGCCGGCCGCCAGCAGCCGCGGGACCAATTGCCTGCCGAGCGCTCCGGTGGCGCCGGCTACCAGGACCTTCATGACTCCTCCTCTCGTCGTTTGTACCCATAAGACGAGACGAGGGCTGCGCCCGTGACATGCCAGAGGCCATCGCGTGGTTCCTTTTGCACCCGACAGGTAATTAAGGAACCACGCGATGGAGGGGCTGGCTAGACTCGGCCGATGGGCGAGGCAGCCGAGCACGGGTTCCAGGAGGGGGACAAGGTCTGGGTCCAGGACGCCGACAGCAACCGCCACCCCGGGATCTTCGTCGGCAACAACGAAGCCGCCGGCTGGTTCGGCGGCGGCCCCAGCGCCTATGTCGCCCACCCGGAGGCCCACCAGGCCGAGGTCGTCTCGATCTTCCGCATCACCCCCCGCGACAACTGACGGCCGATGGGCCGATTTGTCGCCCTATTGGCGACATTTCGTCCCGTCGACCCGGGTGGTTGTCGATTTGGGCGGCGCTCGTTCGTCGCGGTGGTAGACGGGCGCGATCAGGCGCCGCAATGACCAGCCGAGGAGCGATCAGATGCGATTCATGATGTTCATGTGCATGCCCCCCGGCATGAAGGAAGAGGACTGGAACCCGACCGCCGAGGACGTCGCCGCGATGGGCCGCTACAACGAGGAGCTGCGCAAGGCGGGGATGCTGCTCTCGCTCGACGGGCTGCACCCGCCCGCCGAAGGTGCCCGGGTCACCTTCGACCCCGAGGGCAACAAGACCGTCACCGACGGGCCCTTCGCCGAGGCGAAGGAGGTAGTTGGCGGCTACTGGCTGATCCAGGCGCGCTCGAAGGAGGAGGCAGTCGAGTGGGCGAGCCGCGTCCCCGGCCGTGAATGCACGGTCGAAGTGCGCCGAGTCTTCGAGATGGACGACTTCCCCCAGGACGTACAGGACGCCTACGAGGAGGCAGACCCCGAGGGCGTCAGCGGCGGCCCGGGGGACTGACCGGCGGCAGCCGGGCGACGTGAGCGACGGCGGCGCCAATAGGGCGATCGAGGCGGTCTGGCGGATCGAGTCGGCCCGCCTGATCGCCGGCCTCGCCCGGATGGTGCGCGATGTCGGCCTCGCCGAGGATCTGGCGCAGGACGCGCTGGTCGCGGCGCTGGAGCGGTGGCCGGAGTCGGGCGTCCCGGACAACCCGGGCGCCTGGCTCATGGCCACGGCGAAGAACCGGGCGATCGACCTGATGCGCCGCCAGACGACCTTCGAGCGCAAGCAGGATGAGCTGGCGCGCGACGTCGGCATCCACTTCGCGATGGAGCGGGCCGACTTCGAGGCGGCGATCGACGACGAGGTCGGCGACGACCTGCTGGCGCTGATGTTCACCTGCTGCCACCCGCTGCTCTCCCGGGAGGCCCGGGTGGCGCTGACGCTGCGGCTGCTCGGCGGCTTGACGACGCCGGAGATCGCGCGGGCCTTCCTGGCCGGCGAGTCGACGGTCGCGCAGCGCCTGGTGCGGGCGAAGCGGACGCTGCGCGAAGCCAGGGTGCCGTTCGAGGTCCCGCGGGGCGAGGAGCTCGGCGCCCGCCTGCCCTCGGTGCTGGAAGTCATCTACCTGGTCTTCAACGAGGGCTACGCGGCGAGCGCCGGCGAGGACTGGATCCGGCCCGCGCTCTGCGAGGAAGCCCTTCGCCTCGGCCGCGTCCTGGCCGAGCTGGTGCCGCGGGAGCCGGAGGCGCACGGGCTGATCGCGCTGCTGGAGATCCAGGCGTCGCGCAGCAGGGCTCGGCTCGGCCCGAGTGGAGAGCCGGTGCTGCTGCTCGACCAGGACCGCTCGCGCTGGGACCTGCTGCTGATCGTCCGCGGCCTGGCGGCGCTGGAACGGGCGGAACGGCTGCCCGGGCCGCTCGGCCCCTACGGCCTGCAGGCGGCGATCGCCGCCT
>JBBDYP010000063.1:0-7727 GCA_040900615.1 Solirubrobacterales bacterium | reverse complement strand
CCCACGCCCGGGCGCCGAGGGCCGATGAGACCGACTGGGTGCGGATCGCGGCGCTCTACGACGCCCTTTCCCAGCTCGCCCCCTCCCCAGTGGTCGAGCTGAACCGCGCCGTCGCGGTGGGTATGGCCTTCGGTCCCGCAGCGGGGTTGGAGGTGCTGGAGGGAGTCGCCGGGGAGCCCTCGCTGAAGGGCTACCACCTGCTTCCCAGCGTCCGCGGCGATCTGCTCGCCAAGCTCGGTCGCCACGAGGAGGCGGCGAGCGAGTTCCGGCGCGCCGCCACGCTGACCGGCAACGCCCGCGAGCGCGACCTCCTGCTCGGGCGCGCCGCGCGATCCGAGGCGGGCGGCTAATTCCCTGAGCCGCTGAGCCTGCGGATCCCGTCGCGCTCCAAGCGCAGCATCCGCCAGTCCTCGAGGCGGGTGGCGCCGAGCCCCTCGTAGAAGCTCAGGGCCGGCTCGTTCCAATCCAGGGCGCACCATTCGAGCCGCACGTGGCCGCGCTCCTCGGCGAGCTTGGCGAGGTGCTCCATCACCGCCCGGCCGATGCCGCCGCGCCGGTGCCGGGGGCGGACGTAGACGTCCTCCAGCCAGATCCCGGAGCGGCACTCGAAGGTCGAGAAGGTGGTGAAGAAGATCGCGTAGCCGACCGCCTCGCCGCCGGCCTCGATGACCAGCGCCTCGGCCGCCCGCTGCTCGAAGAGGGAGCGGCGCAGCTTCTCCGGGTCGCCGCTGACCTCGTGGCGGAGCTTCTCGTAGGAGGCCAGCTCGGCGATCAGCTCGAACAGCAGCTCGGCGTCGGCCTCGGTGGCCGGACGGATGCGGAAGTCATCGGAGGAGGTCACCAGCGGCGACTGTACCCGCCTCCCGGCTCGGTGCTCCCTACCCGCGTGCGCGGGCGCCAATCGGGCGCTACTGGTCGAGCTTGTCGCGCTTCGGGCCCTCCCAGCGCTCGCCCGCCTCCGGATCCTGGGACGGATGCGGTTCGCTGGTGCTGGTGGCGCCCGACGCCGGATGCGGCTCCTCTCCGAACGGCTCGCCGTCGGGGTCAGCCGGGTCCCTGGGATCCTCGCGCTTGTCGTAGGGGTCCGGCCACTCGGTCGGGTCCGGGTCGCTCGCGGGGTTGTTCAGCACATGGTGCGGGGAACGATCCCCGGAGTTGTCGCCGGGGTCCTCCCCAGGAGGCTCCGAAAAGCCGGTGTCGGCTCGATCTGCGTCGTCCGGTCGGCGCTTCTCGCTCATGGCAAGACGGTACCCGATGCAGCCGCATGGAAACCGAGGCGGGGCGATCGCCCTCGGGGCCGCGTCCGTCTAGGCTGCCGCGCGTGGACACGATCGACGAGCTGATCGCGAACAACCGCGCCTTCGCCGAGCCGCGTCCGGAGACGCACCTCGACGTCCGGCCCAGCCGCCGGCTGGCGATCGTCACCTGCATGGACTCCCGCCTCGACGTCTTCGCGGCCCTTGGACTCGGCCACGGCGAGGCGCATGTGCTGCGCAACGCCGGCGGCGTCATCACCGACGACGTGATCCGGTCCCTTGCGGTCTCGCAGCGGCGACTGGGGACCACCGAGGTGATGCTGATCCACCACACCGACTGCGGCATGCAGACGCTCACCGACGACGGCTTCCGGGCCGAGCTGCAGGAGGCGACCGGCGTCGCCCCGGCCTTCGCGATCGAGTCCTTCGTCGACATCGACGCCGACGTGCGCCAGTCGATCCTGCGGGTCCGCCGCTCGCCCTTCCTCGCCCGCCGCGACAGCGTTCGCGGCTTCGTCTACGACGTCGACACGCACCGGCTGCGCGAGGTCGTGGTCGACGCCGAGAGCTGAAGCGGGTCCCTCTGCGACGATGTCGCCGTGGCCGACGTGAGCGCCGACCGCTGGCGGCGAAACCTCCAGGACGAGATCGACAGCGCTGAGCTGTACCGGCGGATCGCCGCGGTCGAGGAGGACGAGCGGCTGGCGCAGGTCTACGGACGGCTGGCCGAGGTCGAGGAGCGCCACGCCGACTTCTGGCGCAAACGGCTGCGCGACGCCGGCGAACCGGTCCCGCCGCGGCGCATCGGCTGGCGGACCAAGCTGCTGGCCTGGCTGGCGCGGCGGCTGGGCACCGGGTTCGTCCTGCCGACGATCGACGCGATGGAGCAGGCGGACGCCGGCTCCTACGACTCCCAGCCGGAGGCGGCGGGCAGCGAGCTGCCGGCCGAGGAGCGCTCCCACGCGCGGCTGCTGCGCGCGATCGGCGAGGGCGACGGCGGTCTCGAGGGACCCTCGCTGGCCCGCCTCGAGGGGCGCCATCGCGCCGCCAGCGGCAACTCGCTGCGGGCAGCGGTGCTCGGGGCCAACGACGGGTTGCTCTCCAACTTCAGCCTGGTCATGGGGGTGGCCGGGGCGCAGCTCGGCCACACGGAGATCCTCATCACCGGCCTCGCCGGCCTCGTCGCGGGCGCCGGCTCGATGGCGATGGGCGAGTGGATCTCGGTCAGGAACGCGCGCGAGCTGTTCAGCCGCCAGATCGCGATCGAGCGCGAGGAGCTGGAGGCGATCCCCGACGAGGAGCGCGAGGAGCTGGCGCTGATCTACCAGGCGAAGGGCCTGCCGGCCGCGCAGGCCGGCGAGCTGGCGGACCGGCTGATGTCCTCCCCCGCGCAGGCGCTGGACACCCTGGCGCGGGAGGAGCTGGGGATCGACCCGGAGGAACTCGGGGGCTCGGCGGTGGCCGCCGCCGGCACCTCCTTCGTCCTCTTCGCGATCGGCGCGACCGTCCCGATCCTCCCCTTCATCGCCTTTGAAGACACCCTCGCCGTGGTTCTGAGCGCCCTGCTCTCGGCCACGGCACTGTTCGGGATCGGCGCCCTGATCACGCTGATGACCGGGCGCGGCGTCCTCTTCTCCGGCGGCCGCCAGGTCCTGGTCGGGCTGGCCGCGGCGGCGCTGACCTTCGGCCTCGGCGCCCTGATCGGCGGCAGCATCTGAGCCGCCCGACCTAGACTGCTCCCGTGCCCACCGTCGCCCCCTACGGCTCCTGGCGCTCTCCGATCGACCCGAAGGTCGTCGCCCAGGCGGGCCGTCGCCTGGGGGCGCCCGAGATCGCGGCGGACGGAGCGCTCTGGTGGGCCGAGGGCCGCCCCACCGAAGGGGGCCGCGTCGTCCTCATGCGGCGCCCGCGAGGCGGCGAGGCCGAAGCGGTCACGCCGGAGGACTTCTACGTGCGCACGCGGGTGCACGAGTATGGCGGCGGCGCCTGGCGCCTGGCGGGTCCCGAGCTCGTCCTCTTCTCCAACTTCGCCGACCAGCGCCTCTACTGGCAGCGGCTCGGCGAGCATCCGGTGCCGATCACGCCGCAGCCGGAGACCGAGGCGGGGCTGCGCTACGCCGACTTCCGCCTCACCCCCGACGGCGCCACGGTCGTCTGCGTGCGCGAGGTGCACGGAGTGGGAGAAGCCGAGAACCAGATCGTCGCCCTGCCGATCGACGGCGCCGGGGAGGCGACCGTGATCGCCTCCGGGCGCGACTTCTACTCGTTCCCGCGGATCAGCCCGGACGGGCGCTGGCTCACCTGGACCTGCTGGGACCACCCCAACATGCCCTGGGACGGGACCGAGCTGTGGCTGGCGCCGTTCGAGGACCCGGGCGGCGCCCACATCGTCGCCGGTGGCCCCGCCGAGTCGATCTTCCAGCCCGAGTGGGACCCCGAGGGCCGGCTGCACTTCGCCTCCGACCGCGACGGCTGGTGGAACCTCTACCGCGCCGAGGGCGAGGCGGTAGAGCAGCTCACCGCCGAGGAGGCCGACCTCGCGCACCCGCAGTGGCTTTTCGGCGGCTCCACCTACGCCTTCCTCGACGACGGGACGATCGTCTGCGTGCGCTGCGAGCGCGGCGCCGAACGCCTCTTCTCCCTCGGGCCCGGAGCATGGGAACCGCGCGACCTCGGCCTGCCTTTCACCTCCTTCGGCTTCCCCTCCCTCTCGGCCCGGGGGTCAGAGGTGGCTTTCGCGGCCGCGAGCCCGCAGAGCGAGACCGCGATCGTCGTCTTCGACGTGGCGAGCGGGCGCACGGAGATCGTCAGAACGGCGAGCGAGATCTCGATCGACCCCGGCTACGTCTCGACCCCCCGCGCGATCGAGTTCCCGACCAGCGGCGGCGACACCGCCTACGCCTTCTACTACCCGCCCGCCAACGCGGACTTCGCCGGCCCGGAGGGCGAGCTGCCGCCGCTGATCGTGCAGAGCCACGGCGGGCCCACCTCCCACGCCACCCCGGCGCTCGACCGCGAGTTCGCCTACTGGACCAGTCGCGGGATCGGCGTCGTCGACGTCAACTACCGCGGCTCCAGCGGCCACGGCCGCGCCCACAGGGAGCGCCTCCGCGGCGGCTGGGGCATCCTCGACAGCGACGACTGCATCGCCGCCGCCCGCTTCCTCGCCGAGAGCGGCGAGGTCGACCGCGAGCGGATGGCGATCCGCGGGGGGTCCGCCGGCGGCTACGCGACCCTCTGCGCGCTCGTCTTCCACGACGTCTTCGCCGCCGGCGCCAGCTACTACGGAGTCGCCGACCCCGAGGCGCTGGCCCGCGACACCCACAAGTTCGAGTCGCGCTACCTCGACGGCCTGATCGGGCCCTATCCGGAGCGGGCGGACCTCTACCACGAGCGCTCGCCGATCAACTTCGTCGAGCAGCTGCGGGCGCCGGTGATCCTCTTCCAGGGCCTCGAGGACGAGGTCGTGCCGCCCAACCAGGCGGAGACGATGGTGGCGGCGCTGAAGCGCAACGGCGTCCCCCACGCCTACCTCGCCTTCGCCGGCGAGCAGCACGGCTTCCGCCGCTCCGAGACGGAGATCCGCTGCCTCGAAGCCGAGCTCTACTTCTACGGGCGGATCCTCGGCTTCGAACCCGCCGATGCGCCCGACCCGATCGAGATCGAGGGACTGCAGCCGCTCAGCTGACCACGCAGCTCCTCGAGCCGCCTTTGGTCTCCCCTTTGGCGGGGAAGGCGTGCGCCAGCGCCTGGGCGATCAGCTGGGCGCGGGCGGCGTAGCCGGGCGAGGTGAAGTGGATGCCGTCTTCGATGAACCAGGCGTCTTTGACGTCGGCGGCCCAGTCGTAGACGCGCATGTTCGGGTAGGAGGCGCAGGCGGCGACCAGTTCCTCGTCCCACTTCTCCATATTTTCCTTCGAGTAGGGATCACCGGCCGGGACGAGCGAGCGGACGTTGACCCACAGCGCCGGCTCGTCGCCGACGATCGCCATCATCTTGTCGATCCGTTCGCGCTCGCCGACCGTCGAGCCGGCGGCGACATTGGCCGCCTCGTTGGTGCCGAGCGCCAGCACCCAGCACCCTTTGAAGCCTTCGTTCTTCCACGCTTCGGCGACTTCCTGCGCGTTCGGTTCGCCTTCGAAGCGCTCTTCGATCGAGCGCGCGCCGGAGATCTCGAGGTGCTGTTCGGCGGCGCCGACTTCCGCGTAGCGCGCTTCGATCCGCTGGCCGGGGACCGGCAGGTATTCAGACGAGTCGAGCCCCTCGGAGGTCGAGTCGCCGATGTGGACGACCGCTTTGCAGGAGGATCTGGTCGAGAACGCGGCCTGCTCAGGGGTCAGCGGCGGGGGCTTGGTCGTGCCCTTCGCGGTCGCTTCCGCCACCCGCTGGTCGGAGCCTTCGGCCGCGGAGTTGAGGCCAGCCATGCCCGCGGCGGCTATCACCAGCACCAGGCCCGAGGTGACGATCGCCACCCGACCCGGCGGCGAGATCGTCTGCCAGCCCCATCCCCGCGCCCGGCGGCGGGCGAAGAAGCGGCCGATCGCGCCGTGGCGGATCGGCTCCTCGACGTACTTCCAGGAGAGGGCGGAGACGGCGAGGATCGCCGCCACCTGCAGGACGGCGCGCGTCAGGCTGGGGCCGTGAGGCCCGGTGGGATTGGTGAGGACGATGATCGGCGAGTGCCAGAGGTAGATGCCATATGAGCGGACGCCGACCCAGCGCAGCGGCCGGACGCCCAGCAGGGCCCCGAGCCGGCAGGCCGGGTGGGTCAGCGCCATCAGCACCAGCACCGTCGCCAGCGAGAGGAGAACGAACCCGCCCCGGTAGAGGAAGGACGAGTATTCGCCGGTCCGCCAGATCATCACAAAGATCACGACCAGGCCGGCGACGCCGAGCCCGTCGAGGGTCTTGCGGGCGCCGGGCGTGATCCTGTGGCTGAGCCGGCGGCTGGGCCAGACCATCGCCAGGGCGCAGCCGAAGAGCAGCTCCGAGGCGCGGGTGTCGGTCCCGTAGTAGACCCGCGACGGGTCGATGCTCGGGTGGTAGAGGACCGCCATCAGGATCACCGAGGCGAAGGCCAGCAGGAGGGTCAGGCCGGCGAGTCGTGGCCGTATGCCCGAGGACAGCGGCCGCTCGTGGACCAGCTTGGTCCCCAGCAGCAGCAGGAACGGCCAGACGATGTAGAACTGCTCCTCCACCGCCAGCGACCAGAGATGGTTGAGCGGGCCGGGTGGGGCGAAGCGGGCGAAGTAGGAGACGTCGCCGAAGATCTGCTGCCAGTTGCTGACGTAGAGGGCGGCGGCGACGACGGCGTCGCGGAACTGCTGCGGCTGGGCGGGGCCGAAGACCGTGACCCAGGCGACGACGATCGCCAGCATCAGGAACAGCGCCGGCAGCAGGCGCCGGGCGCGCGCCAGCCAGAAGCCCCCGAGCTTGATGTGGCCACGGGAGGACAGCTGCGCCAGCAGGATGTCGGTGATCAGGTAGCCGCTGAGCGTGAAGAAGATGCCGACGCCGAGCAGGCCTCCAGTCGCCGAGGCGAACTCGAGGTGAAAGGCGACGACGGCGAGAACGGCAACGGCTCTCAACCCGTCCAGCCCGGGCATGTAGCGCTGGTTGCGCTTGACGGGTTCGGGCATCGGTCGCCAGCATGGTACGGACGACGCCGGTTTGCACGCCGTCCAGCGCCGGGGGCGCCCGCAGTCGAGTACCGCTCTGTTCGGGCGCCGCGATCGCTGCTAGGTTCCCGGGCCGTGGATCTCGTCCGTGCATCCGCTGCGAAGAAGCGCCTCGGCGCCGCCTTCGCCCTCGCGCTCGCCGCGCTGGCCGGCGTCATGGCCCTGAACGCCGCCGCCGCGCCGGCCGCCACGGCCTGCCCGAGCTTCCGGGTCCTCCACAACGATCGCATCGGCCCCGCCAGCCTGCCGGCGGGCAACTACACGATCACGGTCGCTCCCAGCGCCGGCATCAGCTGCTCCAGCGCCTCCCAGCTCTTCCCCCGCTTCCTCCAGGACTACGACGGCGTCCTGCCCTCGCCCTGGCGGGTGATCGCCCAGGGGACCGGCAAGGCCTCCTTCGCCCGCGGCTCCCAGACCGGCTTCTCGGTGGCGCGCATCGGTGGCGGCGGTGGCGGCGGCAACCCGACCATCGGCCAGCTCTGCAGCGGGACCTTCACCGTCAACGCCAGCACCGTGGTCGGCCCCCTCGACTTCCCCAAGGGCCAGTACCTGCTCTACCTGCCGGCCGGCACGGGCATCAGCTGCCACCGTGCCTCGGTCCTCTTCACCCGCTTCCTTGCCTCACCGGGCGGAACGCTGCCCTTCCCATGGCGGCTGAAGAACCAGACCGCCACCTTCTTCAAGCCCGAGCACCCGGTGCGCTCGTCCTTCCGCGTCGAGCCCCTGAGCGGCTCGTAAGCTAAGTGACTATCCGAAAACTCGCGTGTGCGACTGGCGAGCGCCGGACCGAGCG
>JBBDYP010000062.1:0-24299 GCA_040900615.1 Solirubrobacterales bacterium | reverse complement strand
ACCGCCTCCGGGATCGTCATGAAGTAGCGCGTCATCTCGGGGTGGGTGACGGTGATCGGGCCGCCGCGCTCGATCTGGCTGCGGAAGATCGGCACGACGCTGCCGGAGGAGGCGAGGACGTTGCCGAAACGGACCGAGGCGAAGCGCGTGCCCGGGTGGCTGTGGCCGGCCGACTCGACGATCCACTCCGCCATCGCCTTCGAGGCGCCCATCACCGTCTGCGGGTTGACCGCCTTGTCGGTGGAGATGAGGACGAAGCGCTCGACGCCGGAGGCGGCGGCGGTCTCGGCCGTGGTCCGGGTCGCGATCGCGTTGTTGCGGACCGCCTCCAGCGGGTTGGCCTCCATCAGCGGCACATGCTTGTAGGCGGCGGCGTGGAAGACGACCCCGGGCTTGAAGCGCTGCATCACCTCGAGCATCCGGTGCGGCTCCTTGCAGTCCGCCAGCACCGACTCGACGTTGGTGAAGTGGCGCACCTCGATCATCTCGCGCTCGATCTCGAAGAGGTTGTCCTCGGCGTGGTCGAGCATCACCAGCAGGCGCGGGCCGACCCGGGCGATCTGGCGGCAGAGCTCGGAGCCGATCGAGCCACCGGCGCCGGTGACGAGGACGATGCGGTCGCGCAGGTAGGCGCCGACCCGGTCCAGCTCGACGACGATCGGCTCGCGGCCGAGCACGTCCTCGACCTGGACCTCGCGCAGCTGCTTGTTGAGCTGGACGCCGCCGCGCAGGAGCTCGAAGACGGTGGGCAGGGTGCGAACCCGGATCTCGCGCTCGCGGCAGGCGGCGACGACCTTGGCGCGCAGCGTCCCCGGCGCCGAGGGGATCGCGATCACCACCTCGTCGGGCTCGGTCTCGTCGAGGATCGCGGCAATCTCCTTGGCCGATCCCAGCACCTTCAGCCCCAGCATCCGCATCCCCCGCTTGCGCGGGTCGTCGTCGACGAAGCCGATCGCGGTGGCGCCGAGGTTGGGGTTGAGCTGCAGCTCGCGGACGACCATCTGGCCGCCGGAGCCGGCGCCGACCACCAGCACCTCGTGCTTGGGCAGGCGGGCGCCGCGCGAGGGGCGCTCGACGATCAGCCGCACCGCGAGCCGGGCGCCGGCGATCAGCAGCATCGTCAGCAGGAAGTCCATCACCTCGACCGAGCGCGGCAGCGTGTGCGCGAAAGGCTTGGCGACTGCGAAGAGGACGACCAGGATCCCGCTGGCGACGGCGACGGCGCGGAGGATCAGCATGAAGTCCCGCCCGCTCACGTAGCGCCACCACTTCTGGTAGAGCCCGAAGGCGGCGAAGATGATCAGCTTGCCGACGACGACGAAGCCGACGGACTGGGCGAACAGCACCTCGTAGCGGTGCGGCCACCCGTGCGGATCGTCGAGGAATCGCAGCTGGAAGGCGAGGAAGTAGGCCAGCGCGACGAGCGCGGCGTCGGCCGCCACCTGCAGTACCCGGTTGCGATAGACGGGGTGGTTCAACCGGCTCATCGGACCGGGTCAGTTTAGGGGCAGCAAGCCGTAACGGGGGTCGGATGCCCCTCCTCGCTCAACTTCTTTCGGTGGGGCGTGTTCAGTCGGTCCGCGATTGGATCCGCCGAAAAAGTACAAGCCGCTCGGAGGGGCATCCGACCCCCGTTGCCCCCTACGATGCGTCCTCATGCTGACCCCGTTTCTCTTCGCCAGCGTTACGGACTTCTTCCTCGACCCGATCGTCAATGCGGGGACGGACTTCATCAGCGCGGCCGGGCTGCCGGCCGTCTTCGTGCTGATGACGCTGGAGTCGGCCTGCATCCCGGTGCCGAGCGAGGCGATCATGCTGTTCGCGGGGTTCAGCGTCTCCGAAGGGGACCTGACCCTGTTCGGCGTGGTCGCGACCGGCGTCCTCGGCAACGTCGTCGGCTCCTGGATCGCCTACGGGATCGGCTACTTCGGCCGGATCGACCTGCTGGAAAAGAACAAGCTGATCCACATCAGCCCCAAGCACCTGAAATGGGCGGACGACTGGTTCGCGCGCTACGGCGCCGCCACCGTCTTCTTCTCGCGGATGCTCCCGATCGTCCGCACGTTCATCTCGCTGCCCGCCGGCGTGGCGAAAATGCCGTTCTGGCGCTTTACGGCCTACACCCTGGCCGGCTGCGTCCCCTGGGTCCTGATGCTGACCCTGATCGGGCGCAGCGTCGGCGCCAACTGGGAGGACTGGCGCCACAAGCTCGGCTATCTCGACTACGTGGTCCTGGCGGCGATCGTCGTCGGGGTCGTCTACCTGATCGTCAAGCGTCGCCGCGGCGACGGGCCGGGCGAGGACGAGGGCGAGGACGAGCGCCCCGCGACCCCGGAGCCGGCGGGCACGAGCGGCGCTTGAGCGAGGCGGGCCAAGGACGGATACCGGCCCGCCGCGCGGTCGCGCTGGGGATCGTCCAGGGACCGGCCGAGCTGCTGCCGGTCTCCAGCTCAGCCCACATCGTGCTGGTCCCCTGGCTCGCCGGCTGGGACTGGGAGGCGATCGACCCGGAGGTGCGCAAGAGCTTCGAGGTCGCCCTCCACACCGGGGCCGCGGCGGCCCTGCTGATCGGCCAGCGGCGGGTGATCCTCGAGGAGCTGCGCCAGTTCGACGGCCGGAGGGCGCTGGTGCTCGGGCTCTCCTTCCTGCCGGCGGCAATCGTCGGCTACACACTCGAGCGACCGATCGAGCGGCGGCTCGGCGGCCCGCGCGCGACCGCCTATGGGTTGCTCGCCGGGGCGGCGGCAATGCTGATCGCCGACACCCGACCGCAGCGGCGAGGGCGCGGGGACGCGACCGCCGCGGACGGCCTCGCTCTCGGGATCGCCCAGGCAGCGGCGCTGGCCCCCGGCGTCTCCCGCAACGGCGTCACCCTGGCCGCCGCCCGCTGGCGACGCTTCTCCCGCGACCAGGCGAACCTGCTCTCGCGCACGATCGCGCTGCCGATCATCGTCGGCGCCACGGCGCTGAAGGGCGGCCGCCTCGCCCGCCGCGGCACCACGCCCGAGCTGCGCCGCTCGCTCGCGGTCGGCGTCGCCGCCTCCTTCGCCTCGACCCTCGCCTCCCAGCGCCTGATCGGCCTGGTCGAGCGCGACCGCGCCCTCTGGCCGTATGCGGCCTACCGAGCGGCGCTGGCGGCCGCGGTGCTGGTCAAGCTGCGCGCTCGGTGAGTTGACCGGGCAATAGCACGGTTAAGTCATCGAGCGGGACTGAGAGAATCACGCCGGTGAGCGACGCCTACGCCAAAGCCGGGGTCGACCAGGGGGCGGCGGATTCCGCCGTCGCCGGCCTGGTGCGAGCGCTGGGGGCGATTCAGCTGGGACGGCCGTCGCGGCAGGTGCCGCTGCCGGGCCACTACGCGAGCGTGATCAAGCTCGACGAGCGGACCGGCATCGCGCTCTCCACCGACGGCGTCGGCACCAAGCTGCTGATCGCCGAGGAGCTGGGGCGCTTCGACACGGTCGGGATCGACTGCGTGGCGATGAACGTCAACGATGTGATCTGCGTCGGCGCCGAGCCGCTGGCGATGCTCGACTACATCGCCGTGCGGCGCGCCGACCCGGCGGTCTGCGAGGAAATCGGGGTCGGCCTTGCCCGCGGCGCCGAGCTGGCCGGGGTCGAGATTCCCGGTGGCGAGCTGGCCCAGCTCGGCGATCTCGTCAGCAGCGTCGACGTCTCCGGCGCCTGCTTCGGAACCGTCGCCCTCGACTCGATCGTCGACGGCTCGGCGATCGAGCCGGGTGACGCCGTGCTCGGCCTGCCCTCGTCCGGGATTCACTCCAACGGCTACACGCTCGCCCGCGCGGCCCTGGCCGGGGTCCCACTCGGCGACGAACGGCTCGGGCGCCCACTCGGCGAGGTGCTGCTGGAGCCGACCGAGATCTACGTCAAGCCGGTGGTCGAGCTGCTGCGCTCCGCGGTCGAGGTGCGCGGTCTCGCCCACATCACCTCCGGCGGCACCGGCAATCTGCTGCGGCTCGCGGCCGAGGTCGGCTACGAGATCGACGATCCGCTCCCGGCTCCACCGATATTCACGCTGATCCAAGAGCGGGGCGGCGTCTCCGACGAGGAGATGGACGAGGTCTTCAACATGGGCTGCGGCTTCTGCGTCGTCGTCCCGGCTGCCGCCGAGGCGACCGCGCTGGAGCTGCTCCGCGCCCACTACCCCGACGCTCGGCGGATCGGCCAGGCGGTCGCGGGTCCTCGCCGCGTCCGCCGGGTCTAGCGGCGGCGCGCTCGGCGGCCGCTTCACCCGCGCCAGGCGCCAGAGCTCGGCGCAGGTCGGCGGGCCGGCGCTCTGGCCGAGCGCTTCCGCCTCGCGGGTGGTGATCGGGCCGAAGCGCTCGATCGCCTCGAGCGCAGCCAGCGGTCCCTCGTTGACCGGGGCAGCGCCGGCCGCGAGGGCCGCCTCACGGTAGGCCTCCGATGGCTGCCAGCCCCAGACCCCGTGGCGCTCGCCCTCGGCGCCGATGAAGACCGCCGAGGGGAAGGAGAGCCGCTCGCGGCCTTCGGTGTGGCTGAGCTTGCCGGCGGTGCGCGCCTCCTCGGGGATGTCGCGGACCTCGTCGATGTGGTCGCTGAGCGCCTCCAGCGGCCCGTGGGAGCCGAGCGCGATCTCGAAACGGGCGACGTCGAGGCCCGCCGGGCCGGCCTCCCATCCCTGCTCGCTGGCAGCCTCCACCGCCATGCAGGCGGGGTAGGTGCTGGTGATCAGGTTATCGGTCCACAGACGCGGATCGCACGGCATCCCCGTCTGACCGGCTACGTTGAGCCAATGAGCCATCAGGTCGGCGAAGCAATCCGGTCCCGAACCGATCGAGCCGTCGTCGTCGCGATAATCGCTGCCGAAGCGGCGGGCGAGTCCGCCCATGACCCAGGCGAAATCTAGTTCACCCTCGAACTCCCACATCAGCCTCCGCAGCGCCGGCTCGGCTCCCCACGACCAGGAGCAGGCGGGGTCGGTGCAGTAGCGAACCTGTACGGACATGTGCTCGACAAATATTCACACCGGAGCTATGCCTCCTAACGTAGGCCACGAAAACTGATGGATCGGGCCTCGACCAGCTCGCAGATGATCGGCACCGTGCTCTCCGGCCGCTACCGGCTGGAGGCCAAGCTCGGCAGCGGCGGCATGTCGACAGTCTACCTCGCCCGCGACACCACCCTCGACCGTCCCGTCGCGGTCAAGGTGATGCACCGGGAGATGTCCGAGCAGGCCGACCAGCTCGAGCGCTTCCGCCAGGAGGCGCGGGCCGTGGCCAAGCTCTCGCACCCGAACGTGGTCGCGGTGATCGACGCCGGCGAGGACGGCGGCCACCCCTACATCGTCTTCGAGTACGTCGAAGGGGAGACGCTGAAGCAGCGGATCGCCCGGGTCGGCGCGCTCGACACCCAGGAGGCGCTGGCCTACGCGATCGAGATCGCCCGCGGGCTCACGGTCGCCCACGCCCGCAACATGGTCCACCGCGACATCAAGCCACAGAACGTCCTGATCGACGCCGAGGGGCGGGCCAAGCTGACCGACTTCGGAATCTCCCGCCAGCTCGAGCAGGACGGGATGACCGCGACCGGGCGCGTGCTCGGCACCACCGACTACGTCGCCCCCGAGCAGGCGATGGGCCACGGGGTCGACCCGCGCTCCGACATCTACTCGCTCGGCGTCGTCCTCTACGAGATGCTGATCGGCCAGGTCCCGTTCCACGCCGACAGCCAGGTCGGGGTGGCGATGAAACACGTCAACGAGGAGCTGCCCGACGTGCAGCAGCGCCGGCCCGAGATCTCCGCCGCGGCGGCGCTGGTGGTCGAGCGAGCCACCGCCAAGGACCCGGACCGGCGCTACCACGAGGTCGGCGAGATGATCGACGACCTCTCCACCGCGCTCGAGGTCGAAGCGGCGCGGGCCGGCTCGACCACCGGCGAGGCGACCAGCGTGCTCGAAGCGGTACCGCCCGCCAAGCGCAAGCTCTCCAGCCGCGCCCGCCTGTCCTGGGCGGCGATCGCGCTGCTGGTCCTGGTCGGCGGCGGGGTGCTGCTGGCGGTGCAGATCATCAGCAGCGGCAACGGACCCGGGGGCGGCGGGGCGCTCAAGGACAAGGGCTCGCCGCTCGCGCTCTCCTCGGCGACCGACTTCGACCCCCAGGGGGACGGCGAAGAGGGCTCCGGCGACGTCAGCCTCGCCGTCGACGGCAACCCGACCGGGACGGCCTGGAGCAGCGAGCACTACGACAGCGCGACCTTCGCCGGGACCAAGTCCGGGCCCGACCCCGGCGTCGGCCTCTACGTCACCGCCGCCTCGGCGCCGGCGCCCTCGGAGATCGTGATTCGCACGCCGACTCCAGGCTGGGATGCGGAGATCTACGCCGCCGCGTCCGGGCCGCCGGAAGAACTGCCCGAATGGGGCGAACCGGTCGGCGAGGTGACCGATGCCGAGGAGATCGTGGAAGCCGAGCTCGACGTCACCTCTCCCGCCAAGTACTTCCTGATCTGGTTCAACAAGGCCGCGCCGGCGCGCGACCAGGCCGGTCGCTACCAGCTCGAGATCAGCGACGTGAAGCTGATCGAATGAAGCCGCGGGCGTAGGCAGCCGGCCGCGGGTCCGCCGGCCGGCGCTCGGTCTCAGAACTCGTAGGAGCGAGCGCGCTGGTGGCGGTCGACGGCGAGCTTGACCAGCCGGTCGCAGAGCTCGGGGTAGGTGATTCCGCTCGCCTCCAGCAGCTTCGCGTAGACGCTGGTCTCGGTGAAGCCGGGCATCGTGTTGATCTCGTTGACCAGGACCTCGCCGTCGGGCTCGACGAAGAAGTCGCAGCGGGCCAGCCCCGCGCAGCCGGAGAGGGCGAAGATCGAAGCCGCCAGCTCGCGGACGCGGGCCGTCTCGGCCTCGGAGATCGGCGCCGGGACCCGCAGCTCCATCCCCCCCTCCTCGTACTTGGCCTCGAAGTCGTACCAGTCGGCGTTGGCGACGATCTCGCCGGGGAGCGAGGTCTGGAGGGACTCGTTGCCGAGCACCGAGCACTCGACCTCGCGGCCGACGGCGGAGGCCTCGACGATCACCCGCGGATCGTGTCGCAGGGCGAGCTCCACCGCCGCCTCCAACTCGCCCAGGTCGGCGACGCGGCTGATCCCGACGCTCGAGCCCATTCGCGAGGGCTTGACCCAGAGCGGCAGGCCGAGCGCCTCGCAGCGCTGGCGCCAACCCTCCTCGCCGACGGCGGCGAACTCGACCTGCGGGATCCCCATCTGCGCGAACAGCCGCTTCAGGGTCAGCTTGTCCATGCAGGTCGCCGAGGCGAGCACGTCGGAGCCGACATAGGGGACGTCGAGCCACTCCAGCAGCCCCTGGACGCTGCCGTCCTCGCCGAAGGCGCCGTGCAGCGCCGGGAAGACGGCATCGGCGCCGAGCAGGCCGGCGCCGGGCACCAGCTCGACCGGCGAGCGCTCGCTGGTCCAGCCGCCGTCGCGGGCGATCGTCACGGCGACCACCTCGTGCCCGGCCGCCGCCAGCCCGCGCGCCACCGAAGCCCCCGAGCGCAGGGAGACGTCGTGCTCTGAGGAGCGCCCACCGCTCAGCACCACGACCTTCATCGCCGGACCCCCGCGACCGGCGTCACGGTTCTTCTTCCCCTTCTTCGAAGGAGCCGCTGGCCGCCTTGCCGACGACGATCGTCACTTCGGCGCCGGGCTCGGCGGCGGCGCCCGGTGGCGGGAACTGGTCGATCACCCGCCCGATCTGGCCCGGGACTTCGGTTTCTTCTTCTTCGACCGTGGGGCTGAGGCCGGCGGCCCGGATCGCCTGCACCGCTTCGGGGCGCAGCTTGCCGATCACGTTCGGCACCTTCGCCTCCCGTTCGCCCTTGGAGACGACGATCGAGACCGGGGCCCCGGGGGGCACCTGGGTGCCGGCGCTCGGCGACTGGCGGATCACCTCTCCCGCCGGGGAGGAGCTTTCCTCTTCTTCGACGATCGGTTCCAGCCCGCGGCCGCGGATCTGCTGCACCGCGACGCTGCGCTGGGTGCCGACGAGGACCGGGACCTTGACCTGCTTCGGCCCCCGCGAGACGACGATCGTTACGACGGAGCCGTTGGTGACGGTGCTGCCGCCGGACGGTTCGGAGTGGATCACCAGCCCTTCTTCGACGCCGTCGGAGTGCACGGTTTCGACGTTGACGCGGAAGCCGGCCGCTTCGAGCTCCTCGGTCGCTTCTTCGCGGGTCAGGCCCGCCGTCCCCGGAACCTTGCCGCTCCCGGGGCCGGCGCTGACGGTCAGCGTCACCTCCGGCTTCGAGCAGAAGAAGGTGAGGAGGGAGCAGTCGAGGGAGGCTTCGTCGGCCGGCGGCGAGGCCGCCGGGTCCTGCTCGAGCACTTCGTTTTCAGGCGCGTCGCGATGCACTCGCTTCACTTCGCCGACCGAGAAGCCGTCCTGCTGCAGCAGCTGGATCGCGACGTTGAGCGGGTTGCCGGTGACCTCGGGGACCTCGGTGCTGGTGTCGCGGGTCAGGGCCAGGCCGATGAGGAGGCCGATCAGCACCGCTGCGGCGGCGGCGGCGCTCCAGCGGCGGCGGCGCTTGCGCGCCTCCTCCTCTTCGTCGGGCTCC
Source organism: Solirubrobacterales bacterium (assembly GCA_040900615.1). Classification (GTDB taxonomy): domain Bacteria; phylum Actinomycetota; class Thermoleophilia; order Solirubrobacterales; family 70-9; genus VAYN01. Next base: position 15,708 of record JBBDYP010000062.1, on the reverse strand, counting down.
GCCGCCGCCACCTCCTCCGGCGCGGCGACGACCGGGGGCGGGGCCGCGAAGGCGACGGTCCCACCGCCGCGGCCCGGTTCCTTCATCGCGGTGTCGAGAGCGGCAATGAAAGCGTCGGCGTTCTGGAAGCGCTGGCCCGGGTCCTTCTCCAGCGCTCGCATCACCACGGCGTCGAGAGCGGGGGAGACGGCGGGATTGACCGAGCTCGGGCGCAGGGGCGTCTGGGACACCTGTTTCATCGCCACCGCGACGGCGCTTTCGCCCTCGAAGGGAACCCGGCCGGTCAGCGCCTCGTAGAGGATCACCCCGACCGAGTAGAGGTCGGAGACCGAGGTGACGTCGTGGCCCTGCGCCTGCTCCGGCGAGAGATAGTGCGGAGTCCCCATCACCGAGCCGGTCTGGGTTATCTCCGAGACCCCGGCGCGGGCGATCCCGAAGTCGGTGACGACGGCCTTGCCCTCGCCGTCGACGATCACGTTCTGCGGCTTCAGGTCGCGGTGGACGATGCCGTTGCGGTGGGCGAAGCGCGCCGCCTCGAGCACCTGGCGGACCAGCGACACGGCCTGCTCGGGGCTGAGCCCGCTGTCGATCAGCTCCTTCAGCGTCGGCCCCTCCACGTACTGCATGGCGATGTAGTAGTTGCCTTCGAATTCGCCGCGGTCGTAGACGGCGACGACGTTCGGGTGCTGCAGGCCCGCGGCCGACTCGGCCTCGCGGCGGAAGCGCTCGACGAACTCGCGGTCCTGGGCGAAGCGGCGGTGCAGGACCTTGAGCGCGACCCGGCGCTGCAGGTGCGTATCTTCGGCCAGCCAGACGTCGGCCATACCACCGGAGCCGAGCCGGCTCAGCACCCGGTAGCGCCCGTCGACGACGCTCCCCTCGTTCACCTCAGGCACGCCGCCCCTCCGTTCCCCGGCCGATGGGCCGATTTGTCGCCATATAGGCGACATTTCGGCCCATCGGCAGCTGTTCTGTCGTCATTCGCCACTCAGGATCGCTTCGGCCACTTCGCGGAAGATCGGGGCGGCGACGTCGTTTCCGAATTCTTCCGTGCACTCGACCGTCGCCGCGATCGCGATCTGCGGGTCGTCGGCCGGGGCGAAGCCGATGAACCACGCCTGGTTCTCTTCCTCGCCGCCACCGCATGCCACGTTTCCGGGCGTTTCCGCGGTGCCGGTCTTGCCGGCGACGGCGACGCCGGGAATCGCGGCGTTGGTGCCGGTGCCTTCGGAGACCACCCCTTCCATCGCCGTCGTCAGCTCTTCCGCCGTCTCGGCGGAGACCGGTTCGCTGTACTCGGAGGGGTCGAGGCGTTCGGTCACGCGGCCGTCGGGGTCGATCACCCGGTTCCAGATCTGCGGCTTCATCAGCTTGCCGCCGTTGGCGACCGCGGCCACGACCATCGCCATCTGCAGCGGGGTCGCCAGCAGCCGCTCCTGGCCGATCGCCATCCGCGCCAGGTCGACCGGCGAGGTTCGGGGCAGCGTCCTGCCGTCTTCGTAGACGCCGCTGTTTTCGACCTCGTCGTCGGGCAGGTCGATCGCCGGCGTCGCGTTGAAGCCGAACTTTTCCATCGTTTCGAACATCCGGTCGTTGCCGACTTTCTCGCCGAGCTGGGCGAACCAGGTGTTGACCGAGTTGGTCAGCGCGGTGTCGAGGGTGGCGCCGAAGAAGTCCTCGTTGAAGTCGTTCGAGAGCGGGATCCCTTCGGCGTCGATCGTCCCCGGCGCGTCGATCGGCGTGTCCGGCGTGATCGCGCCGCTCTCCAGCCCCGCCGCGGCGGTCACCACCTTGAAGGTCGAGCCCGGCGGGTAGAGGCCCTGGGTCGCCCGGTTGACCAGCGGCGTTTCGATCAGGTTGCGATTCAGCTCGTTGAGTTCGAAAGGGACGCGGTTGGGGTCATACGGCTTGTTCGAGGCCATCACCTTCACGGCCCCGGTGCTCGGTTCGATCGCGACGACGGCGCCGAAGCCGGCCGCCTCGAGGTCTTCCAGCGCCGTCCGCTGCGCCTCGGGATCGATGTTGGTGACGATGTCGTTGCCCTCCCGGGTCTGCCCGGTCAGCTCATCGAGGATCGAGCTGAATTCGGATTCTTCGCCGACCAGCTCGTCGTTGTGGAACTGCTCGAACTCGCTGTCGCCGTAGCGCACGAAGCTGTAGCCGATCGGGTGCCCGTACAGCGACCCTTCGGGGTAGCGGCGGACGAAGCGGCGGTTGTCGCCCTTCCCCACCGCCACCGACTTGGCGATCACCGTGCCGTCGGCGGCGAGGATGCGGCCGCGGCGGATCTGCTGCTGCTCGATCAGCGGCCTTACGTTGGCGTCCTCTTCCTTCAGCGCCTCCGCGTCGAAGACCGACCAGTAGGACGTGAAACCGACCAGCACGCCGAAGAGGACGACGACGAAGGCGAAGAGCTGGACGATCTGCCGGTTCACGCCGCCGACCCCAGCGCCAGCGCCCGCCCGCCGGGCTCGGCCGCCTCACGGCGGGCGCGATCGGAGATCAGCAGCAGCAGCGCCAGCAGCACGAAGTTGGCGACGATCGAGCTGCCGCCGTAGCTGATGAAGGGCAGGGTGACGCCGGTCAGCGGGATCACGCGGGTGACGCCGCCGATGATCACGAAGGCCTGGATCGAGAAGACCGCGGTCAGCCCCGTCGCCAGCAGCTTCGAGAAGCCGTCGTTCGCCAGCAGCGCGATCTTGAAGCCGCGGGCGGCGATCAGCAGGTAGATGAGGATCACCCCGCAGGCGCCGAAGAGGCCGAGCTCGTTGACGATCAGCGCGTAGATCGTGTCGGTCTGGGCGGCGGGGAGCAGCGGCGCGCCGCCGCTGCCGGGGATCTCGATCAGCCCCTGCGCGAAGCCCTTGCCGAAGAGGCCGCCGTCGGCCTGGGCGAAGATCGACTGGAGGATCTGGTAGCCGCTCCCGGTCGGGTGCGCGTAGGGATCGAGCCAGATTTCCACCCGGTCGTGGACGTGGGGCACGGTGGAGGCGAAGAACCAGGCGCCGACGACGAACATCGCCATCCCGATGACGACGAAGGAGAAGCGGCCGGTCGCCACGTAGAGCAGGGCGAGGAAGGCGGCGAAGAACATCAGCGAGCTGCCGAGGTCGCGGATGAAGACGAGCATGAACATCGAGGCGCCCCAGATCACCAGCATCGGCCCGAAGTGCTTCAGCGGCGGCAGCGTCACCCCGAGCACGCGGCGGGCGCCGACGATCAGCACCTCGCGGTGCTCACGCAGGTAGCTGGCGAGGAAGACGACGATCGCGATCTTCGAGAACTCGGCCGGCTGGAAGGCGAGCGGCCCGATCTTCACCCCCAGGTAGGCGCCGTTGACCTGCTGTCCGATCCCCGGCAGCCGCGGCGCCAGCAGCAGCAGCAGCCCGACCGCGGCGATCGTGTACCGGTAGCGCTCGAGCACGTCGTAGTCGCGCAGCAGCTGGATCGTCAGGGCGAAGAGGACGAGGCCGAGCACGAACCAGTTGGCCTGGTCGCGGGCGAGGCTGTCGTCGATCCGGTAGATCATCACCAGCCCGAAGGCGGTCAGCAGGGCGACCAGCGGGAACAGGTAGGGGTCGGCGTTCGGAAGCTGGATCCGCAGGTAGACGTGGGTGGCGAGGCAGACGGCGAGGAAGTAGGCGCCGTAGATCAGGCTGAGGTTGTCGAGCCGGGCTTCCTCCTGGGCGAAGACCGCGGCAAAGCCGGCGGTGAGGAGGAGGGCGACGGGAACCAGGGCGATCAGCTCGCGGTTCCGTGCGGACGTCAAAGGGCCCCCTGGCTGCTCTGGATGTCTTCGATCAGGTCGACGGCGTCGCGGCGCGAGCGCAGGTCGTGGCCGCTGACGGCGTCGCGGCGCTTGGGCGGCAGCGATTCGGTCTGGATCGGGCTCGCGTAGCGCTCGTCGTAGAGCGTGATCCCGAAGGGCAGCTCGTAGGGCAGGCCGCGGTAGAGGGCGACGCGACCGGCGTCGTCGGTGCCGAGGAACCAGACCTGGCGGTTGCCGTACCAGGCCCCGAAGCCGATCGCCGCGACGAGGACCAGGGCCGCCAGCACCTTGGCGGCGGTGCGCAGGCGACGGCGGCGCGGCTTCGCGGCGGCCAGCTCCTCGCGGCGCTTCCTCGCCGCCTCGGCGGCGGCGCGGCGGCGCACCTCGGTCGCCGTCAGTCCCGCCTCCTCGGCGGCGGCGCCGACCAGCGTCGCTCCCTCGGGATTGCCCTCGGCGGGCGCAGCGGCGTCGACGAGCTTGAAGGCGACGACGGTGATGTTGTCGCGACCGCCGGCGCGGTTGGCTTCGTCGACCAGGGCGCGAACCGCCGACTCCATCGAGGAGGCGCGGGCGAGCAGGCGGGCGATGTGGTCGTCGCCGAGCATCGTCGTCAGGCCGTCGGAGCAGATCAGGAAGACGTCGCCCGGCTGCGCCGGCACCGTCTGCAGGTCGACTTCCACCTCCGGTTCGGGACCGAGCGCGCGGGTGATGATCGAGCGCTGCGGGTGGTCCTCGGCCTGGGCGTCGGTCAGCTGCCCCTTGCGCCGCATCTCCTCGACCAGCGAGTGGTCGCGGGTGAGGCGTTCCAGCTTGCCGCCGCGCAGGCGGTAGGCGCGGCTGTCGCCGACGTGGCCGATCGCCACCTCCTCGGAGTCGACGTCGACGATCGTCGCGGTGATCGTCGTCCCCATCCCGGCCAGCCCGGGGTCCTTGCGGGCCAGCTCGTGGATCGTCCGGTTCGCCGACTCGATCGTCTCCCGCAGGACCCGCTCCGGCGGCGCCGGCGGAAGCTCGCGGTCGAAGGACTCGGCGGCGGCCTTGGAGGCGACCTCGCCGGCCTGGGCGCCGCCCATCCCGTCGGCGACGACGAAGACCGGCGAGCGCGTGAAGAGCGAATCCTCGTTCGCGTTGCGCTGGCGCCCGGTGTCGGTGCGGAAGGCCTGGTCGTCGATGCGCAGGGTCATTGAGCCTCGAATCTGAGCTCCGTGTCGCCGATCTGAACCGTGTCGCCGTCGATCAGCTCCGCCTCTCCCTTCAGGGTGGCGCCGTTGAGCAGGGTGCCGTTGGTGGAGTTCATGTCCTCGACGAAGAAGCGCCCCTCGCGTGAGAAGACGCGGGCGTGGAGGCTGGAGGCGTAGCGGTCCTCGATCTGCACGTCGGACTCCTTCGAGCGGCCGATCGACAGCCCTCCGATCAGGTCGAAGCGCTGCTCGGGTTCGAGGCCGCCGCCGCGCTCGGCGACCAGCCAGGCGTCGGAGGGGCGCTGCGCCTCCGCGAAGGCCGGGGCGGCGTGGAAGCCGGTCGCATCAGGGGCCGGCGAGACCGTCCGGCGCAGATCCTTCGTCGCGCTGCGGGCGATCACCAGCAGGAACAGGTAGAGGACGGCGAGGAAGCCGAACTTGAGCGCTACCGAGATTGGGTCGTAATCCACGCCAGCACCTTACGTACCGGGTCCGCTACTGCTCGATGTCGAACAGGAAGGTGGTCGTTCCGACGGTCACCTGATCACCGGGGCTGAGGCGGGTCGAGGCGACGCGACGGCCGTTCACCTTGATCCCGTTGGTGGAGCCGAGGTCGACGATCTGCCAGTCGCCGGAGTCCGAGCGCCGCAGCTCCGCGTGGCGGCGCGAGACGTTGGGATCGGGGAGGACGCACTCGGCCGACTTCGAGCGGCCGATCGTGGCGCGGGGGCCGTCGAGCACGTAGCGGCGGTCGTCGAGCGAGACCACGGCGCGGGTCGAGACCAGGGCGCCGACCGCCTGCTCGGGCCGTTTGGGACGGCCGCGGTCACGCTCGCGCACCGCCGAGTAGACCATCGTGTGACCCTCTTCGCCCTGCTTCGGGCTCTCGCCCTCGTGGGCCGGTGGCTTCACCAGGCGGGCCTGGATCCCGAACTCGCCGAGCCGCAGGCGCTCGTCGGTCGAGAACTCGACCGCCGGCCTGGTCAGCAGGTCGTAGCCGCGGCGGCGGGCGTGCTCCAGCAGGTAGCCGGAGAGCTCCTGCTCGAGCGAACGCTCGTAGCCCTCGAGCTTGGAGCGATCCTGCTTGGAGAGGAAGACCGTGTACTCGTTGGGCACGTATACCCGCTGGACCGAGGCGGTCTTGTGGGCGTCCATTTCCTTCGCCAGCTTGCGGGCGAGCTCGACCGGCTGCACCTCGGAGCTGAAGGCGCGGCTGAAGACTCCCTCGACGAGGCCTTCGATACGGGACTCGAGGTTGCGTAGGACGCTGATCGGAATGGCTCCTTGGCGAGCAGGGTCAGCTCTCCGGGTCCGGAGAACCGGATGAAATCCTAGGGAAGAAGGGCCCCGTGGCCGATCGCGAGCCAGGCCCCCAGGGCCGCCGCGAGGGCGAGGGCGCCGAGCCGGGCGCCGAAGTGGCGGTGCCCGGATCGGGTGTGGTCGGCCAGCAGGTCGAGCGAGTCCTCGACCACGGTGCCCAGTTCCTCCAGCGAGGGCCGGTGGTTCGGGCGAGCGGCGAGGCAGGCGTCGATCGTGTCGGTCAGCTCGCGTGGCAGGCCCGGCCGCAGGCGGCGAAGGGGGCGAGCGCGGGCACCGATCGCGCGGGCCGTCGCCGCCGGGCTGGCGCGGCGGTGCGGATTCTCGCCGCTCCAGCACTCGTAGAGCACGAGGGCCAGCGAGTAGACGTCCGCCTCGGGGCCGGCGGGGCGGCCCTCGGCCTGCTCCGGCGACATGTAGGCGAGCGTGCCGACGATGTCGCCGGCGGCGGTCAGCGGCGCGTCGTCAGCGAGGCGGGCGATCCCGAAGTCCATCAGCTTGGCGCGAGGCTCGCCCTCGGTCACCTGCACGTTCTGGGGCTTGATGTCGCGGTGGACGACCCCGCGCGAGTGGGCGTGGTCGAGCGCCTCGCAGAGGTCGGCGCCAATCTCGCCGATCTCCCGGTCCGAGAGCTCGCCGGCGTGGGCGAGGCGGGCCAGGGTCGAGCCCTCGACCAGCTCGGTGACGAGCAGGGCGTTGCCGTCCTCCTCCCCCATCTCGTAGAGGGTGACGATGCCGGGGTGGTTGAGCCGGGCCGCGGCCTGCGCCTCGCGCAGCACCCGCCGCCCTGCCTCCCCCTGCTGCTCGATCGCCTTCACCGCCACCGACCGCTCGAGGCGACCGTCCCAGGCCTCGTAGACGACGCCGAAGCCGCCGCTGCCGATGCGGCGCTCGATCAGGAAGCGGTTTAGAACGAGGGAACCGACCAAAGCTGCTTCAACTTCGCCGCGCGCGGCCGCTCTCCTGCGGTGCGGCGCTGGGAGAAAGGCACCGTTTGCTGCGCCTCTTGACGCGCCGACCACGCCAGGCTTCATACTCTCCGGCCAGCCAACCAGCTTGGAGAGCGCTTCCTTGGAGGATTCACCACCACGCGGGCCGCGCCGACGCGAGCGCCCGCAACGCCGCCCCGAACGCCAGCAGATCATGCTGCGGCGTGGCCTTGCCCTCGGCGGTGGCCTGATCGTCCTGATCCTGATCGTGCTCGGGGTCAAGGGCTGCCTCGACGCCCGCGCCCACCGGGAGCTCAGCGATTACGCCCGCAACGTCAGCCAGATAGTCGACGAGACCGAACAGACCAGCAAGGCATTCTTCGGCAAGCTCGAAGACCCCGGCAACCTCTCGGTGACCGACTTCGTCAACGAGGTCAAGGCCGACCGCAGCGCCATGGACAACTACGCCTCGCGGGTCGAAGGCCTCGGCGCCCCGGGCGACATGGGCCGGGCGCAGAGCACGCTCGAGCTGGTCTACGAGCTGCGCCGCAGCGCGATGACCGAAATCGCCAACAAGATGAGCACGGCGCTCGGCGACGCCGGCGCCGAGAAGGCGACGGCGGCGATCGCCAACCAGATGCAGAAGCTGCTGGCCGGCGACGTCCTCTACGAAACCGTCGTTCGGCCCGAAATCGACGGCGTCCTCGCCGCCAACGGAATCGACGGCAGCGACGTGCCAAAGAGCAGCTTCCTCCCCGACGACAGCTGGCTGGAAGAAAGCGCGGTCAGCGACGGGCTCGGGGCGATCAGCGGCGGCTCGTCGGAAACCGCCGGCCCCGGCGTCCACGGCCTCGGCCTCGTCGGCGTCAGCGTCAGCGGGAGCGAACTGGTCGAAGGCGGGACCGCGACGGTCTCGGCCGAAGAAACCGCGGAAGTCAAAGTCCAGGTGCAAAACCAGGGCGAATCGACGGAGAACGGGGTCTCGGTCTCGGTCTCGGTCGACGGCGGCAACACCCTGCAGCAGGACATCAGCGCGATCAGTGCCGGCGAAATCGCCTCGGTGACGATCCCGTTGACGCCGACGCCGACCGGCACGGTGACGCTCGAAGTCGAGGTCGAAACGGTGCCGGGCGAGCAGGTCTCCGAAAACAACGAAGCCAGCTACACGGTCTCGTTCGAATAGGCGACGCGCGTTGAGGATCGCCTACCTCGGACCAGCCGGAACCTTCACCGAGGACGCTCTCGGCGAGGCGTCCCCGACGACCGACTTCGAGCCCCTGCGCACGGCAACGATCCACGACGCCATCCTCGCCGTCGAGCGCGGTGAGGCCGACCGCGCCCTGGTCCCGTTCGAGAACTCGATCGAGGGATCGATCCGCAACAGCCTCGACACGCTCGCCTTCGAGGTCGAGGCGGTGACCATCGTCGGCGAGTACGACTACCGCGTCCGGGTCCATCTGATCGCGCGTGAGGGGGTGCGGGTCGAGGACATCGAGGCGGTGCTCTCCCACACGCAGCCGCTCGCCCAGTGCGCGCGGTTCCTGCGCCAGACCCTGCCCGAGGTCGAACTTCGCAGCGTCAGCAGCACCGCGGCGGCGGTGCGGATGGTGAGCGAGTCGGCCCGGCCCTGGGCGGCCCTGGGAGCCCGAGCTGCCGCCGCCCTCTACGGCTGCGCCCTGCTGCGCGAGGGCGTCGAGGACGAAGCGGACAACGTCACCCGTTTCGTCTGGATCGCCCCCGCCGGCACCGAGCCCACCGGCAAGGGCCCCTGGAAGACCTCGCTCGTCTTCTCCGAGCTCGGCGAAGACCACCCGGGCGCGCTCGTCAACGCCCTCAGCGAGTTCTCGAGTCGAGGCATCAACCTCACCCGCATCGAGTCCCGCCCCCTGCGCCGGGGCCTCGGCCGCTACATGTTCTTCTGCGACTTGGAGGGCGCCGCGACCGACCCGACGATTTCGGACGCCCTCGACTCCCTCCGGACCAAAGCGGAGTCCGTTCGCCTCCTAGGTTCGTACCCGGTCGGCGGTTAGAGAGGGTCGGATACCCCTCGAAACGTCTTGTACTTCTCGGTTGCCCGAACCTCGGACGGCCGCAGCACGACCCACCCGAGCAAGTTAAGTGAAGAGGGGTATCCGACCCTCTCTCCCCCTCACCGGGGGCCGACCCCCCTACAATTCTCCGCACGATGGCACGGGTTCTTGTGCTCAACGCAACGTATGAGCCGATCAACGTTTGCACGTTGAGACGCGCCGCTGTCCTGCTGCTGAAGGAAAAGGCGGAGTTGCTGGAGCAGCGAGAGGGCGCGCTTCACTCGGAGCACATGACTCTGGAGCGGCCCGATGTGATTCGGCTGGTGAGCTACGTGAGGATTCCCCGCGAGGCGCATCGGCGGAAGATCACTCGGCGGGCGGTGCTGGCTCGGGACTCCTGGACGTGCCAATACTGCGGCTCCACGAAGTCGGGCCTCACCGTCGACCACGTGATCCCCCGCAGCCGCGGCGGCAAATCGGTCTGGGAGAACATCGTCGCCGCCTGCGCCGCCTGCAACCGCCGCAAGGGCAACCGCCTCCCCCGCGAGATCCAGATGCACCCGAAGAAGAACCCGAAGGCCCCCGAGCCGACGGTCTTCATCCGGGTGGCCAGCCCGAAGATCCCGGAAGCCTGGCAGCAGTACTTACCCCAGGCGGCTTAGGGGTTCGAGGCTCACCCCGGGGCGGGGGGACGAGCTTACTTAGGCCGCCTCAGGCGGCGGAGGGATACCCGGGATCGCGCATTCCGAAGTTCCGTTCTTGATCCTTTCGTTCCCGCCACGATCTCGTCGTAAGTGGCACCGGGACGGGCCTCGCGGTTTTCCAGTTCACCATCACGGGCTCGATCCCAACATGCCGCGCCGCGTCGATCGCCGCGGGGCGCTGCCAATCTGGGAACTTCTCGCCGACTACGATCCCAGCTAGTGACCTGAGTCGTTGATCCGCTGCCATCCGGGCCCGCCTGGCGCCTCGCTCTCCCATGTGGGCTCGGCCCGTCGACCGAAAAGCCCACCCCCCGGACTCGTCTATCGGGCGTTATGCCTGCGAACTGACGACTCGGGTCATCAGGTCGATAGTCACTCACTCGATCCTAGGCCGCATACCGGCGCGTACGGCGGCGGCGCTGCGGCGGCCGGTCCGGCGGCGGCGCTGCCGTTAGTGTTGGACTGCCGGGTCGATCTAATCTAGATGGGTGGGATCTGAGTGGGTCTAGTCGCTGGAATATCCGCTGGCACTGTCACGGCGCTCGTCGGTGTGGTTGGTGCTCTTGTCGCGCTGGTGACGTTGATAAAGGCTTTGATCGAGTACACGCATCAAGGTCGCCAGAAGCGCGCTGAGCATTTCTTTGAGCTGCGACGCCGGTTAAAGGAGAACGAGGAGTTTGCGCGGGTCGCGGAACTCATAGACCAGACCTATGCCGAGGAGGATGCTGCGCGCCCGGCGCGCGAGGAGTTGAAGGATCTCCCTTTCCAGGTCAAGCGCGACTATCTGGGCCTATTCGAGGAGATCGCAATCGCAATGAACTCTGGCCTTATCAAGCCGCAGGTCGCTCACTACATGTTCGGCTACTACGCTCTCTTGTGCTGGGAAAGCGAGGAGTTCTGGACGGACGTCAATCGCCTCAGCCACTACTGGTCATTGTTCGCCGATTTCTGCGAACAGATGCGGGCCGAGCGGGACCGGTTCGAATTTCGTCGAGAGGACTTTCAGTTCTAACTTGGCAGCGGCCTGGGCTGAGTCAGCTCGCGGCCGGGCAGCGCCGTCGCGTCCGTGCCGGGTGGAAGCTGCCTGCTGGCGCCTCGGGGGCGTGGCTGGTCGAGTTGCCGCCGCGTGGCATGAGGGGCGAGGCTACCCGCCCGCCCCATCCTCAGACGCTCCCGGCAACTCGGGCGGCGGCTCGGCCGGGGCGCCCTCGCCACCTTCGGACTCGACCACCAGCGCCACGGCGCTGACCCGGTCGTCGTCCTTGATGTTCATCACCTTCACCCCCTGGGTCGAGCGCCCCATCTGGGAGATGCCGCTGACGGACGTGCGCTGGACCATCCCGTTCTGGGAGATGAACAGCAGCTCCTGGTGCTCGGCGACGATCAGGGCGCCGGCGAGGCCACCCTTCTTCTCGGTCAGCTTCGCGGTCAGCACGCCTTTGGTCCCGCGCCCCTTCACCGGGTACTCGGACACGGGCGTGCGCTTGCCGTAGCCGTTCTCGGTGACGACGAACAGTTCGGTGTCGTTGCGGGCGATGTCCATCGCCAGAACCCGGTTGCCCTTGGCCGAGACGTTCATGCCCTTGATGCCGCTGGTGTCGCGACCCATCGATCGCACCAGCTCCTCGGAGAAGCGCGAGGCATGGCCGGAGTGGGAGACCATGAGGATGTCGTCTTCGCCCGAGGTGAGCCGGACCTGGACCAGCTCGTCCCCGTCGCGGACCTTGATCGCGATGATGCCGTCGGCGCGAATAGGCGTGTTGTAGGCGAGGAACTCGGTTTTCTTGATCAGGCCCTGGGCGGTGGCGAAGGCGAGGTACTTGTTCTCCTTGAAGTCCCGGGTCGGGATCACCGCCATCACCTTCTCGCCTTCGCGCAGCGGCAGCAGGTTGTTGAGCGAGCTGCCTTTCGCGGTCCGCGAGCCCTCCGGCAGCTCGTACACCTTGAGCCGGTAGACCTTGCCGCGGTTGGTGAAGAAAAGCAGGTAGTCGTGGGTCGAGCAGATGTGGAGGTGGGCGATGTAGTCGTCCTCCTTCAGGTTCATCCCCATCACCCCGACGCCGCCGCGGTGCTGCTGGCGGTAGGTGGCCAGCGGCAACCGCTTCACGTAGCCCGACGCGGTCAGCGAGATCACCATCTGCTGGTCGGCGATCATGTCCTCGATGCCGACGTCGCCCTCGAAGTGGCCGAGTTCGGTGCGCCGCTCGTCGCCGTAGGACTCGACGATTTCCGCCAGCTCCTCCTTGACGATCGCCATCACCCTCGCCTCGTCGCCGAGGATCGCGCGCAGCTCGCCGATCCGCTCGACCAGGTCGGCGTGCTCGGCTCGGACCTTGTCGGCCTCGAGCGCGGTCAGGCGCTGCAGGCGCATGTCGAGGATCGCCTGCGCCTGCTCGCGCGAGAGCTCGAACTCCGAGATCAGGCCCTCGCGGGCGGCGTCCGGGTCGTCGGAGCCGCGGATCAGCGCGATCACCGCGTCGAGATTGTCCAGCGCGACCAGCAGCCCCTCGAGGATGTGGGCACGCGCCTCGGCCCGGCGAAGTTCGTACTGGGTGCGGCGGGTGACGACCTCACGCTGGTGGTCGACGTAGTGGTGGATCAGCTCCAGCAGGCTCAGCGTTTTCGGCACGCCGTCGACCAGCGCCACCATGTTGGCGCCGAAGGTCGTCTGCATCGCGGTTTTCTTGTAGAGGTTGTTGAGAACGACCTTGGCCGGAGGGCCGCCCCGCTTCAGCTCGATCACCAGCCGCATCCCCGAGCCATCCGACTCGTCGCGCAGGTCGGAGATGCCCTCCAGCTTCTTCTCGCGGACGAGGTCGGCGATCTTCGTCACCAGGCCGCCGTCGCCGAGCTTCTTCACCGTGAACGGCAGCTCGGTGACGATGATCGCCTCCTTGCCCCCCTTCAGCGGCTCGACGTGGGCGCGGGCGCGGACCTTGATGCTGCCGCGGCCCGAGGCGTAGGCGTCGCGAATGCCCTCCCGGCTCATGATGCCGCCGCCGGGGAAGTCGGGGCCCTTGACGTGCTCCATCAACCCGGCGAGGTCGATCTCGGGATCGTCGATGTAGGCGGCGACGGCTCCGGCGACCTCGCGCAGGTTATGCGGCGGGATGTTGGTCGCCATCCCGACCGCGATGCCGGAGGTCCCGTTGACCAGAAGGTTCGGGAAGCGGGCCGGCAGGACCAGCGGCTCCTGGGTCGATTCGTCGTAGTTGGGGCCGAAGTCGACCGTGTCGGCGTCGATGTCACGCAGCAACTCGGTCGCGAGCCGGGTCAGCCGCGCCTCGGTGTACCTCATCGCCGCCGCGGGGTCGTCGTCGATCGAGCCGAAGTTGCCCTGACCGTCGACGAGCTGGTAGCGCAGCGAGAAGTCCTGCGCCATCCGCACCAGCGTGTCGTAGATCGCCGTATCGCCGTGCGGGTGGTACTTGCCCATCACCTCGCCGACGATGAACGCGCACTTGCGGTAAGCCCGGGTCGGCTGCAGGCCGACGTCGTGCATCGCGTAGAGCACGCGGCGGTGAACGGGCTTGAGGCCGTCGCGTGCGTCCGGCAGCGCTCGCCCGACGATCACGCTCATCGCGTAATCGAGATAGGACGATCGCATCTCCTTCTCGAGCTCGCGCTCCTCTATGCGGCCCGTCAGGGCGTCAAGCGCCATCAGCTGCTCTCCGTTCGGTTCGGATCAGACATCGAGGAAGCGAACCTCCTTGGCGTGGGCCTCGATGAATTCACGGCGGGGCGCGACCTGGTCGCCCATCAGCATCGAGAAGATCTGGTCGGCGGCGGTCGCGTCTTCGAGCGTTACCCGGGCCAGGGTGCGGCTGGCGGGATCCATCGTCGTCTCGCGCAACTGATCGGCGTTCATCTCGCCGAGTCCCTTGAAGCGGGTCAGCTGGACACCATGGCGGGCCAGCTCCAGCACCGCCCCGCGCAGCCCCTGGAAGGAGAGCGCGACGTTGCGACGGTCGCCGAGCTCGATCTCGAACGGCGGTCGCCCGACCTGCTTGAGCAGCGCCTCGTGGACGTCGATGAACTTGCGGTAGTCGTAATGCGTGAAGAGCGCCGCCGGAAGCCGGTGGGTTCGGGCCAGCCCGCTCTTGCGTTCGATCGCCTTGACGACCACGAGCTCCTCGGAGGCGTCGACCACCTCGGTGTCGAAAGGCGCGCCCTCCGGCGCCTTCTCGCGCAGCAGCTTGGCGGCGGCGGCGACGCTGGTGACCCCCTCGTCGAGCAGGTTCGACTCCTCGAGAAAGCGGACCGCGTCATGTCCGAACTCCGCCTGCAGCGAGGATCCCCACCCCTCGTACTCCTTCGAGCGGCGGACGTAGGCCTGCCAGCGGCTCGAGGTCAGCTTCTTCGTGTTGCCGGTGGCGTCGGTCAACTGGAAGTCCTCGAGTTTGTCGCGCAGCAGCAGCTCCTCGAGTTCGGACTCGCGCTCGAGGTAGGTCTCCTGGTTGCCCTGCTTGACCCGGTAGAGCGGCGGTTTGGCGATGTAGACGTAGCCCGCGTCGATCAGCTCCGGCATCTGGCGGTAGAGGAAGGTCAGGACCAGGGTGCGGATGTGGGCGCCGTCGACGTCGGCATCGGTCGCCATCACGATCTTGTGGTACCTGGCGTCCTCGATGTTGAACTCGTCGTGGACGCCGGTCCCGATCGCCGTGATCAGCGCCTGGATCTCGTTGTTGGCGAGCACCTTGTCGATGCGGCTCTTCTCGACGTTGATGATCTTGCCCCGCAGTGGCAGGACCGCCTGCGTGTTGCGGTCGCGGGCCTGCTTGGCCGAGCCGCCGGCGGAGTCGCCCTCGACCACGAAGATCTCGGCCAGGCTCGGGTCCTTGACGCTGCAATCGGCGAGCTTGCCCGGCAGCGTCGAGTTCTCGAGCGCCGACTTGCGGGTCAGGTCCCGCGCCTTGCGTGCCGCGGCCCGAGCCCTCGAAGCGTCGATCGCCTTGCCGATGACCCGGCGGGCGTCGGCCGGGTTCTCCTCCAGATACTCGCCAAGTTTGCGGTTGACGATCTCCTCCACCAATCCGCGAACCGGCGGGTTGCCGAGTTTGGTCTTGGTCTGGCCCTCGAACTGAGGGTCGTGCAGCTTGACCGAGATCACCGCGGTCAGCCCCTCGCGAACGTCCTCGCCGGCGAGGTTGTCGTCCTTCTCTTTCAGCAGGCCTTTGTTGCGCGCGTAGGCGTTCAGGGTTCGGGTCAGGGCCGAGCGGAATCCCGAGAGGTGCGAGCCGCCCTCGTGGGTGTTGATGTTGTTGGCGAAGCTGAAGATCGACTCCTGGTAGGAGGTGTTCCACTGCATCGCCACCTCGACCTGCCCCTCCTCTTTGCCGCCCTCGAAGTAGATGACCTTCTTGTGCACCTCGTCCTTGTTCCCGTTCAGGTGGCGGACGAAGTCCTCGATCCCGCCCTCGTACTGGAAGGTGACGTTGTTGGTCTGGCCGCGCTCGTCGATCAGCTCGATCTTCAGCCCGCGGGTGAGGAAGGCGGTCTCGCGCAGCCGCTCGACCAGGGTCTCGAAGTCGAACTCGATCTCTTCGAAGATCTCGAGATCGGGGAGGAAGGTGATCTTGGTGCCGTGCTCCTTGGTCGGCGCGCCCTGCTCCAGATCCGTCATCGGTTTGCCGCGCTCGTAGTCCTGTGCCCAGACGTGGCCGTCGCGGCTGATCTCCAGATGGAGGCGCTCGGAGAGGGCGTTGACGACCGAGACGCCGACCCCGTGCAGGCCGCCGGAGACCTTGTAGCCGCCGCCGTCGCCGAACTTGCCGCCGG